>JBNMGQ010000096.1:0-7984 GCA_050872345.1 Eubacterium sp. | reverse complement strand
TGGCAGTACCTATATTTTCAATTACGATATTAGGTTCTGTAATCCCCATTAATCTTTACATAATCATAAGTCAGTTCTCAATTGCTACGAAACAGTCCACCGGACTGTTTCTCCCAAATTCGTTGCTCCTTGGGGTCGCCGAATTTGGAGCCACTTGTTGTGATTTGACTTGGCAGTACCTATATTTTCAATTACGATATTAGGTCCTGTAATCCCCATTAATCTTTACATAATCATAAGTCAAATCACAACCCCATGCAGTTGCGTTTTCATTGCCTTGATTAAGATTAATATCTATATAAATTTCGTCGCTTGAAAGAACCTTTGCAGCCTTTTCTTCGCTGAACTCAATACCTGAACCGTTTTTGCAAACTTCAACGGTGCCGTACTCACTTCTCAAATCAACATCAACCTTGTTAATGTCGAACTCTGCGTCTGCGTAGCCGATAGCACAAAGCACACGACCCCAGTTAGCGTCCTCGCCGAACATTGCAGCTTTGAAAAGGGAAGAGCAAACAACACTTTTTGCGACGATAATTGCCGTGTCCTTATCAGGTGCACCGTCAACCTTACATTCAAGAAGCTTGCTTGCGCCTTCGCCGTCCTTTGCAAGCATTCTTGTAAGATTAGCCATAACCTCATAAAGCGCAGACTTGAATGTTTCAAACGCTTCGCCCTCAGAGTCAATCTCCTTGTTGCCTGCCAGACCGTTTGCCATAAGGCTTACCATATCGTTTGTTGAAGTGTCACCGTCAACAGATAAGCAGTTGTATGTAACCTTAACAATTTCACTAAGCGCTTTTTGAAGCATATCACTTGAAACAGCGCAGTCACTTGTAATGAAGTTAAGAGTAGTAGCCATATTAGGGTGAATCATACCTGAACCCTTTGCCATACCACCGATAACGCATTTAACACCGTCAATCTCAAACTCAACGGCATATTCTTTCTTGATTGTATCTGTAGTCATAATAGCAGTGGCAGCTTCTTCATTCTTGCTGTAGTCAAGTTCCTTCGCAAGAATAGGCACGGCCTTAACGATAGGCTCAATAGGAAGAATTTGACCTATAACACCTGTCGAAGCAACTATTACCTGCTCCTTTGGAATGTTAAGCTCATTTGCTACAAGCTCACACATTTTGTCAGCCTTTTCAACACCGTCTGCGTTGCAGGTGTTGGCATTTTTAGAGTTTGCAATTACTGCGATAGCTTTGTTGCCACTCTTTTCCAAATTAGCTTTTGTAACAATAATCGGTGCGCCCTTAACCTTGTTTTGAGTGTAAACTGCAGCAGCGTTGCAAACTGCGTCACTCTTGAAAAGGCAAATGTCATTTTTGTGTGGAATTGTCGGGTCAAAGTTTTCAACATTAGGCTTTTTAATGCCGCAATATGTACCCGAAGCTTTGAAGCCTTTGGCAGCGCAAATGCCACCGTCAATGTATTTCATATTCTCACTCTCCTATATTAAGACCTGTTTTTTCATCAATACCCATAGCAATGTTAAGGCACTGGATAGCAGCACCCGAAGCACCCTTACCCAAATTGTCAAATCGAGAAGTGATTATAATTCTCTCGTCATTGCCGTTGATTTCAATTTCCATATCGTCACGGTTTGCAAAATTGTTAGAACCAATCATGTTTTCGCTGTAGCCGAGTGGTCGAACTTTAACAATATCACTGCCGTCGTAATGCTCTTTAAACATTTCGTAAATGTTTTGTTTAGTATATTTCTTATTCATCTTGCTTGTGTAAAGTGGAATGTTAACAAGCATACCCTGTGGGTAGTCGCAAATAATCGGTGTGAACAAAGGCTCTTTGCTAAGCTCTGAAATAGCCTTCATTTCCTTAAGGTGCTTGTGCTGTTGGCTCAAAGCGTAAACTCTCGGTGAGTCAAGCTCCTTATCTCTGTTTTCATCTTCGTACTGAGCAATGCCTTTTTTGCCTGCACCTGTGTATCCACTCATAGCAAAGCAAACTATGTCGTAGTCGCTTGAAATGAATCCACTGTGCACAAGTGGATAAACAATTGAGTTAAAACCACTTGCATAGCAACCCGGAACTGCAATTCGGTTGCTTGTTGCAATCTTCTGCCTAAATTCATCTGAAAGCTCTGCAAAGCCGTATGCCCATTCAGGGTTAGTTCTGTGAGCAGTGGAAGTGTCAATAATCTTAACTTTGTCGTTGTTAACGAGCGACACTGCTTCTATTGACGCTGCGTCAGGAAGGCAAAGGAATGTGATGTCACTTTCGTTAATCATCTTTGCTCTCTCGCTTGCGTCTTTTCTCTTTTCAGGGTCAATGAGCAAAAGCTCAATGTCATCCCTGTTTTCAAATCTTTGGTAAATTTTAAGACCGGTTGTGCCGTCTTTTCCGTCTATAAATATACGCTTCATTTTTATACATATCTCCGATTAATTATTTTCTATTCTTATTTATTATACTCAGTGATTTTCTAATGTCAATAGTTATAACTAAATTAGCATAAATATGCATAAAAATGAATATTTATACTACAAAATTTATGCATATTATGCTTCATATGCGCTATATCCTAAGTGAGTAAAAAAGTACCGTCGCTTGCATTATTTTTATTTTCGTATAATATGTCAAGCTTGCAGGAGTGTTCCTGAGCCACCCAAATAAATTTGAAAGGAAAATTGTTATAAGCAAGGATATTTTGATTTCCTTAGTTTCAATGCTCGGAACAGTCGTCGGCACATTCGGTGGTATTTTAACTTCGTCAAAGCTTACTTCTTACCGTTTGGAACAGCTTGAGCACAAGGTTGATAAGCACAACAATTTTGCAAGCCGTATGCCTGTTGTCGAGGAACAAATTAAGGTTATAAATCATAGAATAGAAGACTTGGAAAAGGAGAAAGAAAAATATGAAAATCACTGAAAACACAATTAAACGAGCACTGCGAACCTTTGTACAAACGGCTGTCGGCTACATAGTAATCAATATAGTTGCAATTGATTTTACAGCGTCAAAGGATTTGCTCAAAACGGCTTTAATCGGTCTTGGAGTATCGGCTGTTTCTGCCGGTGTTTCTGCAGTTATGAATCTTGATAAGAGGTGCAATGATGACATTTGATTCATTTGTAAAAAGATATATCGGCACGGCAATCGACTATGACGGTGTAAGTGGCGTTCAGTGCGTTGACCTTGTAAAGCTTTATCTTTATAAAGTGTTCGGTATTAAAGCAGGTGCTTGGGGCAATGCAAAAGATTATTGGCTTTCGTTTTCCACTCATCCTACTATGACTGCAAATTTTGTGAAGATTAAAAACACACCCGATTTTGTCCCACAAAAGGGCGACATTGTCGTTTGGAGTGGCGATATTTCGGCGAAAAATAATTACGGCCATATTGCAATAGCAACAGGGCAGGGTGATACAAATACATTTTATTCCTACGATACTAATTGGAATAAAAAAGAAATGCAAAAGGTAAAGCATACTTACTTTGCGCTTTACGGTGTGCTTCGTCCTAAAAATAAAAAAGACCCTTTTAACGCACCGTCGGTTTCACTCGGCGATTATACTCTTACTAATGTAAGAGGTATCTATAACGACGCCGGCGCAAAATCGGGCAGAAAAAAGGTTTTTGAACTTACGAAAAATGCGAAAAAATCTGCCACCTCAAAAAATGCAGACGATGACGCATATTTGAAAAAGGACACGGCAGTTTCAATCCTTGAAACAAAACTTATTGAAACAGGCAACCTCTGGGCACGCATCCCAAGTGGCTGGCTGTGTATTTGGGAAAACGATAAGGATAAGTTGTTTATTAAATTATAGTTTTCGGCTGTGAATAAGCAGCCATAACCGCACCGAAGTGTCAAACAATTAGACTATTTATTTCAATGTTGCGAATTGATTATTAAATAATTTATATCAATAACGCAGGAACGATACGATTTTAGGTATCTTAGGATACCATAATCGTATCGTTGGTGCTTCGAGCCTTTCGCTCAGGGGAGTGAATTGTGCGTAGCACAAGAGACACGAGACTCCAAATTTGGCGACCGTAGGAAACAACAAATTTGGGAGAAACAGTCCGGTGGACTGTTTCGTAGTGAGTGAGAATAAAGTACAGCACCCTTCCCGAAAAACTCGATTCTGACTACTTCTTCGCAACCTTACTCACTCGAAACTTGCTTCCCTCTGACGAGGGAAGTGTCAGCTACGCTGACGATAGGAGAGATAGGCGAACTGTGTTCGCCCGACAATCCCTCCGATTGCTTTCGCAACCACCTCCCTTTACAAGGGAGGCTAAACTATAATTTACCAAAGGACAAGATATGAGATACGACATAGGAATTATCGGAACAGGGCCGGCAGGTATTTCTGCTGCAATAACTGCAAAAATCAGAAACAAAAGCATAATACTTTTAGGAAGCAAAGATTTGAGCAGTAAGATAAGCAAGGCTGAAAAAATAAACAATTACACAGGTTTACCCAATGTTACCGGTCAAGAGCTTGCAAAAAGCTTTGAAAATCACCTTAAAGATTTAGACATTGAAATTACCGACAAAAAAGTAACTGCCGTTTATTCTATGGGCAAATACTTTGCACTTCAGCTTTCAAATGGTGAAATGGTTGAATGCAGTTCGGTTGTTTTGGCTTGTGGTTTGTCATCAGGCAGAGCAATCGAAAACGAGGACAAATTCCTTGGCAGAGGTGTCAGTTACTGCGCAACCTGTGACGCAATGCTTTGCAAGGGCAAAGAAGTTAATGTAATTGCTTACACAAGCGAAGCTGAGGAAGAAGCAAAATTTTTGAGTGAAGTATGCAGTAAGGTTACATTTATACCGATGTACAAAGGTAATCGGGGTGAAATAAAGGATATTGACAATATCGAAATTGTGCATGACAAACCGATTAGATTTGAAGGCGACAGAAAAGCTGAAAAGCTTATTTGCGAAAACGGTGAATATGAAGCCTTTTCAACATTTATTATAAGAAACAGCATTGCGCCCAAGAACTTAGTACCCGGTCTTAAAACCGACGGTACTCACGCAATTATTGACCTTGAAATGAAGACGAACATTGACGGACTTTTTGCCTGTGGCGACATAGCAGGAAAGCCGTATCAATATATAAAATCAGCAGGGCAAGGTAATGTGGCAGCATTGTCTGCAGTTACCTATCTTGCAAAAAAAGACAAAGGAGAATGACAAAATGATTGAAGAAATAAGAGAAAATGAATTTGACAATGTATTAAACAGCAAGCTTGCAGTAGTTGACTTTTCTGCCGTATGGTGTGGTCCGTGCCAAATGCTTGCGCCTGTACTTGAAGAGCTTTCAGACGAAATGGACGGCACTGCCGATTTCTTTTCTGCCGATGTTGACGAAAACCGTGACCTTGCATATGAATACGACATTCAAAGCATACCTGCAATCGTTGTATTTTCAAACGGTGAAGAGGTCACAAGAGCAGTAGGCTTCCAACCAAAAGAAGAAATTAAAGAACTTATTGAAAGCTGTATGTAAAAATCCATCTAAAAAAGCCGAGTAAGTCAAAGACTTACTCGGCTTTTATCATTTCACTTTAGAACCATTCTTTTGTATTTTGAACATAGATTTGATTAAATTCTTCATCGGACTTAGTCAAATAAAGTATACCTTCAATAAGACCGATAATAGCTATAACCGGTGCTGCGAAGCCCAAAGTAAGAAGTGAAACAAGAAGCATAATTACAGCACTTTTGGTATAACCAAGGTAAAACTTATGAATACCAAATGTACCAAGGAAAATAGCAAGCAATCCTGCTGCAATTTTATCTTTTGGAGGCTTAACTCCACCCTGAACAGGATTACCGTTCATATCGGTTTGCTGATAAGGCTGTTGCTGATAATATTGCTGTTGATAGCCTTGTTGCTGGTAATTAGGCTGTTGGTAGTTTTGTTGTTGATAATTAGGTTGCTGGTAGTTGGGTTGCTGGTAGTTGGGTTGTTGGTAATTACCTTGCTGATAGTTTGGTTGTTGAGCATTTGGCTGTGGACTGTAATAATATTGATTATCCTGCTGATATTGAGCATTAGGCTGTTGCTGATTATTTTGCGCAACCTCTGTAGCAGTTCCACAGTAAGGGCAAAATGCAGCATTGTCGTCAATAGTAGCCGAACAGTTTTTACAAATCATAATTCTACCTCATTTCATTTGTTATACAAACAGTGTATCATATATAAATTTGTTTTGCAAGATAATTAAATTATAAAAATAATAGGGACAAGTCTAAAACTCACCCCTATCTTAATATTTTATGCTTTTTTCTTTTTACCTGTGAAAAGTGAAATGCCGAAAATAGCCAAAAGAAGCAAACAGGCAAAGCACATCCAACCGATTAAAAGTCCTGTACCCTTATCCTTGAAAGTATCGTAATAGCCCTTAAGATAAATAATAGTTACGATTACAGGCAGGATATACTGCATATAAAATCTAATCCAATGTGGGAACTTTATGCCTTCGCCCTCGTTGGCCTCCTTCAAAAAGTTTTCAAATCCCCAGCCGTTTTTCCTTACGCAAAACATTACAAAAACGAGTGAGCCGAGTGGCAAAAGGTTTGACGATACAAGGAAGTCCTCAACATCCATAATCGTACTTCCGTCACCGAGTGGCTGAATATTTGAAAGAAGGTTGAAACCTAAAATAGCAGGCATTGAAAGAACAGTAATAAGAACGAAATTAACGCCTACAGATTTCTTTCTGCTCCAGCCTGACATATCCATAAACATTGCTACAATATTTTCAAACACTGCAATGATAGTTGAAAGTGCAGCGAACGACATAAAGACGAAGAAAAGAGTGCCCCAAATTCTGCCACCATTCATACTGTTAAACAAGTTAGGCAAAGTAATGAAAAGAAGTGACGGACCCGAATCAGGCTGAACACCAAACGAGAAGCACGCAGGAATGATAATAAATCCTGCCATAAGGGCAACAAAAGTATCAAGCAAAACAATATTAACTGCTTCGCCTGCAATTCTCTTTTTCTTGTCAAGGTAGCTACCGAAAATTTCCATAGCACCGATACCGAGACTTAAGGTAAAGAAAGCCTGACTCATTGCTGCAAAAACGGCGTTACCTATACCCTTTTGCGCTACCGACTTAAAATCAGGAACAAGGTAAAATTTAATACCTTCGCTTGCATTAGGTAAGAAAACCGAATTTACTGCAAGTGCAATCATCAGCACAAGAAGTAAAAGCATCATTACCTTTGTGACCTTTTCAACACCCTTTTGAACACCTAAAGCACAAGCACCGAACGACACAACAATTGCGATAATTGCCCACAATGCCATAGTACCCGGTGACGCAAGCATATTGCTAAATGCATTTGCAACTTCATCACCGGTTAAACCGGAAAGCTTACCCGTCGCTTCCATATAAGCGTAGTTGAGCATCCAGCCACCTACCATTGTGTAAAACATCATCAAAAGGAAGCTTCCCAAAATGCTTATCCATTTTAAATGATGCCATTTTGTACCTTTAGGCTCAAGCCTTTCAAGCGCTCTGCCCATACCCATTTGACTGCCACGACCGACAGTAAACTCGCATACCATAATAGGTAAACCGAGTACAACCAAAAATGCAAGGTACATCAATATGAATGCAGCGCCACCGTACATACCGGTGATATATGGAAATTTCCATACATTGCCTATACCTATTGCGCACCCTGCCGAAACTAAAATAAATCCGAGCCTTGAGCCGAATTTTTCTCTGTTTGCCATAATATTTCCCTCTCTTACAGCGTAAATAGTGAAATTATTTTATCATATGTAAATATTCATTTCAATACAGCACTTTTAAGCATTAAAGTGGATATAAATTATAGTTTATAATCGGTTGACGGCTGACGCCACATTGTATTTTTTCTCTCCCTCAGTCACTATCGTGACAGCTCCCTCGTCAGAGGGAGCCAAGTTCTTGCTTCCCTCTGACGAGGGAAGTGTCAGCTATGCTGACGATAGGAGA
>JBNMGQ010000095.1:0-8031 GCA_050872345.1 Eubacterium sp. | reverse complement strand
TACTTTGGTGCAAAAACTATATGATATTGACATCTGTATTTTGAGTGTGCCGAACTTTTTATCTCATTATTTCCTTTACTTTGCATAATTTAACCTCCTAGTTTTGTAATGCGATATCACTCACATTATACTAGGAGGTTTTCTTTTCTTCAATTTGCCTTGCATCAAGCTCGGCATATTTATTTTTACTAAAGCGCTTTCATTCCCCCGGTTGAACCGGGGGTTTATTTCTTTGCTAAAGACCAAAAAACAGGCACAGCCGAATTAACGGTTGTGCCTATAATTTTAAAGGTAAATTGTAAGGTTAAATTACTTGAGTTCAACCTTTGCGCCAGCTTCTTCAAGCTTAGCCTTGAGAGCTTCAGCGTCCGCTGTAGGAACAGCTTCCTTAACAGCCTTAGGAGCGTTATCAACGATTTCCTTAGCTTCCTTAAGGCCAAGACCTGTTGCTTCACGAACAGCCTTGATAACTTGAATCTTGTTAGCACCTACTTCTGCAAGTACTACATCAAATTCTGTCTTTTCGTCAGCTGCTGCTGCGCCACCTTCTGCAGGTGCTGCTACTGCTACTGCTGCTGCAGCGCTTACGCCAAATTCTTCTTCTACTGCTGATACGAGCTCTGAAAGCTCAAGAACTGTGAGAGTCTTAAGCTCTTCAACAATTGCTGTAACTTTTTCTGATGCCATTTTATTTTCCTCCGATTAAAGATTAATTTTAATTAAAATAGTTTGATTTAATTATTCAGCTGTTTCTCCAGCCGGTGCTTCGGCAGGAGCTTCTGCTTCAGCTTCTTCCTTAGCTGCAGGTTCACAAGCCTCAACGCCACCCTTATCTACGATAGCCTGAACTCCACGAGCAAAAGCTGCGATAGGTGCATTGAATACGCTGCAAACTGTAGCAAGAAGAACTTCTCTTGATGGAAGCTTAGCAAGAGCCATAAGCTTATCCATAGAGATTACTTCGCCGTCAAGGTAACCACTCTTAAGTGAGAAGTTATCGTGTGAGTCAGCGAACTTCTGTAAAATACGAGCTGATGCTACATAATCATCAGCTGATGTTGCGATTGCTGTTGTACCTTCGAGAACATCTTCAAGGCCTGCAAGACCTGCATCTTCAACTGCTCTGCCGAGGATTGAGTTCTTAACTACTGAATACTCAACGCCTGCTTCACGAAGCTCTTTACGAAGCTTTGTGTCGTCATCAACATTGATACCCTTGTAGTCAACTACAACGCCGGCACAAGAATTTTTAATTCTCTCTGAAAGGTCAGCAACCATTTGCTTTTTTCTTTCAAGAACTGCTGTACTTGGCATTTAATTTACCTCCATAAATATTTGCCGTATAAATACGGACTTTGAAGGCTGTTTAGCTATAACAAAAAAGTGCACTCCGAGAACCTCGGAATGCACGATAACAATCAACATAACATAATGCTACTTGAATGTCCATTCCTCGGTAGGCGATAAACTTACGCCGAATCGGCACCTACTGTCTTTGGCTGAACAGCTATTGTATTTTAGCACAAGGATTGCTCCTTGTCAATACCTATTTAACTAAAAGTTAATTATTCAGCTGATGAAACTGTACCAACTTTGTTAGGGTTGATTTTAACACCAGGGCCCATAGTTGATGCAACTGCAACTGACTTAATGTACTGACCCTTAGCTGAAGCAGGCTTAGCCTTGATGATAGCATCAAGAAGTGCATTGAAGTTTTCAAGAAGCTTGTCAGCACCGAATGAAGCCTTACCGATTGGGCAGTGAATAATGTTTGTTTTGTCAAGACGGTATTCAATCTTACCAGCCTTAGCATCCTGAACAGCCTTAGCTACATCCATAGTAACTGTGCCTGCCTTAGGTGATGGCATAAGACCACGAGGACCGAGAACCTTACCTAAACGACCAACGAAGCCCATCATATCAGGTGAAGCGATGGCAACATCGAAGTCCATCCAGCCACCCTGAATTTTCTGAACGAGGTCAGCGTCGCCGACAACATCAGCGCCTGCAGCTTCAGCAGCCTTAGCGAGGTCGCCCTTAGCGAATACAGCAACCTTAACATCTTTACCTGTACCGTTTGGAAGGATAACTGCGCCACGAACCTGCTGGTCAGCGTGACGAGAGTCAACACCTAAACGAATGTGTACTTCAACTGTTTCGTCAAACTTAGCAGTAGCTGTCTTTACTGCGAGGTCAAGAGCCTCTTTTGAATCATATAAATTTGAACGGTCAATAAGCTTTGCACCGTCTGTATATTTCTTTCCGTGTTTCATAATTAAATTACCTCCAGTGGTTAAATCGGATACTTCCTCCCACAAGGGAATTAGTCTTCTACTACTATACCCATGCTGCGTACAGTGCCTGCAATCATTGAGATTGCTGCTTCAAGAGATGCTGCGTTGAGGTCAGGCATCTTTGTTTCAGCGATTTTCTGTACATCAGCTTTTGAGATTGTTGCTACCTTATTCTTGTTAGGAACACCTGAAGCCTTATCAATACCGCAAGCCTTCTTAATAAGAACTGCTGCTGGTGGTGTCTTTGTGATAAATGTAAATGAACGGTCTTCATATACTGTGATTACTACAGGGATGATAAGACCTGCGTCATTCTTAGTTCTTTCGTTAAATTCCTTTGTGAATGACATAATGTTTACACCGTGCTGACCGAGAGCCGGACCAACAGGTGGTGCCGGAGTTGCTTTGCCGGCAGGAATTTGAAGTTTAATTAAACCTACTACCTTCTGTGCCATAATTAATTTCCTCCTAATATTGTGGTAAATGGCGAAACCTTTGGTTTCTCCCACCATCGTTTAAATGCCACAGTGCAATCAAACGATGATAATAAGCAGATATACTGCGAATTACTGAATTGATTAGTCTTCCTCGACTTTTTCAAGCTGGTCAAGTTCAAATTCGACCTGATTTTCTCTGCCGAACATTGAAACTGTAACCTTAACACTGTTATTGTCAACATCAATTTCGTCAACTGTACCTGAGAAGCCTTCAAGCGGACCGTCAACAACATTGACAAGGTCGCCGACCTCATAGTTAACCTTAACGCTGACTCTTTCAAGTGCGTTGTTGCGTACCTCTTCGTCTGTAAGTGGTTGAGGCTCGCCCTCAGGACCTACAAAACCGGTGCAACCTCTGATATTTCTGACAACATACCAACTGTCATCAGTCATAATCATTTTGACGAACACATAGCCCGGCATCAATTTTCTTTGATATTCCTTTTCAGTGCCGTCGCTTTTAAGTTCTTTTACTGTTTCGGTTGGAATAGCAACCTTATAAATTAAATCGTGAAGGTTACGATTTTCAACAACAGTCAAAATGTTGCTGGCTACTTTATTTTCATAGCCTGAAAATGTATGTGCAACATACCATTTTGGTTCTTCCATCAATAAGCCTCCCGAATAATTATTTAAGCATTAAGTACAAAGTAATTATTCAGCAGCTTTTGTTGTTTCGGCTGTAGTGGTAGCCTTATCAAGAGCAGCGGCTGTTGTACTTTCACCCTGTTCGGATACAGATGTTGTTGTAGTAGTTTCAGCAAGGTTCTTGATACCCTTCATTCCGAGAGAAAGAAGTGAGTCAACGCCGTAAATAGCCAAGCCTACGATAATAACAACTATAAGAACAACAACTGTGTTTTTAAGAACATCCTTTGCAGGAGCCCAAACAACTTTCTTGCCCTCTGCCTTAACACTTTTGAAGAATGACGCAATGGATTTAAAAGGATTTTTCTTTGACTTCTTCTTGTCCTTAGACTTAGCAGGCTTGTCAGCCTTCTTAGCGGCTTTTGAGTCAGCCTTTGCAGAAGTCTTCTTTTCTTCAGCCATTCGGTCTTCCTCCAATCACTTTGTCTCTCTGTGGAGAGTGTGTTTCTTACAGAATGGGCAATACTTGTTCATTTCCAATCTGTCAGGTGTGTTTTTCTTGTTTTTCATTGTGTTGTAATTGCGTTGTTTGCATTCAGTGCAAGCTAAAGTAATTTTAACTCTCATTAAAATAGCACCTCCATTAATATTTCGATAAAATAATCTCCCTCGTTCGCCACGCAAAGCGAAGCAGGCAAAAAAAATAACGCCTATCGGCATTGCACCCACTACGAGGTAGACCTAATATACCACAAATGTAAAGAATAGTCAAGCCTTTTATTAGATTAATTTGTATTGATTAGGCAGTGCATTAATTTTCTGCAATTTACAATAGCTGAAAATATTTGGTTGCAATTATAATAGTTTTATATTATTATATAACAAAATCAACAATAAAGGTTATAGCTATGACTACTGTAATAATAGGCGCAGGTGCAAGTGGGCTTGTATGTGCGATACGGTTAAAACAGAATAATAAAAACGACAATGTAGTTTTACTTGAAAGGCTCGACACAGTCGGCAAGAAAATACTTGCAACAGGTAACGGCAGGTGCAACCTTTCAAACAAAAAAGCCGAACATTTTGAAGAAGTTATTACATTTTTTGAAAGCATCGGACTTAAAACGAGAGTTGACGAAGAAGGAAGGATTTATCCTTATTCAAATCAAGCAACAACAGTTAAAGGTTTGCTTGAAGAAGAATGTAACGCCCTCGGCGTTAAAACCGTTAAATCCTGCAAAGTAAACAGAATTGAAAATGATTTAACGATTATAACAGAAAAAGGCAAAATAAAAGCTGACAATATTGTTATCGCAACAGGTGGCAAGGCTCAAAGTTCGCTCGGCTCGGACGGTTCAGGATATGATTTATTAAAAGGCTTAGGTCACAAAATCACACCTTTGTCCCCTGCTCTCGTTCAGCTTACTTCACCTAGCAAATACCCACGGCAATTAAAAGGTCAAAGGGTCAAAGGCAATATGAAAATTTTGCTTGACGGTAAAGTGGCAAAGGAAGAATACGGTGAAATCCTTTTTACCGATTACGGCCTTTCCGGCATCGTAAGTATGAATCTCAGCGAAATTGTAAGCAGGAATTTTGAATGTGACAAGCCTAAGAAATGCCACGCAGTGATTGACCTTGCAAGTGATTTCAGTGAAGATGAGTTAAAGAAACATATTAAAAAGTTCGGCAACCTTGACGGTGTGCTCGGATTTAAAATGTCGGACGTACTTGATAAAATGGCAAACGGTGACGGTGAAAAGATTGCTCACTTTGCTAAAAATTTCCAATTAATAATTAATGGCACAAAAGGATACAACTTTGCGCAGATTACAAGTGGTGGTGCCGACTTAAACGAGTTTGACAGTTTTGAATCGAAAAAGATTAAAAATGTTTATGCCTGTGGTGAAGTACTTAACAAGCAATTTGAATGTGGTGGATTTAATCTTAACTTCGCATTTTACAGTGGCATAACCGTTGCAGACAATATAAACAAGAAGAGGAATAATAATGATAAGAATTAACGAAATTAAATTATCTCTTGACGAAGACGAAAACTTACTCAAAAAGAAAGCTTCAAAAATATTAAAAATCAACGAAAAATATATAAGCAAATATACTATATTTAAAAAGAGCGTCGACGCAAGAAAGAAGGACGATGTTCATTTCACATATGCACTTGATGTTGAAATCACTCTTGACGAAGAACAGATTGTAAACAAATGCAAATCAAACAAAGTTCAAATTGTTAAGCCTTATGTTTATGAACTTCCCGAAAACAAAAGAGTAAGCAATTTCAGACCGGTTATTGTCGGCTTCGGCCCTGCAGGTATGTTTGCAGGTCTTATACTTGCACTTTCCGGCTTAAAGCCGATTATCCTTGAAAGAGGTAAAGATGTCGAAGCAAGAAAAGCAGATGTAAACAAATTTTGGACTGAGAAGAAGCTTAACGAAGAATCGAATGTACAATTCGGTGAAGGTGGCGCAGGCACATTTTCAGACGGTAAGCTTACAACAGGTATAAAAAGTCCGTTCATCAAAAAGATACTTGAAGAGCTTTACGAAGCAGGTGCACCCGAGGAAATACTCTATTCGTCAAAGCCACATATAGGTACAGACAGACTTGAAATAGTAGTTAAAAACATCAGAAAGAAAATTGAAAGTCTCGGTGGCGAAGTAAGGCTTGAATGCAAACTTACAAAGCTTATCGTTGCAAACAAGTTTGTCCACGGTGTAACATATGAGCACCACGGCGAAAGTATTGACCTTGAAACCGATACCGTAATTATGGCGATAGGTCACAGCGCAAGAGATACTGTTGAAATGCTTTATTCACTCGGTGTTGACATTATGCAAAAGCCGTTTTCGGTAGGCGCAAGAATCGAGCATCCTCAAAAGCTTATCAACGAAGCACAGTATGGCAAATTTGCAAACCATCCAAAGCTTGGCGCAGCAGATTACAAGCTTGCGTGTCACGGCTTGCACGAAAGAGGCGCATATACATTTTGTATGTGTCCGGGTGGTACAGTTGTTGCAGCAGCAAGTGAAAAGGAATGTGTTATTGTAAACGGTATGAGTTCGCTCGCCCGTGACGGTGAAAATGCAAACTCGGCTTTGCTTGTCGGCATAGAGCCAAAGGATTTTCCGAGTGAGCATCCACTTGCAGGTATATATTACCAGCGTGAAATTGAGCACAAGGCTTATGAGCTTGCAGGCGCAAACTACAATGCACCTGCTCAGCTAGTCGGTGATTTCTTAAAAGGTATTGAAAGCAAAGAGCTCGGCAATGTTAAGCCTACCTGCCCTACAGGTGTAACGCTTACAAATCTTGACGAATGTTTACCGAGCAAAGTTTCAGCCACAATGAAAAGCGCAATAGTTGAAATGGATAAAAAACTTAACGGCTTCAATCTTTACGACGCAGTGCTTACTGCTCCGGAAACAAGGTCTTCAAGCTCTGTAAGGATTCTTCGTGACGACCTTTTGCAGTGCAACATTAGAGGTGTGTATCCTTGTGGCGAAGGCGCAGGATACGCAGGTGGTATAATTTCGGCAGCAGTTGACGGCGTTAAATGTGCGCACGCTGTTCTTGACGACGAACATTAATGATACAGAGGGCAGTAATATGAGAATGAAAAGAAAGAAAAATCTTGACGAAAGAATTGAAGCGTCAAGCGATTATCTTATTACAATGAGAAACGAGTCACTCGATTTTCAGGACGCAATTAACGAAAATCATCTTCTCGATTTCAGCAAAATATTTAAAAAAGAGCAACCGGTTTATTTGGAAATCGGTTGTGGCAAAGGTCAATTCGGCAACACATTTGCACTTCAAAACCCTGACAAAAACATTCTTTGCGTTGAAAGAAACAGGAATGTTTTGATTATGGCAATCGACAAGGCAAGAGAACTTAAGCTTGACAACATTATGTTTCTTTGTGGAACGGCAGAATATTTACCGTCTTACATTCCGAATAATTCGATTGAAGAAATTTATTTGAATTTTTCGTGTCCGTTTCCAAAAAAGAGCCACGAAGCACACAGACTTACCAATCCGAGATTTTTGGAGATTTACAAGCCTATGCTCAAAGACGGTGCTGCAATTTGCCAAAAGACGGACAATATGCACTTCTTTGAATATTCGATTGAAAGCTTTTCAAAGTGTGGATTTAAGCTTTCAAATATTTCTCTTGATTTGCACAACAGCGATTTTGAAGGCAATATCGAAACCGAATATGAACAGAAATTTTCATCACAGGGTATGCCGATTTATAGACTCGAAGCAAGAATGTAAATTATAGTTTGCGGCTGTGAATAAGCAGCCATAACCGCACCGAAGTGTCAAACAATTAGATTGTTTACTTCATTAGTGCAAACCGATTACTAAATTAATCTATATCAACAACGCAGGAACGATACGATTTTAGGTATCTAAGGATACCATAATCATATCGTTGGTGCTTCGAGCCTTTCGCTCAGGGGCAGTACCATCGTACAGCACCCTTCCCGAAAAAACTCGATTCTGACTACTTCTTCGCAACCTTACTCATACGAAACTTGCTTCCCTCTGACGAGGGAAGTGTCAGCTAGGCTGACGATAGGAGAGATTGGCGAACGCAGTTCGCCCCTACGGTGATTTTTCTAATATAGAC
>JBNMGQ010000094.1:0-8134 GCA_050872345.1 Eubacterium sp. | reverse complement strand
TCCCTCATACTTTCTTTTGTCCTTTCAATTAACGGCATTTATTTTTCTCCTTTTTGCCGTTAATTTTATCACTTTTTTGTAAAGTATGTTCTTACACTTTTTGTAAACTATCTTATTACACTATACACTGTGTTCGCCCGTTAATCCCTCCGTCACGCAAGCGTGCCACCTCCCTTTACAAGGGAGGCTTACTATACTTTTAAAAGAATTTGTATAAATCATTGCAATATTTATTCTAATTTGATATAATTTTATTGTTAATTATTTAACGCAATTTTATATTTGGAGATACAAAAAAATGGCAAATACACCTAAAATTATAGCAGTTGCAGGTAAAGGTGGCGTAGGTAAAACCTCTATCAGTGCAACTATAGTTAAAATTCTTGTTGAAAAATATCCGGACAAGAAAATCTTGGCAATTGATGCCGACCCTGCCGTTGGTCTTTCAACTGCACTCGGAATTGAAGTTAAAACAACTATTGACGATATTCGTAAGGAAATTGTTGAAACGGTTGAGGACGGTCAAACTAAGACTGCCATTGAGCTTCTCGGCGATGCAAGATATAAAATTTTTGACGCAATAGTTGAAACGGACGGCTTTGCTTTTATCGCTGTCGGCAGACCTGAAAGTGCCGGTTGCTACTGCAAAATCAACACTTATCTTAAAGAGGTTATCAACCTTATCAGTGGTGACTTTGACTATGTTGTTATTGACGGTGAAGCAGGTATTGAACAGATTAACCGTCGTGTTATGGAAAAGGTTACTCACCTTCTTCTCGTATCCGACGCAAGTAAAAAGGGCACTCAGGTTATCAATACAATCAAAGAGGTTGCAGACAAGCTTGTTATGTACGATGAAATAGGTGCAATTTTGAACCGTATCCCTGACGAAAGCGTAATCAAGCTTATTGACACACAGGGTATCCCTGTTCTTTCATACATTCCTGTTGACTCAAACCTTGCAGTATTCGACATTGAGGGCAAGAATATTACAAAGCTTCCGGACAATTCAAATATAGTTAAGGGCACAACAGAAGCACTTGAAAAAATCGGTATTTTATAATTATTATGAATTTTTTTGACGAACTTATAAAAGAAACGATGCAACTTACAGCAAATGAGCCGTCAAGTGAATATGCCGTTTCATCAAACAAATGGCAGGATATGGGCGAAAGTCATATTGTTTTAGGTCGTGACACGGCTTTTGAACTTAACGGTATCGGCTTTAATCTTGTAACTTCAGCTCCTGTCGGTCAAAGCAAAACTATCGTTATCGGTGACGAACTGAAAAAAATCAAGAGTAACAGGAAATTTGCCCGTGTATCGATTATTGAAATTGACGATGTTGACGACGAACAAAAGGCATATAACCTGATTCGTAAAATCGAATATGTTAAGTACCATTATTTCCCTGTAGGCTATATGATTCGTACTTCAAGCGAGGAGCAAAAAGAAATTGTAAGAGTTGCCAAAAGTGCTGTCAAAAAGGGCATTTCGTTTGAAAATGTAGGCAATCTTCTTGCATCTAAGTTTTTGGAAAACGAAAGCGTAAAAGCTGTCAAAACTTACTTTATTGATAAGGAAAGTTTTGATTATTCCACACTTGAAAATATCGCCGAAAAAAACAGCGAAATTACAAAAACACTTAATCATATTATGAAAGGTATTAACTTCGACTGCTCTGCTTGTAACCTTAAACCGATTTGCGACGAGGTTGAGGGTATGAGAGAATTGCATTTTAAAAACAGTTCAATGATGGGATAAAAGCAATTCGCAAAATTTTAATATATGCAACTAAAGGCTTCCGGTAAGGAAGCCTTTTTCAATTCCTATTTAGATATTGTAAAAATCGATGCGAAGTGATATAATGTTTTAAATTAAAGATAATATATAGGTGAAAAAATGTAAAGGTGATAAAATGCAACTCAAACTTCACGATATTGTTGTGATGAAAAAGGCACATCCGTGCGGCTCAAAGGAATTTGAAATCACAAGGCTCGGTGTTGACTACAAGCTGAAATGCGTCGGCTGTGGACGAGAAGTTATGATACCGAGAATTAAAGCAGAAAAAAGTATAAAGGCGATTAAAAGCAATGAAGAATAACGAACCTATCGGTTTTATGGACTCCGGTATCGGTGGCAGTACGGTGCTGACTCGTGCACTTGACATTTTACCTAATGAAAATTATGTGTTTTTCAGCGATTCCAAAAACTGCCCGTACGGTGACAAAAGTGACGAAGAAATAATTAAAAGATGCGACGAAATAGTAAAAATGCTTATCGAAAAGTATAACTGCAAGGCAATAGTAATTGCGTGCAATACTGCTTCGGCTAAGGCTGTTTCGTACCTTCGCCGAAAATACAGCCTGCCTATTATCGCCATTGAGCCGGCGTACAAAATGGTTTACGACAAAAATCCTGACGGCTTTACACTCGTTATGGCGACAAAGGGTACGCTTGAAAGCGAAAAATTTCACAAGCTTTACTACAAATACAATAATCACAAAACAGCGCTTATACCTTGTGTCGGTCTTGCAGATATTATTGAGCAGGGCAAAAAAGAGGAGCTTGAAAGCTATCTTTCAAAAACGCTTGACGAATACAAAGGCAAGGCAGTAAATGTTGTGCTCGGCTGTACGCACTACCCTTTAATAAAAGAAAATATCAAAAAAGAACTCGGCAATGTCAACTTCTTTGACGGAGCACAGGGCGTCAGCAAACAGCTTAAGCGAGTTTTAAAAAGCAAAAATTTACTCAGTGACAACATTGACGAAGGGTATATTAAATTTATAGATTCATCACCGAATGAAGAAGAAAGAAAACAAAAAGAAGAAAGATTTTTTAAATTTTTAAGTGAGGATAACATATGATAGAAAAATTGCAGGAGGTTGAAAACAGATTTGAGGAAGTAAACGAGCTTGTTTGCAATCCCGATATTGTTTCCGACCAAGAAAAATATACGAAGCTTATGCGTGAGCTTAAGCACCTTACACCTGTTGTTGAAAAGTATAGAGAATACAAAAAGGCTAAGGAAACCGAGGAAGAGTCGAGAGCAATGCTTGACGAGGGTGGAATGGACGCCGATTTTGCCCAAATGGTTAAGGAAGAATACGAGCAAAGCCGTGACGATATGACAAGGATAGAAGAAGAACTTAAGGTTCTCCTTTTGCCTCGTGACCCTAACGATGATAAGAATGTTATCATCGAAATCCGTGGTGGCGCAGGTGGCGAGGAAAGTGCACTTTTTGCAGGTGTGCTTTTCCGTATGTACTCAATGTATGCCGAGTCAAAAGGCTTTAAAACCGAAATTCTCAACGCTAATGAAACTGGTCTCGGTGGTTATAAGGAAATCAGTTTTTCCGTTGAGGGTGACGGCGCTTATTCAAGATTCAAATTTGAAAGTGGTGTGCACCGTGTTCAGCGTGTGCCTGAAACCGAGAGTCAGGGCAGAATCCATACTTCAACTACTACCGTTGCCGTTTTGCCTGAAGCCGAGGATGTTGACTTTGAGATTAATCCTAAGGATTTGCAGATAGACACTTTCCGTTCATCGGGTGCAGGTGGTCAGCATATTAACAAAACTTCATCTGCCATTCGTATTACCCATATTCCGACAGGAACGGTAGTTGAATGTCAGGACGAAAGAAGCCAGCATAAGAATAAGGAGAAAGCACTCAAGGTGCTTCGTTCTCGCCTTTACGACGCAGAAAAGGCAAAGCACGACGCAGAAATTGCAGGCGAAAGAAAAGCGCAGGTAGGTACAGGTGACAGAAGTGAAAGAATCAGAACCTACAACTACCCACAGGGCAGAGTGTCCGACCACAGAATCGGTCTTACTCTTTACAAGCTTGAGCAGTTTTTAAACGGCGATATGGACGAAATGATTGACGCTCTTATCACAGCCGACACTGCCGAAAAGCTTAAGGCACAAGGCGAAGAGTAAAAATAAAAATTGATAATTAAGGTTAGATTATATGTCGATTAAACAAGGTGAATATTTAAAAAAATTAAGGACTGACAAGGGTTTAAGTCAAGATGCACTCGGTGAAGTGCTCGGCATTTCCCGTCAGTCGGTGTCAAAATGGGAGCAAGGCAACTCGACTCCTGACATTGACAATATAGGCAAGCTTGCCAAGTTTTACGGTGTGTCGATTGACTCACTCGTCAACGGCGAGCCTGACAGCAATGTTGAAAAAGAAAATGCTCAGCAAAATGAAGACGATGAGCAAAGAGAAAAAGTGCTTGAGCTTATTGATGAGTTTGAGGGCAAGGTTGACGCAAGCGAAGAAAAAGATGATACAAAGGTTGAGCCTTTTAATATCAGCGCACCCGAGCCTTCGCTTAAAGAAAAGGAACTTATCAAGGAGCAAGAGGAAGAGCAGCACAAAGCAGAGCGTGAGCACGAAAGAGAAGAAAAGAAAAAAGAGAAGAAAAGAAGAAGTTGGCTTTTCCCGTCATACCCTGTTATCGCAGTAATAGTTTACTGTGTTTTGGGCGCTGTTTTCGGTGCAAACGGCTGGAAAATCGGCTGGATAACTCTTTTAACAATTCCTCTTTTTTACACCGGCGTTATTGCTATTGAAAAGAAAAAGCCGATTATCTTTTGCTATCCGGTGCTTGCACTTATAATTTTTCTTCTTTTAGGCTTTGGTGCAAACTTATGGCACCCTGCTTGGATAATCTTTTTAACGATTCCTATATTTTACATAATTACTGCAAAGGCAGGTAAACATAATAAATAATGGAAACTAAAATATTAACCACTTCAAACGAAGATATTAAAACAGCAGGCGAAATACTTGCAAACGGTGGACTTGTAGCATTTCCTACCGAAACGGTTTACGGCTTAGGTGCAAATGCGCTTGACGAAGAGGCAGTAAAAAACATTTACAAAGCCAAAGGCAGACCGAGTGACAATCCACTTATAGTTCATATTGCAAAAAAGGAAGATATTGTTCCTTTGGTTAAAGAGGTTACATCGAATGCCAAGAAGCTTATGGACGCTTTCTTTCCGGGTCCTCTAACAATCATTTTGCCAAAGAGTGATAAAATCGGCAAGGTTGTAAGTGGTGGACTTGATACAGTTGCAATTCGTATGCCGATTAATGAGGTTGCGCACAAGGTTATTGAAGCATCGGGTTGTCCGATTGCTGCGCCGAGTGCAAACACTTCCGGCTTGCCGTCGCCGACAAGGGCAAAATATGTTATTGACGATATGACCGGCAAGATTGAAGCTATTATTGACGGTGGCGACTGCGAGTACGGTGTTGAATCAACCGTTATTACTCTTGCGACCGACACGCCTACTATCTTGCGTCCGGGTGCAGTAACAAAGGAAATGCTTGAAGGTGTTATAGGCAAGGTTGAAGTTGCTCCTGCCGTGCTTCACGGTATGAAAGAAAACGAAACGGCTGCTTCACCGGGTATGAAATATAAGCACTACGCACCAAAGGCTCGTGTAATTATAGTTGACGCAGACAAAAAGACTTACGAGGATTTTGTAAACAGCAGAAAGGGAGCATTTGCGCTTTGCTTTGACGATGATGAGGTAAACATACCGAGAGTTAACTACGGCAGAGAAAACGACGATTTGTCACAGGCTAAGGAACTTTTTGACGCACTTCGTAAACTTGACGAAATGAATGCGAAAACAGTTTATGCAAGAATACCACACACAACCGGTGTCGGTATGGCAGTGTACAACCGTCTTATCCGTGCTGCTGCGTTTACGATTATCGATTTGAAAAAGCCGTTTGCTTTAGGTTTAACGGGTCAATCGGGTTCGGGCAAAAGCTATATTTGTCAAAAGCTTAAGGAACACGGTTTTAACATAGTCGATTGCGACGAAGTTGTTAAAAACATTTACAACACTGACAGTAACCTTGTCAATAAGCTTACCGAAGAATTTGGTGACATAACTACCGACGGCAAGCTTGACAGGAAAAAGCTCGGTGCAATTGTTTTCAGCGATAAAGCTAAGCTTGAAAAGCTTGATTCTCTTGTCCACCCTGCCGTAATCGAGCAGTGCAAGAAGTTTGCGAAAGTTCCTTGTGTACTTGACGCACCTCAGCTTTTTGAAGCAAATGCCGAAGCAGAATGTTTCAAAACTGTAGCAGTTCTTGCAAGCAAAGAAGAAAGGCTCAAGAGGATTACAAAGCGTGACGGCATAAGCGAAGAAGAAGCCGAGAAAAGGCTTTCAAATCAGTTTAGCGAAGATTATTTTAAATCTCATTGCGACTTTGTGATTTATAATAATGACAGTGACGATATTGAACGGGAAATTGAAGATATGCTTCATTCTCTCGGTTTTTAATAAAAATAAGAAAGGTGATAATAATGAGCGAAAAAGCAAAAGAGCTTCAAAAAAAGCTTTTTAACAAAAAAGAAAACGGCGTAGATTTTATGAGCGAAGATGAGCTTAAGGTTTGCGACGAATTTTGCGAAGGATACAAAAAATTCCTTTTTGAAAACAAAACTGAAAGAGAATTTGCAGCGTCTGCGCTTAAACTTGCAAAAGAGCACGGCTTTGTTGAATTTGACAAATTCGGCAAAGCTTTGGAAGCAGGCGACAAGGTTTACTATTTCAACCGTGAAAAGGCAATCATCCTTGCAGTTAAGGGTAAAAGACCTGTATGCGACGGCGTAAGAATCAGTGCTGCGCACATTGACTCCCCTCGTCTTGACTTAAAACAATTCCCTGTTTACGAGGACGGCAGTCTCGGTTTCTTCAAAACTCACTACTACGGTGGTATCAAAAAATATCAGTGGACAGCTATTCCACTTTCACTCCACGGCAGAATTTGCAAAAATGACGGAACATATGTTGATGTCAAAGTTGGTGAAGACCCTGCCGACCCTAAATTCTGCATTACCGACATTCTTCCACACCTCGGTGGCGAGCAAATGTCAAGAAAGGCTAATGAAATTGTCAAGGGTGAAGAACTTAATGTAGTTATCGGCTCTCGTCCGTTCAAGGATGACGAAGTAAGCGAAAAAATCAAACTTAACCTTCTCAACATTCTTTTTGAAAAATACGGCATTGTTGAAAGAGATTTTCTTTCTGCAGAGCTTGAACTTGTTCCTGCATTCAGCGTTGACGACATTGGCTTTGACAGAAGCTTAATCGGTGGCTACGGTCACGACGACCGTGTTTGCTCATACCCTGCTCTTCAGGCTATCCTTGACATTGACGACGCTCCTGAATACACTGCAGTTACTGTTCTTACCGACAAGGAAGAAACAGGCTCAGACGGTAACACAGGCCTTAATTCAAGCTATCTTAAGTATTTCATTGAGGACCTTGCAAGACTTGAAGGCTACGAAGGAAGAGATGTACTTTCTAACTCCAAGTGCCTTTCAGCCGATGTTAACGCTGCATTTGACCCGACTTGGTCAACCCAGTTTGAAAAGAATAATGCTTCATTCATTAACGAAGGTGTTTGCGTAACCAAGTTTACAGGCGCAAGAGGTAAAGGTGGCACAAGTGACGCTTCTGCCGAATATGTAAGCTTTGTTAAAAATCTTCTTGAATCAAACGGTGTTTTGTGGCAGAGTGGTGAACTCGGCAAGGTTGACGCCGGTGGTGGCGGAACAGTCGCTATGTATATCGCTAACCTTAATGTTGATGTTATCGATGTAGGCGTACCTGTTCTTTCAATGCATTCACCATACGAAATCGTAAGCAAAATCGACACCTATATGGCATATAAAGCATTCAAGGTGTTCTTTACAAAGTAAATTATAGTTTATAAAAGGTTGACGGCTTCGAGTGAATTGTGCGTAGCACAAGAGACACGAGACTCCAAATTTGGCGACCAAAGGAAGCAACAAATTTGGGAGAAACAGTCCGGTGGACTGTTTCGTAGTGAGTAGTTTAATATCTTTCTCTCCCTCAGTCACTATCGTGACAGCTCCTACGGGAGCCGTCCCTTTTGTCACTGCGTGACATTTCCCCACACTGTGGGGAATCACCCTCGTCAGAGGGAGCCAAGTTCTTGCTTCCCTCTGACGAGGGAAGTGTCAGCTATGCTGACGATGGGAGAGAAACAACTAAACGAATGTGCAATCACAAAACCAAAGGAGTAATAAAAATGACATTTACATACACACCACACGGTGTTTGCTCAAGGCAAAT
>JBNMGQ010000093.1:0-8187 GCA_050872345.1 Eubacterium sp. | reverse complement strand
GGTAAACACCGTTTCCCTGAACAACTGTAGGGGCGAACATTGTTCGCCTGAATAAAATTGTATCGGCAAACACCGTTTTCCTGAGCAACCGTAGGGGCGAACTGTGTTCGCCCGAATAAACTCGTAAAGGCAACCACTGTTGCCTAAACAAATAGATTGGATATAAAATTATGTTTGGTTATGATTTAGGTATTGACCTCGGCACAAGCGCAGTTGTCATTTCCGTTGTCGGAAAAGGCGTTGTGCTCAGTGAACCGGCTTATGTTGCATATGATGTTAATAAGGGTGAAATGCTTTACGCAGGCAAGCGTGCCTACTACCTTGAGGGCAGAGAACCGGCAGGCGTAAGCGTTATTCAGCCGATTAAATCGGGTAATGTCAGCAACTATGAGCTTGCCGTAAACATGGTCGAATACTTTATGAATAAAGTTCTTAAAAAGAATATTTTTAAACCGAGGATTGTAGCGTCCGTTTCGTCTGCAAGTACCGATGTTGAAAGAAGAACGCTTATTTCCGTTTTAATTTCTGCCGGTGCAAGGTCGGTCTGCCTTGTTGAGCAACCACTTTGTGCTGCCTTCGGCGCAGGTATCGACCCACTTAATCCTACCGGTGTTTTCGTTATCGATGTAGGCGCAGGTTCAACTGATATGGCTGTTATCAGTCAGGGCGCTATGAGCCAAAACGAAACGGTCAAGGTAGGCGGCGACGATTTTGACGAGGCTATCGTTAAGTATCTTAAGGATAAGCACGGCCTTCTTGTCGGCTTAAGGACTGCCGAGGATATTAAGAAAACTATCGGCTCTGCCGTGCCGAGAGAAATTGATGTCACAATGAATGCAAAGGGCAGAAATGTGCTTTCGGGTCTGCCGAAGGTTGTTGAAATTACAGGCAATGAAATTTGCGAGTGCTTTAGCGAAGTGCTCGAGCAAATTACCTCTGTTGCAAAGGCAATGTTTGAGCGCACTTCACCTCAGCTTGTTGCCGATGTAACCAATTCAAGCCTTCTTTTAACCGGTGGTATGTCGCAACTTTTCGGTCTTGATAAACTTCTTTCGCAAACTCTTAATTTTGATGTCACAATTCCTGTCAGGGCAAATCTTTGCGTATCAAAGGGTTGTGAAATTGCACTTAAGAAAATGCATATTCTCGACCAGTACGGCTATTCGTTTAAGACTAAGGAAGAGGTCAGAATCAGATGATTCAAATTTATTACGGCTTCGGCAAGGGTAAAACTACTGCTTCAATCGGTCAGGGCGTTCGTGCGCTCGGAAGTGGTATGAGCGTTTTGCTCGTTCAGTTTTTAAAGGATAATAAATCAAGCGAACTTAAACCACTTCAAAAACTCGGCTTTGATATATTTGAAGCACCCGATTCTTTGCCTTTTAATCCGGGTGATTTTTATAAATCTTGGGTGGACGACGCTCTAAGCTATATAAAATCTTCAAAATCCGATATGATTATCCTTGATGAGTTTATCGATATAATCGGAAACTTTATCGACGAAGCGTCAGCCGTTAAATTTATTGAAGATTTAAAAGGTAAAGAAGTCATAATTACAGGTCATAAAAAGGTTGACTCACTTTTTAACCTTGCCGATTATGTTAATCATATGGATAAAGTCAAGCACCCTTTTGACTTGGGTGTTAAGGCACGAAAAGGCATAGAATTTTAAAATAATATAATCATTGAAAGGGGAAGCGTTATGGATAGATTTTCACGATTTAATCCGAAAGTAAGCTTTCTCTTTTTTGTTTTTGTAATACTTCTTGTTTTGCTCAATTTCAATCCGTTCTTTTTGAGCGTATCTCTTTTGGCAGGGTTGATTTATAACATAATGCTTCAGGGCAAAAAGGCATTCAAAACTTTTTTCACCTTCCTTTTGCCGTTCACACTTCTTATTGCCGTGTTTAATATGTGCTTCACTTCGTACGGCGTTGATATTCTCTTTAATTTGTTTAATAAGAATTTTACGCTTGAAGGCCTTTTTTACGGCTTTTGTCAGGGTCTTATGTTTTCCTCGGTAATTATTTGGCTTTCAAGCTATTCTATAGTTTTAACGAGTGATAAATTTATGTCCGTCTTTTCTCACATTGCGCCTAATATAACATTGGTGCTTACTATGACTTTGTCGTTTATTCCACGCCTTAGGAAAAATGCAAACGAGATTAACGATGCAAGACTAAATGTGAACGAAAACGACAGTAAATTTAAAAAGAGCCTTGAAAATTTTTCTGCGCTCATTTCAATGACGCTTGAAGAAAGTATCGAGGTCAGCGAGTCGATGCGTGCCCGTAATTTTAATTCAAAACGAAAGCCGTACACTAAATACAGATTTAATTATTACGATTTAATCACATTGATTGTGATTTTCGCTTTGGCAGTTTCCTGCTTTGTTATGAAAGGTTTTAATCTTTCCGACTTCCTTTTTGACCCGGAAATTAGAATTTTAGCCTTTTCGCCGATTCATTTAATTATATATACTTTATTTATGTTTATACCTATTATAGTCGACACCGTGGAGGATATAAAATGGCACTTTTTGAAATCGAAAATTTAACATTTGCTTATCCTAAGTCATCTTCAAATGCACTCGACGGTGTAAGCCTTGATGTAAGCGACGGCGAATTTGTGCTTTTGATGGGTAAATCGGGCAGTGGCAAGTCAACTCTTTTAAGACTTCTTAAAAAAGAGATTGCGCCCGTCGGTACTTTGTCGGGCACTCTTAATATAAATGCCGATTCAATCGGCTTTGTAAATCAGAATCCTGACACTTCATTCGTCTGCGACAATGTCAGGGGTGAGCTTGCGTTTGCTCTTGAAAATCTTGCTTTGTCTAATGATAAAATAACCGTTAAAATCGGCGAAACTGCTTCGTTTTTTAACCTTAATCACTTGCTTGATAAAAAGCTGAGTGAACTTTCGGGTGGCGAAAAAGCAAGCGTAGCAATAGCTTCTGCTATGATTGGCGATGCAAAAGTTTTGCTCCTTGACGAACCTCTTTCTCAGCTTGACCCAAAGGCTGTCACGACCGTAAGTTCAATGCTTAAAAGGATTAATGAGGAACTCGGCGTTACCGTAATAGTCGTTTCCCATTCGAGCGAAGAATTTATTGACTTTTGCGACCGTCTTGTCGTGCTTGAAAACGGCAGGGTTATATGCGATTCAAAGCCTGACGACTGTAAAAATAATACTTCTTTGCTTCCATTCTTTCCTTTGTGTACACGCATTTTTGATGAAAGACCTTTGAGCGTTAAGGAGTCGGTGCCACTGGCTTCAAACCTTTGCGAAAAGGATTATACAGCCGAAACTTTTAATAAAGACGATATTTGCGTAAAGCTTAAAAATATATCTTTCTCGTATGACAAAAATAAAGACGACATACTCTCGTTTTTGGATTTCACTGCTTATAAATCTAAGATTAACTCAATAATCGGTGCTAACGGCAGTGGCAAAACTACGCTTTTAAAAATCATTGCGAAGATTAATAAGCCGTATTCGGGCAAGGTTAAAATCTTCGGCAAATGCGCCTATATGCCACAAAATGTAAAGTACCTTTTCACTCGTGACACAGTTGGTGAGGAGATAACGCTCGACACTGCAAAGAAGCTTCACCTTGAAAATTTGCTTTTGCAACATCCTTTTGACCTTTCGGGTGGTCAGGCGCAAAAGCTTGCTTTCGGTATTCTGCTTGAGCAAAACGCAGATATTTTACTTCTTGACGAACCGACAAAAGCGTTTGACGAATTTTCAAAAAATGAACTTAAATCATTTCTTTTTGAACTTAAAAATCAGGGCAAGACTGTTATTATGGTGTCGCACGATTTGGACTTTGTCGGTGAAGTGAGTGACTGCGTTTCGTTTTTGAGCGATAATATTATTTCAAAAGCAGGCGATAGGCGAAAAGTTTTCTCAAGCCTTAATTTTTATACAACAAGCGTGCGAAGAATAACCAAACGCTATTTAGACAGCGCCGTGTCGATAGGAGATTTGAAATGAAAAAATTATATCCTGTCTTAATAGCGCTCACGCTTATATTTATCGTCTTGTGGCAAATCTTTTTCGCAAACACAAATTATTACCTCGTCAGCGTACTTATATTAATAGTATCAATGCTTCCGTTTTTTTCTTCATTTGAAAGGGGAGAACATACGGCAGGTGAAATTACACTTATGTCAAGCCTGATTGCGCTTGCAGTCGTAAGCCGTGCCGTGTTTTACCTCGTGCCTCAGGTTAAGCCGATTGCTGCCGTTGTCGGTGTCAGCGGCGCAGTCCTCGGTGCTAAAAGAGGTTATCTTATCGGCGCATTTTCAATGTTCGTGTCAAACTTTATTTTCGGTCAGGGCGCTTGGACTCCTTTCCAAATGGTGGCTATGGGCGTTGTCGGTTTAATTTTCGGACTCGTGTTTAAACATATAAAGCCTAATAAAATATCGCTTTCGCTGGTCGGATTTTTTAGCGTTTTGATTTTTTACGGTTTAATAGTTGACTTATCGTCCGTTTTGTATTTTAATAGCGATATGAGCCTTAAAGGAATAATTGCAGTATATTCTGCCGGTGTGCCGTTCAATGTTGTGTTCGGCTTGACTACGGCAGTGTTCCTGTTTCTTTTCGGCGAAGCTTTTATTAAAAAGATTGAAAGAATTAATATTAAATACGGCATTTGTACTGCCGAATAGAAAGGAAATATTATGAGTGATAAAACAGAAGAAGTAGAAGATATTGTAAGCGAAGCTAAAAGCGAAATTAAAAAAGACGATACCGATAAAAAAGCGCAAAAGCAGGATGTGTCCGTTATCGATCGTCTTTGCCGTTTTGCTTTCATTATGTCAACCGTCGGTGTACTTACTATCGGCATTTGTCCGGCTTTCGGCGTAATGGGTATAGTAGTCGGCGAAATATTCAAGGCTAAGAAGTTTGAACTTTCACCACTTAATGAGGATAGGTGCAAAAAAGCAAAAATCTTGGGCGTTGTGTCGCTAATCCTTTTTGTTGTTGATATTGTCATTCTTGCGATTTATTTGCCGAAACTTAAAGGTCAGGCGTAATTTAATAATGTATTATTTAAGAGTCGTTTTGTGACGGCTCTTTTTTCATATATTTTGTTTTCTGACATTTTTTGACACCCTACAAATTGTGTCAATACTTTTATAACAAATTTAATCAAAAATATTATTACATTTTCTCTTGACATTACTGCCTGTCTTTAGTATAATACTGCTTGCTGTAAAGATTAAATACTTTACATATCTTTTGAAAGGAGAGTCACTTCAATGGCAAAGAATCTTGAAATTCCTTTTTTGCTTGATTTCTACGGTGAAATGCTTACAAAAAAGCAATATGATTGCCTTGTTTATTATTATGAAGATGATCTTTCTCTTTCGGAAATTGCAGAAAATGAGGGTATTACCCGTCAGGGTGTTCGTGACTCAATCAAGCGTGCCGAAGCTCAGCTTTTTGATATGGAGGAAAGGCTCGGCCTTGCCAAGCGCTTTAACGAGATGAAAAAGGGCATTGATGAAATTATCAAGTGCGCCGACAATATTAACGAATATAACCTCAATCATACGCTTTCTATGGAAGTTAATGATAATGTTGCAAGAATTAAAACACTCGCTTCTTTTCTTAAAGAAGGATAATATTTATTAGGAGTTGATTTCTTGGCATTTGAAGGCTTGAGTGAACGACTTGAAAATTCGTTCAAAAAATTGCGTGCCAAGGGCAAATTAACCGAATCGGATGTTAAAGAGGCAATGCGTGAAGTTCGCCTTGCTCTTCTTGAAGCAGATGTTAACTATAAGGTGTCTAAGGAATTTACGGCAAAGGTAACCGAAAGGGCTATCGGCGCCGATGTAATGGAATCCCTTACACCGGGTCAAATGGTTATCAAAATCGTTAATGAAGAGCTTACCGAGCTTATGGGTGGCAACGAAGCAAGGCTTGCCATCGCCAACCATCCGCCTACAATCGTCATGATGTGTGGCCTTCAGGGTAGTGGTAAAACAACTCATTCGGCAAAGCTTGCTCTTAAGCTTAAAAAAGAAGGTCACAGACCTTTGCTTGTAGCCTGCGATGTGTATCGTCCGGCTGCTATTAAACAGCTTCAGGTTGTCGGTGAACAGGTCGGCGTTCCCGTTTTTGAAATGGGTACGGAAAATCCTGTTAAGATTGCCGAGGAAGCAGTCAAATTTGCAAAAGACCACGGCAACGACTATGTATTTCTCGATACTGCCGGTCGACTTCATGTTGACGAGCAGTTGATGGAGGAACTTCAGAATATCCGTTCAACGGTTCACCCACATGAGATTTTACTTGTTATCGATGCTATGACCGGTCAGGATGCAGTTAATGTTGCTAAAAGCTTTAACGAAACACTCGGTATCGATGGTGTTATTCTTACAAAGCTTGACGGTGATACCCGTGGTGGTGCTGCTCTTTCCGTAAGGGCTGTTACAGGTAAGCCGATTAAGTTTATCGGTACAGGTGAAAAGCTTGACAATCTTGAAACTTTCCATCCGGCTCGTATGGCTTCTCGTATCCTCGGTATGGGCGATGTTCTTTCATTTATCGAAAGGGCAGAGCAAAGCCTTGATGAAAAGAAGGCTGCCGAGCTTGAAAAGAAGCTTGCTAAAAATAAATTTGACCTTAACGACCTTCTCGACCAGTTTGAACAAATTGAGAGAATGGGCAGTCTTAAGGACACAATCAAAATGATTCCGGGTATCGGAAACAAAATTAAGGATGAAGATATTGACGAAAAGGCATTTGACCGTTTCCGTGCAATAATTTATTCAATGACAAAGCAGGAAAGGGAGCGTCCTGAAATCATCAACCCGTCAAGAAAGCGCAGAATCGCAAAAGGCTGTGGTATGCAGGTTGAAGATGTAAACAAGCTTCTTGCTCAGTTTAAGCAGATGCAAAAAATGGTTAAGCAAATCGGTGGCAATAAGGGACCGAAAATGAGCAAAAAAATGCGTCGTATGATGCAGGCAAATCCTGAAATGGCTGAAAAAATGATGGGTAAAATGGGCAACGGCTCAAACAATCCTTTCGGCTTCTAATCGGTTAATCTACCAAACTTAAGTTTGGAAAAAATAAAAATTCAAATTATATTTACTTTTGGAGGTAATTTAAAATGGCAGTAAAAATCAGACTTCGTCGTATGGGCGCAAAGAAGGCACCTTTCTATCGTGTAGTAGTAGCAGATTCAAGATATCCTCGTGACGGTCGTTTCATCGAAGAAATCGGCACATATAACACAATGGTTGACCCTGCTGAGATCAAAATCGACGCTGAAAAGGCTAAGAAGTGGATTGCAAACGGTGCACAGCCTACAGACACTGTAAAGAGCATTCTTAAAAAAGAAGGCATCCTTTAATCTTTGACATTTTAAGCAAAGATTTATTCAGGAGGTGTTTTCTTTGAAAGATTTGTTAATTTCTATCACAAAGGGTTTGGTTGAAAACCCTGATGCAATTTCTGTTGATGTTAGCGAACCTGACGAAGAGGGTGTAATCGTATACCATCTCCATGTGGCTGAAGAAGATATGGGCAGAGTAATCGGAAAGCAGGGCAGAATTGCCAAGGCTATCCGTGTTGTAATGCGTGCTGCAGCAACAAGAAATGATGCAAAAATTTCTGTAGAAATAGATTAATCATTGCTATTAAAAAAAGCGTACCCTTATTGGGTACGCTTTTTGTCATTATTTATTCTTATTTTCCAGTTCTTCAACTCTTTTTTTCAATTCTTCTATTTTATCGTAGTTCGTTTTATTTATTTTTATAATCCAAAACACAAGTGCGCCTATAACTATTGAAACTCCAACCTCTTGCAAAATTACATCTCCGCTTTCAAATAGCTTAGAACCGCCGAAAAATATAAATAAGTAAATTAAAATGAACGAAATTATGATTGATAATAATAAAACTAAAATATCTTTTATTGAGTTTTTCATTTCGTGTTCCTCATATATTAATTTTCGGAAAAAATTGAGTTGATTAAATTCTCGTACACCTCACCGGGATGAGTTTGGAATTTTTCTTTTACAACCTGAGCCTGTGCTTCTGACGGAAAATATAAACTTAATTCCATAAAATCGCAATCTTTATCGCTTACGTGAAGCGTAACTTTATATCTGTCGCCGTCTTTTTCGACAGTAGCTTTATTTTCTTTTTTATATATTTCAAGCC
>JBNMGQ010000092.1:0-8237 GCA_050872345.1 Eubacterium sp. | reverse complement strand
TACAAAATCTGACGCACCACCGTACGACAGATTTTGAAAAGGAGGAGCAACGAAGTGAATGAGGGATGAATTTCAAATCAAATATTAAAGAAATTCGTCACGAACGATACGGAGTTTGCGACGACGCAAACTATAATTTACCAAAAAAACGGCAGGTATAAACCCACCGTTTTCTTAACAAGTATTCAATTTTATTTAATGATTGTGCCGATTGTGTTTGGTGCCATACCTGCAGCGTTTGCTTCGTCGGTATCAATGTGCATTGCAAGTGCATATGAGTCAGATACTCTGACTACTACATCGCCGAAAGTAAGATTTCTTTCGTTTGAAGTAGGAATTTCAACAGAAACGATTTGACCGTTTGTAAGGCCCATCTTTTCAGCGTCTGCTGTAGTTGCATGGATATGTCTTTTAGCAGCGATAACACCCTTGGTGATTTCGATTTCACCGGCAGGACCAACGAGTTTGCAACTGCCTGAACCTTCAAGGTCGCCACTTTCTCTTACAGGAGCAGTAACGCCGATTGAACGAGCGTCTGTGAGTGAAAGTTCAACCTGAGTTTCTTTTCTGCAAGGACCGAGAATAGAAACAGCAGGGAACTCACTCTTAGCGCCTACTACTCTTACTCTTTCGTTACTTGCAAATTGACCCGGCTGTGAAAGTTCCTTTTTAACTGTAAGCTCGTAACCTTTGCCGAAAAGTGTTTCCAAATCTTCTTTTGAAAGGTGAACATGTCTTGCTGAAATTTCAACTAAAACTTTGTTTTCCATATGTATATCTCCTTAAATTACACAAGCACGCAAGGTGCATTTTTATCATATATATTTTATACCTATTTTCGTTGTATTTCAACCATAAATTTGATATAATAGCCGTGGTGATGAAAAATGACATTAGATGAACTTGAAATTAAATGTAAAAATTGCACAAAATGTGACTTGTGCGAGGGCAGAACCAACCTTGTTTTCGGTGTTGGCAAAAAGGACGCTGACATTATGCTTATCGGCGAGGGCCCGGGCGAAAACGAGGATTTGCAGGGTCAGCCGTTTGTCGGCAGGTCGGGTCAGCTTCTTGATAAATTTCTTGCAAGCGTTGACCTTTCCCGTGATAAAAATGTTTATATCGCAAATATGGTTAAGTGCCGTCCACCTAAAAACCGTGACCCTAAGCCGGAGGAGCAGGATATGTGTATCAACTGGCTTAGAGAGCAGTTTAAGATTATTAAACCGAAGATTGTTGTTTGCGTAGGCAGAATTTCGGCTCAAAGGCTTATTGACAAAAACTTTAAGGTGACTCAGCAACACGGTCAGTTTATCGATAAAAACGGTACACTATTTATGGGCACATATCATCCGGCTGCAATTTTGAGAAATCCTAATAATAAAGAACTTGCCTTTGCCGACTGGCTTGCTTTGAGAGATAAAATCAACGAACTTAATATAGAGATATAGAACACCAACTGTCTTGAATGTTTATTTTCAAGGCAGTTTTTTATTACAAAATTGTAATGGTAGAAAAATAATATATATGATATACTAAATTAAAATAAATATATTAGGTGATAAAATGGAAATATTTTTACTTGAGGATGACGAAGCTATCGGCATCGGTTTAACATATTCGCTTGAAAACGAAGGTTACAGCGTAACTCTTGCAAAAAGTTGTAAGGAAGCTTTGAAAATAATTGATGAAAAAAATTTTTCGCTTTATATTCTCGATTTAACTTTGCCGGACGGAAGTGGCTATGATATTTGCAAAAAGATTAAATCAATGGGTGATTTGCCTGTAATTTTCCTTACTGCATATGACGACGAAGTTAATGTAATTATGGGCTTTGAGCTTGGCGCAGACGACTATATCGCAAAGCCTTTTAGAGTTAAAGAACTTATGCTGAGAATAAAAAGCGTTTTAAGGCGATATTCAAAGGAAACGAGCGACGGTATAATCAAAATCAATAATCTTACTATCAACACAAACGAAGCAAAGGTTTACAAAAACGGCGAAGAAATTGTGCTCACTGCTATGGAGTATCGACTCCTTTTAATCCTTTTGAGCAATCGTGGCAAGGTGCTTTCAAGGACGGCACTGCTTGAAAATATTTGGGATGTGGCAGGGGATTTTGTTGAGGACAACACCTTGACCGTTTATATCAAAAGACTCAGAGATAAAATAGAGGAGAATCCGACAAAGCCTGAATTTATCAAAACGGTTCGTGGACTCGGATATGTGATTGAAAAATGATTAATAAGGACGCAAAATTAACAATAATTATAGGCACTTTTCTGACGCTTGTGCTGTCGGTCATCTGTTTCGTGATGAATAAGACAGCAGGTATAATCTGCCTTGTTTTAGGCTTGATTTTGACAGGTGTATATTTTTATAACCTTAAAAAGCGCAACGATAAAATCAACGAACTTAATAATTATCTCTCACTTATGTGCTCGGGCAATTTTGATTTGAAAATCAATGACAACAGCGAAGGTGAAATGTCGATACTTAAAAATAATCTTTATAAGATTATGACGCTTTTGAAGTCGCAAAATGAAGAGTTGAAAAGCGAAAAGGTCTACCTTGCCGACTCAATTGCCGATATTTCGCACCAGCTTAAAACTCCACTCACTTCTATGATGGTTATGTCCGATTTACTTCTTGACGAAACGGACGAAAATAAGCGCAAGGAGTTTATGTCGATTATCACGACTCAGCTTGATAAAATGAAGTGGCTTATAACAAATCTTTTGAAAATTTCCAAGCTTGACGCAGGCACGACTCAGCTTAAAAGGGAAGAAGTTTCAATAAACGATGTGCTCACCCAAAGCCTTAAGCCGTTCAGCGTTACTCTTGATATAAGGCAGATTAAAGTTGTAAATACAGTCGAAGATTTTACATTTAAGGGCGACGACAACTGGACAAGTGAGGCAGTCGAAAATATTATAAAAAACTGTATTGAACATACAGATGACGGTGGCACGCTTACTTTTTATACTCAAATGACGAATGTGTATAACTCACTTTTCATTGTCGACAACGGCTGTGGCATTACTAAGGAAGATTTGCCACATATTTTTGAACGCTTTTATCACGGAAAAAATTCATCAAGCGAAAGCGTAGGCATAGGTCTTGCTCTTGCCAAAACAGTGCTTGAAAAGGAAAAGGGCGATATTATCGTTTCGTCAAAAATAGGCGAGGGCAGTAAGTTTGAAGTACGATTTTATAAGACGATAGTCTGACCTATTAAAAGTCACTTAACGATTGAAGGAACACCCTTGTGTGACGGAGTGATTTTCGGGCGAATAATATTCGCCCCTACAATAATAATTTCGACGCCGTAGGGACGAACTGTGTTCGCCTGTTATTATAACATTCTTAAATGACAAAATTGTAATATAAATGTCACGCAAGTGTAAGTTAGGTTTAGTATTATGGACTCATCGAAAGGAGAGAACATTATGAAAATTCTCGAAGTTACAAATTTAAGCAAAACATACGGTAAGGGTGACACAATGGTTAAAGCACTTGACAATGTGTCATTCTCGGTAGACAAAGGTGAGTTCGTAGCAATCATCGGTCCGAGTGGTTCGGGCAAGTCAACACTTCTCCATATTCTCGGTGGCGTTGATGTGCCGACTCGTGGCAGTGTTATTATCAATCAAACAGATATTTCAACTCTTGACGAAACTGCTCTTGCGATTTTCCGTCGCAGGCAGATAGGTCTTATTTATCAGTTCTATAACCTTATTCCTATTTTAACAGTTAAGGAAAATTTGACCTTGCCACTCCTTCTTGACGGCAGAAAGCCTGACCAAAAGCAGATTGATACTCTTGTTAAGCGTCTTGGTTTGTCACACAGACTTGACCATTTGCCAAATCAACTTTCAGGTGGCCAGCAACAGCGTGTTTCAATCGGCCGTGCGCTTGTTAACAACCCTGCAATTATGCTTGCAGACGAACCGACCGGTAACCTTGACAGTGAAAACAGCAAAGAGATTATTTCACTTTTAAGGCAGTTTAACAAAGAATTTAATCAAACTGTAATTATCATCACACACGATGAAAAAATTGCAAATTCAGCCGACCGTGTAATTACAATTGAGGACGGTAAAATCACCGGAGACGAGGTGAGAATAGGTTGAATATCGTAAATAAACTGACTACTCGTCATCTTAAGGAAAACAAGGGCAGAACCGTTGTTACAACTCTTGGTATCTGCGTATCCGTTGCAATGATTACGGCTGTTTTCGTTGCAATGGCTTCATTTTTAAATCTCTTCGGCGAAATCGGTCTTATTTCCACAGGTAAGTGGGATGCCGAGTTTAATAATGTTAACCAAACTCAGGTAAGCCAAATTGAAAAGGATAACAGACTTTCAAAGATAGGTCTTGAATACAGCGACGAAAATATGGCGTTTGAACTTAAAAATGCCACCTCATATAAAAAAGGCGTAGGCGATATGCTTGTAGGCGACAAGGCTTATTTTGAAATGATGCTTACAGGCGACTACGAAGGCAGAGTTCCGGCAAACGATAATGAAGTTGCAGTTGAGCAGGATTTCCTTGCAGCTAACGGTATGAAAAACGCCAAGGTCGGCGATAAAATCACATTTACTCAGGGTCAAAGAAGACTTTCAGACGGAAGTTATGTAACCGGTTCAACTCAAAAAGATGAAAAGTTTGTGCCGTCAAGTGATACCAAGGAATATACAATTACTGCAATTCTTCACAATAACCCTGCTACAAGATTTACAAGCATTTGGCGTGGTATGAGTAAAGAAGGGAGAAAAAGCAACGGCTACCTTTCAGCAACCGTTACTCTTACAAAACAGGACAGAAACGCTAACAAAACACTTGATGCGATTCAAAAGGATTATAAAATCGAATCTGTTTCTCAAAATCAAGAGGTGCTTGCATCTTATCTTTCAGGTGCTCAAGGTGGCTTGATTATGACGATGCTCCCTATTGTTTTAGTTGTTTTAGTTCTTATCGTAATTGCGTCCGTAATGCTTATTTATAACGCATTCGGTATGTCACTTTCGGAACGAGTAAGATACCTCGGTATGCTCGCTTCTGTCGGTGCAACAAAATCACAAAAGCGAAAGAGTGTGTACTTTGAAGGTGCTATTTTAGGAGCAGTCGGTATTCCGGTCGGCATTTTGGCAGGTATACTCGGTATCGGTATCACGCTTAAATTAGTCGGTCACAAAATCATTTCCTCCGGAATGATAGTAGGTGTAAGCGACAGCAATATGCAGATGAAAACAGTTGTACCGTTTTGGGCAATTGTGGGCATAGTTCTCGTCAGCGTATTTACCATTTTTATTTCGGCGTTCATTCCTGCAAGAAAAGCGTCAAAGATTACTCCTATCGACGCTATCCGTCAAAGGCAGGAAATTAAGGTTAAACCTAAAAAGCTTAAAGCACCAAAGTATATCAGAAAGATTTTCGGTTACGAGGGCGAGCTTGCTTACAAAAACCTTAAGCGTAACGGCAGAAAAGCAAGAATGATTACCGTTTCAATTGCTCTTTCAATCGTGCTTTTCATTTCCTGCAACTATTTTTGCAATATGTTCGTTCAGGCAACCGGATACGAAGAGAGTATTCCTTATCAGGTTTCAACAACAATTTCATATAAGCATATGGATGAGCTTGACGACGCACTCGACAAAATGCAGGGCGTTAAAAAGTATTATATTGATTTGGTAAATTCAAATTTCCAACTCGGTAAGGAAAGTATTACTATTAAGGACAACGGTATCAAAGACTTAAAGCATTATAACTCTGCTTATACAAAGCTTTTCAGTGGTAAAAAAGCTGTTTCAACTATGATTCACTATATTGACGACAGTGAGTTTAACAAGCTTTGCAAGGAAAACGGTATCGATTACAACAGTTTTTACGGTGATAATCTTAAATGCGTGCTTCTCAATAATCTTTCACATAAGAACGATTCAAGCAAGGTTTTCAACGCAAGCATTGTCGGTCAGCATATAGTTCAAAACGACCAATATGTAAGTGAGGGCGAAAAGCCGGTTGATATTGAAATCGGTGCTCTTGCAAAATACAGCAAAAACAGCTTTGCCTGTTCGCTTGCAACTCCAAGCGTTGTGACTATGTATATTCCGTATTCACAGTATGTAAAAGTCGTTTCGTCATATAACTCCGACCCGTCGGTTACTGTTTGTATTGAAACTGACGACCATAAGTCGGTTGCAACAAATCTTGAAACACTTCTTAATGAAAACGACCTCGGTGGCACATTTGTAGCCGATAATGTAGAGTCGCTTCAAACTATGAATACTGTTATCTTCATTATTCAGGTATTCGTTTACGGCTTTATTGCTCTTATTTCGCTTATCACAATTGCAAATATTATCAACACCATTTCAACTAATATTGCACTAAGACGAAAAGAGTTTGCTATGCTTAAGTCGGTCGGTACTACACCAAAGGGCTTTAGCAAAATGATTAGCCTTGAAAGTGTGTTCTATGCACTTAAGGCAGTAATTTTCGGTGTGCCGATAAGTGTTGTTATTTGTATCGTTCTAAATAAGATGCTCGGCTCGTCAAATATCCCTTATACATTCGATTTCAAGCTTTACCTCGCTGTAATTCTTGTAGTGTTTGCAGTAGTTGCACTTACTATGATTTACTCGGTCAGAAAGCTTAAGGATGATAATATCATCGAAACTTTAAAAGAAGATATTAGTTGATAAAATAGTTTAATATTATTTCTCTCCCTCAGTCAACAAAGTTGACAGCTCCCTCGTCAGAGGGAGCCAAGTCCTTGCTTCCCTCTGACGAGGGAAGTGTCAGCTATGCTGACGATAGGAGAGATAAGCGAAGCCGTCAATCTTATCAAAAAAAGGAGAGTCGCATGACTCTCCTTTTACTTTTATTTAGTTTTAATGCTTTTAACACTTGACCAGGAGGAGTAAACATTCTTTTTGTTTACTACCTTATATGTCCTGATTCTGACATAATATTTTTTATTTGCCTTAAGCTTTTTAATTGTTGTTTTAGTTGTCTTTTGCTTTTTAATTGTTACTGTTTTCTTGTCTTTTTTAAACTTCTTGTCGGTAGCAATTTGGATTTGGTAACCCTTAACTCCACTAACCTTTGACCAAGTGGCAGTGATTGATTTTTTGCCCTTTGTAAGCTTCTTAATCTTAGTGCTCTTTGGCTTTGATACAGCAGGTGCTTTTGTTGTTGCCTGAGCAGTAGACGGTGTTGTAGTAGGCAAGGTTGTAGTTGTGGCAGGTGCAGTCGTAGTGGTTGTGGCACTTGTTGCAGGGGTAGTTGTTGTAACTGTAGAAGGTACGGTCACAGGGCTTGTTACCGGTTCGGTTACAGGCTCGGTTGACGGCTCTGTAGTAACCGGTGGAACATAGTCAGGATTCCTTTCGTCACATACTATGCAAAACTCAAGCTCATTATTTTCGCCGAAGTCGTGGTCGGCTTTATCTATTGTATATTTATCAAAAACATATTTGCATACCGTACAATAAATTTCGCCTTCACCTTCGTTTTGGCAGGTTGCAACTTTTGTCACTCTTGTGCCCTTGTAATCTTCGCAGTAGAAAGACCTTGTCTTTTCGGTGTAAACTGCGTCCGATGTCGGTGTTACGATTGCAGGGTCCCAAACTTGGCAAACATGCTTTTCTTTACCTTTGCTGTCCTTATAATGAAGAATTTCCTTGTTGGTAAATTCAGGTGCCATTTTCGCAATATCTTGTGGCGTGTCATCTTCAAGTGCGTCAACAACGGTTATTACTTTTTGATTTTCTGTTGAATCTTTTTGTACAAATGAAAGCTTATAAATCTTCTTGAAGTTGAATTCGTGATTTTCAGCGTGCTCCTGAACTTTTGATGAAGGGTAAGAATAAATTGTTGCACTTGAGCCTTTAGGCAATGCGCCGACTGTGTTGAACTGGCAGTCAGGATTGTAAACCACAAGCTTTTGAAGTGAAGCAAAATCGTCAAAAACGGACGCTCCGACCTCTTCAATATCGCTTTTTAAATTGATTCTTACTACATCACTCTTATTCTCAAATGACTCAATGTCCTCACTTGTAAGAACTTTGAAGCCTGTCAAAGTGAGTGTTTTTGAACTTCCGTCATAGTTTATCGAATTGTCAGCAAAAGCCGAGAAGCCTAAGCAAAAAGTGGAGGTTATTACCAGCACGATTGACAATATTATTGACAAGGATTTTTTCATATTTTACCACCTTAAATATTTATTAT
>JBNMGQ010000091.1:0-8313 GCA_050872345.1 Eubacterium sp. | reverse complement strand
TCTGCGCCAAACATCTGACGGAAAGCAAGACGACCGATACGGCCGAAACCATTAATAGCAACTTTTACCATTGGAATTTACCTCCGAATATAATTTAAAGTTTTATTGCTTTTATGCACTATTTATTTTATACTGTTTGTCCCCATTAATCAAGAGAAAATTTCATTTTTTACACTTTATACAAAAACAGTTAAAATTATACAAGTGTTATAGTTAATTTTTTAACAATGTTAAAATTGCATTTTTGAAGTTGGTGTTAAGTGATGATATAAATTATTGTTTATAATCGGTTGACGGCTGACGCCACATTGTATTTTTTCTCTCCCTCAGTCACTATCGTGACAGCTCCCTCGTCAGAGGGAGCCAAGTCCTTGCTTCCCTCTGACGAGGGAAGTGTCAGCTATGCTGACGATAGGAGAGATAGGCGAACTGTGTTCGCCCGATAATCCCTCCGTCACGCAAGCGTGCCACCTCCCTTTTCAAAGGAGGCTTAATTCGGTTAACCCTACGCTAAACTATAATTTATATTGCAATTCTAATTAAAATTTGTTAAAATCATATTACTAAAAACAAAGGTGATTAAAATGTTTGTAGATATAGCGAAAATTAAAATAAAAGCCGGTGACGGTGGCGCAGGTGCTGTTGCATTTCACAGGGAAAAATATGTAGCAGCCGGTGGACCTGACGGTGGTGACGGTGGCAAAGGCGGAGATGTAGTATTTGTCGTTGACGACAATCTTGCTACTCTTGCCGATTTCAGGTACAAGCGCAAATATGTTGCGAAAAACGGTGAAAACGGCCGTGGCAGCCGTCAGTACGGCAAAAAAGCACCCGACCTTGAAATTAAAGTACCGAGAGGTACGATAATCAAAGAAGCAAACTCGGGCGCAGTTATGGCTGATATGAGCAAGACTGACAGATTTGTCGCAGCAAAAGGTGGCAAAGGTGGATGGGGCAACATTCATTTTGCAACGCCTACCCGTCAAGTGCCGAGATTTGCAAAACCGGGCGTACCGGGTGAAGAATGGGAAGTATCGCTTGAGCTTAAGCTTCTTGCCGATGTAGGACTTTTAGGTTATCCGTCCGTAGGAAAGTCGAGCCTTATTTCAGTTGTAAGTCAGGCTAAGCCGAAGATTGGCGATTACCACTTCACTACCCTTGTGCCTAACCTCGGTGTAGTTTCAATGGGTGAAGGCAATTCATTTGTTATTGCCGACATTCCGGGTCTTATTGAAGGTGCAAGCGAAGGTATCGGTTTGGGTCACGAGTTCTTGCGTCATATTGAAAGATGCAGACTTCTTGTTCACATTGTCGATGTCAGTGGCAGTGAAGGCAGGGACCCTATCGAAGATTTTGAAAAGATTAACGAAGAGCTTGTTAAATTTAACCCTGAACTTGCAAAGCAACCTCAAATTGTAGCCGGCAACAAGATTGATATGGCTGAGCCTGAGCAGATTGAAAGGTTCAAAAATTATGTTGAAGCAAAGGGCTACGATTACTACTCAATTTGTGCACCGATTATGGAGGGCACAAAGGAGCTTATGAACGCAGTTTGGAACAAGCTTCAGACTCTTCCTCCTATCAAGGAATATGAAGTGCAGGAAATTCCTCTTGAAGCGCTTGTTAAGGACGACAACAGCTTTAAGATTACAGAAGTTGAACCTCATTACTTCCTTGTTGAAGCAAATTGGTTCCCTAAGGTACTCAAGGGCATTGATATTGAGGACTACGAAGCACTTCAATATATGCAAAGAGTACTCGAAAAAAGTGGCATTTTCAATGCGCTTAGAGAAAAAGGAATTGAGGAGGGTGACATTGTTTCGCTCTATGACATAGAGTTTGAATATGTGCCTTAATGATATGAGATTTGTTGACAAAGATGTTAAACCAAAGCAGTTGAGTCCACTAAATTTAGCATTTATCGGCGACTGTATTTATGAAATTCTTGTTCGTGAAACGCTTGTGCTTGACGCCAACCGACCTGTAAACGATTTGCACAGGGAAAGCGTCAAGTATGTAAGCGCAAAGGCGCAGACTGTTGCTTTTGAAAAAATCAAGGACGAACTTACCGAAGAAGAAATGGCAATTTTTAAGCGTGGAAGAAACGCAAAGGTAGGTCATATGCCTAAAAGCGCAAGCGAAAACGAGTACCACTGCGCTACCGGAGTTGAAGCACTTTTCGGCTATTTGTACTTAAATAATGAAATTGACAGAATAAAAGTGCTTTTTTCTAAAATTAACTCTTGACATTTGTATCTTCATAGTGTATACTTAATATCGCTGACGGAAGCATAGCTCAGCTGGGAGAGCATCTGCCTTACAAGCAGAGGGTCACAGGTTCGAGCCCTGTTGTTTCCACCAAAAAATAAAGGATACCATTCGGTATCCTTTATTTTTTTATGTAATGCGTTGGTAGGCTCGAAACTCGTCGTCGCAAACTTCGTATCGTTCGTGACGAATTTCTTTAATATTGGATTTGAAATTCATTCCTCACTCACTTCGTTGCTCCTCCTCTCAAAATCTGCCGTACAGCAGTGCGTCAGATTTTGTATTATAGGCGAGCACAGTTCGCCCCTACGGTAATCTTGTTCATTTAGGCAATCAAAAAATTTAGTGGGTCGTCTACAATATTTCAAATCAACAAAACAACAAAGCCATCGGTTTCCCGATGGCTTGTTTTTTATATCAACCAAAAGTTATGCTGATTTACGAGCTGATTCGGCTGCTCTTTGAAGAGCAAGCTTATAATCCTTTTGGTCTGTGAAGATTTCGTTCTTATAAGGATTCTTATGCTGTTCCTTAGAACGCTTAATGATTGCTGTAAGTACGCAAACATTAACAGCGATAGAAAGAATAGCGATAACAGCCTGTGCCTTTGGGTTAGCTGCGCCCATAGTTTCCGGAGCAATACCGTTCATCATCATTGACGGAGTATAGCCCTGTGGGTAAACCGATGTGAGAACGCCAAACGGCTCTTTATCCTGGAAGAGTGGAAATACCTGTGCGAACATACACCAGAGTGCAAGAGTGTTAGCACGGTTTTGAATCCAACCACCCTTGTTCCAAAATGCGTTAGCAAATGTAGGAGCAAGAAGAAGAGCAAGACCACAGTACCACGAGTGTGAAGGAAGATTAAGATATGTATACTCAAAGTTCCAAATATCATAAGCAAGGATGTAGCACCAAGTCATATCAGGCCAAAGCATATCCTGCTTATTCTTTGATGAGTAGATACCCCACCAACCTGTCATACAGAAAATGTTGATGATACCGGCGATACCGTTGAGCCAGTTCCACCAGCCACCGTAGATGTAAACGCCTTCTGATGAGAGCCACCAGCCACCGTTGAAGCCACCTTTGATTGCAGATTCAAAGTCAGATGCAACTGCAATAAGGATATTAATAGCAACGATAACAAATGGGAAAACCTTGAACCAATCCTTTTTACCGAGGCTCCACTTATACTTGAGCATCATAAAGCCGATACAGCCGAATGTTGCTGCATAAAGCTTTGCATAGTGGAACCAACCGTTCATATAAAGGTAGGTTTGGTTGTTAACTGCCCACTCTGCTCCTGATTTGGCTGCTACGGCAATAACGATGAAGTAAACCGTCAATGCTGCAGGTAAGACAAGGAACAAAGCAATTCCGCCCGCTTTGGAGCGACGGGCAATCTCGTTTAATACAACGAGTCCGACAAATACAAGTACCCAACCCAAGAGTTGATACAATGTATTATCGCCGTAAATTTGGAATAACATTGTCATTCCCTCCTCTGATAAAATGAATAAAATATATAATTAAGGCAAATGTGGGATTCTTTCGGGCTAACGATGTTAGCCTCTACGATAAAAATTTGATTTATACAAATTTTAGTCTGGCAGGAGCAAGCCCCTGCCCTACGATAATCTTATTTATTCGGACTTTCGTAGGGGCGAACAGTGTTCGCCTTAAATCCCTCAGTCAGCATAGCTGACAGCTCCTACGGGAGCCTGTTATAAATATTGATGAGAAAATGAGCTGAATTTTGTATTATCTCTCCCTCAGTCGGTAAACCGACAGCTCCCTCTGACGAGGGAAGTGTCAGCTACGCTGACGATAGGAGAGAACAAAAGCCTTCATTTTATCACAATATTATTTTGCCTCAATTTCCTTAATCATAATTTCATTGCCGTGAAGAAGGTAGGTGTGCTCACTGCCACAAAGAGGGCAGATTTTGCCGTGCTCAACCGTCTTGTACTCGCCCTTACAGTCCTCGCAATAAGTGACTGCAGGAATGACCTCGATATTAAGCTTAGCACCGTTCATAAGCTCACTTTTAGCGCAAGCCCACTGCCAGCAATCGTCGAGATAGTCGTGCAAAACGCCTGACACTTCGCCGACTTCAGCCGTAACTGACGACACGGTTGTAAGTTCGTTTTGCTTGCCGACCTCTTCTATTTCGTCAATGATATGAAAAACTATACCAAGTTCGTGCATAATCAGTCCTTTTTAGCCTTTTGCGCCTTCTTGATTTTGAAATTACGCTTAATCATATAAGGCAAAATTGCTTTCATCTTATCGTTTGAGTTAACCATAGTACTGCACTCAGGGTGCTCACGGTGAAGATGAATAGCGTCAAACTCACACTTGGTGGTACAAATACCACAACCGATACATTTATTTTCGTCAACTACGCTTGCGCCACAGCCGAGGCAACGGGCAGTTTCTGTCTTAATCTGTTCTTCGGTAAGTGGTAAATGAGCGTCCTTAAACGAAGTTTTAGCGTCAATGTTCTTATTCATAGCAGGAAGTTGACGGGATGAATTGTCGTAAGTGTCAACCTTAATGTCGTCCTTATCAAGCGCAATAAAATCTCTTCTGTTACGACCGATAGTAAGGCTTGCATTGAAATGAACGAAACGGTGGATTGACTCTGCGCCCTCTTTACCGGCTGCAATAGCGTCAATGGCAAAGCGTGGACCTGTATAAACATCACCACCGACAAAAATATCCTTTTGCGCAGTTTGGTAAGTCAAGCTGTCAGCCTGAGGACCGTTACCTCTGCCAAGTTCAACAGCTTCACCCTTAAGCATATCGCCCCATTCAATCGACTGACCGATTGAGAAATAGAGGTGGTCACACTCAACTGTCTTAGTATCGTTTTCGTCAAACTGTGGGTTAAATCTGCCGTTTTCGTCGGTAACAGATGTACACTTTTTAAGCACAACGCCTGTTACATTATTATTTTCGGTAAGGATTTCCTTAACGCCCCAGCCGTTATTAATCTCGATACCTTCTTCTTCGGTTTCAAAGATTTCATCATCTGACGCCGGCATTTCTTCCCTGCTTTCAAGGCAGAACATACCGACTACATCAGCGCCGCAACGCTTGGTTGAACGGGCAACATCGACTGCAACATTACCACCACCGATAACAACGGTCTTATTACCCTTAAGGTCGAGGTCGTGATTTTCTGCAATTTTATGAAGAATATCAACGGCGCTCATTACACCGTTGGCATCTTCGCCTTCAAGGTTAGGCTTACGAGAGCCTTGGCAACCGATAGCAATATAAAATGCTTCATAGCCCTGTGCACGAAGTTCATCAAGAGTTACATCCTTGCCGACTTCAACGCCACATTTAATTTCAACACCGAGCTGACGGATAACATCGATTTCTGCGTCAACTACATCCTTTTCAAGTTTATATGACGGAATACCGTAGGTAAGCATACCACCCGGTTTTTCATTTTTTTCAAAAACTGTAGGTCTGTAGCCTGTAGTTGCAAGATAATATGCGCACGAAAGACCGGCAGGGCCACCACCTATAATAGCGATTTTATTCTTAAATTCGCCACGGTTAGACGGAATTACCTTTTCAGGAATATAACGAGTTTCAGCGTCCAAATCCTTTTGTGCAATGAAACGCTTAATTTCGTCGATTGAAACTGCCTGGTCGATAGTACCACGGGTACAAGCGTCCTCACATCTCTTGTTACAAACTCTGCCACAAACTGCAGGGAACGGATTTTCCTTTTTGATAAGCGCAAGAGCGTCGGTGTATCTGCCCTGTGCAGCCATTTTGATATAACCCTGAACTGCAATATGAGCAGGGCACGCAGTTTTACAAGGAGCAGTACCTGTATCGTAGCAGTTGATTCTGTTCTTATCACGGTAGTCAGGCGACCACTTTTCCTTGCCCCATTTAACTGCGTCAGGAAGTTCCTGCTTTGGATATGTAACAGACGAACCGTCCTTTTTGCAAAGCTTTTGACCGAGCTTAACTGCACCGGCAGGACAATATTCAACGCATCTGCCACAAGCTACGCAGTCCTTTGGCTCAACTTTTGCAACATAAGCAGAGCGTGACATATTAGGAGTATTGAAAAGCTGAGAGGTACGAAGTGCGTTGCACACCTTAACCTGACAGTTACAAATAGCAAAAATCTTATTTTCGCCGTCGATATTAGTAATTTGGTGAACGAAGCCGTTATCCTCAGCACGCTGAAGAATTTCCATAACCTTTTCACGGGTGATATAGTGACCCTTATTAGTTTCAACAAGGTAATCAGCCATATCGCCGACACCGATACACCAATCTTCAGGGTCATCGGCACAGCCTTCGCCACACATTGCACGGCTGTAACGACAAGAGCACGGACCGGCAGCATACTTACCGTCGTACTTATCGAGCCAATGAGAAATATGCTCAACATCAGCCGACTGATTTTCCATACTGATTGCCTTTTCAACAGGGATAACATGCATACCAATGCCTGCGCCTCCCGGAGGAACCATAGGTGTGATAGCCTCAAGTGGAAGTTGAGTCATACGCTCAAAGAAGTTTGCAACCTGAGGTTGCTCGCAAAGTTGGTCCCACTTCATATTGAAAAATTCTGCCGAACCCGGAACGAACATAGGAAGCACATACTGCTTCTCGTGCTCAGGATTTTCCCAGTTATACTCGATAAGACCGATATTAGCCATATCTTTTAAAAGCGGCTCGAGGTACGAAGCTTTCTTGCCCGTAGCCTTTTCAATTTCAGCCATTTTCATACCGTGGTGCACTTTCATTTTAAGTGCAACCTCAGCCATTTCGTCGCTGACGAGCGAAGCAAGGCCCCAATACTCAGGGTCGTTAGTCGTAAGCTCCTTACCTACCTTAGGAAGCCACGGCATTTTGTACAAAACACGGTCGGTAATATGCTTACCGAGTGCTAAGATAAGTGGCCTTGCAGGCTCGTTTGAATGGTTTTCATAATAGTGCATAACCCTATCGTCGTACACTCTGTCATTTGGTACTTTTGAAGGGTCAAACTTATATTCATATTCTTTCTCTTCCGGCATAATATTCTCCCTCTAAAATAGTATGTCTAAAATTTTTTTGAAATATCTTTAACACTATTATTTTAGTAAATTGTTAATATTTTGTCAATATACAATTAATGGTAAAGTGTCACAAAACATAATCTGACAGGCAAAAAAAGAAGACGGCATTTCTGCCGTCTTCCCTATGTTATTCAATGTCTAAAACAAAGCTACGATTAAGGAGTTTCGTCTTCGCCGTTGCCCTGTCCGATTGAAGTAGTTACTACATCATATGTCTTAAACTCATCAATCTGAGACACTGGCTTTGTATAAAGCTCTTTCATTGTATATGTCCTCCTAAACTTAGAAGCTTGCCCTCGCCCCATAACAGCAAAGGTGTCGCTTCGTTAAATATTGATAAATTTTAAAACTTATTTATATAAGTAATCTTGAATTGTTGAGTATACTGTGTTTGTATTGCCATCAGCACCCTTAACTGTTACGAAAGCAACAGCAGATACTTTATGACCAACTCTCTTTTCACTTGAAATACCATAGTTTACACAGAACTGCTCGTAACCGTTGTCAAGGTAAATAGCCTTAACCTTACCGGTTGAGTTAGCACCTGTCTTGCCTACATTTTCAAGTTTAAGATCGTCAGCTGTCATATCCATACCGTATACAAAGCCCTGCTTAACAATTGTGTCAGTAGGAGCAAGTGTACGAGTTGCAAGGAATGATACCTTATAAGCTGAACCGTTAATTAAGCTTGCATCTACGATAGCAATCTTAGTTGAAGCAGTTTCAGTAGTATCAGAAACAGCTACGAGTTCAATGTCAGAACCACAGAAGAATGTGTAAGTGTCGCCATAAGCAACTGTTGCACCGTTAACTGTCCAAGCCTTAGTACCCGGCTTTGTAACTGTTACCTTAGTATCATATGTTACGCCGTCAAGTGAACCTTCAGCTGAAGCAGAAGCTGTAGTGATTGTAGCACCCTCAGCCTTTACAGTGTAAGTCTTAG
>JBNMGQ010000090.1:0-8324 GCA_050872345.1 Eubacterium sp. | reverse complement strand
CGCTCAACCTCGGCTATATCTCTGTCATCTTCGATAATCAAAATTTTACTCATCACAGCACCTCAAATAGATAATAATTGAAAGACCCGAATACGAATTGTTTTCTGCTTTGACTTTGCCACCCATTGAAGTGACTGCCTTTTTGACAAATGCAAGCCCTATTCCACTGCCACTTCCGGTGTTTGAACGAGCCTTGTCCGTCCTGTAAAATACTTCAAAAAGCTTGTCAAGGCTGTCATCGTCAACGCCTATTCCGTCGTCGGCAAATTCAATTTTTGCAAAATCATCTTCTCTTGAAACGATGATTTTTGAATTGCCGATTTCTTTGTTTTTATATTTAAGCGAGTTATCAAGTATGTTTGATTCAATTCTGATTAAAAGCTCTTTGTCGGCAATGATTTTTATATCTTCGCTTGTATTAAGCTGAATATTAAGACCTTTGTCGGCATACTCGTCCTTTACGCTGTCAATTGTTTTGGTTAAAAATTCGGTTAAATTGATTTTTTCGTTATTAAGCGTAAACTCTTCCATATCAAGTTTTGAATAAGCAAAAAGGGAAGATACCATTTTTTCAATGTCAATTGTTTTGCGCTTGATAGTTTGGAGGTATTTATCTCTCATTTGCGGTGAATCTGCAACACCGTCGATAAGTCCTTCAACATAAGCCTGAATTGAAGTTAACGGACTCCTCAAATCGTGAGAAATGTCGAGCAAAAGTTCCTTCCTGTTTTCCTCATTTTTTTGAGTAAGCTCAACTGATTTTTTGAGCCTGCCTGCCATATCGTTGAAAGCAATGCAGACGGGTAAAAATTCATCATTTTTGCTGTAATTCAAACGATAATCGAGGTTACCGCTTGCAATCTCATTAACACCTTTTGATAAAATATCAATCGGCTCTTCAATTTTTTTAAACACAAATCGTGTCAAAAACTTGTTTGTGAATGTTATGGAAAAAATTATAGCAACGCTCACAATTAAAACTGAAAGGATAAAAACATTTTTAACTTTTGTATTATCCTGATGATTGTTGTTTGAAAACAGGTATAGTTCGTAAGTACTGTTGCCTGATTTTTCACTGTAATAATAAAGCTCGTGCTTTTCGTTTGAAACAAAAGCGTTGTTGCCTATGCTTTTAGCCGAGGAAATCAATGTTTTATCGGCAATGTTTTCATTGCCGGCTTTGTAAAAATCCTGACCGTTTTCAAAAACCTGAACGAAGGTAGTATTTTTATCAATTATGTTTCCTATGGCTTCAAGCCTTGACTTTGTGTCCTCACTGCCGTGCTCGAATACTTCATACATTTTGCTTGAAACGGCTTGACTCGTGTTGTAAAATTCGCCACTGTTTTCAAAGCCGAAGCCGTTTGAATTGTGAAGCGTTATGTAAACAGCACCGAGGCATATTACACCTATCAGTAATGTTATAATTACAGGAATTACAATCATTATTATGTTTGAAATTGCAAGTCGTTTTTTAACAGTCATAAATTCACCTTATAATACCATAAACAGTGTGCCTGCCGTAATAAGAATTGAACCTATAAGAGATTTGACATTGAAATCTTCGTGCAAAAAGATGAAAGCCAGTACAAGAGTAAATAATACGCTGAGCTTGTCAATAGGTACTACTTTGGATACATCACCCATTTGAATTGCTTTGTAGTAGCAAAGCCATGATGCACCTGTTGCAAGACCTGAAAGGATAAGGAATATCCAACTCTTTTTGCTGATGTTTGTGATACCCGACTGAGTATTTGTAATAAATACCATAAGCCACGACATACCCACAACAGCCACTGTTCTTATTGCCGTTGCAAGTGTTGAGTCAACATCTTCAATTCCTATTTTGGCAAGAATAGAAGTAAGTGCTGCAAATACAGCAGATAGTAATGCGAATAACCACCACATATATATCACCTCTTCTTTATTCTATACCCTTGTATTTATAATGTAAAGCGTAATGTTAAACTAAGTTTAAACTGCTTGAAATTTTTTTAATATTCGATTTATTTTTGCTTTATAGCTAATTTATTTTGCACTCCTATGATTGAGATGAACAGGAAAGGAGTGTTAATTATGCCTGTATTTTTTACAAAAGAACTTAAAAATGAAAATGAAAAATATATCGACCTTGACGGCGCCGGTATTATCTATCCATATGTTGCAAACAAAGATTGGAACAGTGTTTACCGTGTTGAAGCAAGGCTTAAACTGAATGTTGATTTTTTGGCACTTGAAGATGCTACAAAGAAAATGAGAGAAAAATATCCGTATTTCTTTTCACGCATTTCAAAATTCGGCAATAAATATGTATTAAAACCTGCTTACAGCAGTAATGTTGTTTTTAAAGACGCACCTATGTGCAAGCCTTTTGATTTAAAGGGTGAAGAAACACTTTTAAGAGTAGTTTATACTCAAAACACAATCGGCATCGAACTTTTCCACGCCATTACCGACGGTCACGGTGCAGGTGCTTTTTTGAATGAGCTTTTAAAGGAATACTGTAATATCATTTTTTCTAAATACAGCTACGATTATCCGATTATAAGCGAACTTAAAACAAATGAAAGCTTGCTTAAATACGACGATATTTATGAGTATATTTATAATCTCGGTGGTAAAAGTGTATCAAGATATTTGAACAGTTCTTATCAGTTTGATTTAGGTGCGCAACTCGTTTAAATTCAAAAAGTATTAATGTTTCGTCAATTGCACTTAAAAATGCTTCGCATAAATACGGCGTCAGCGTTTCAATGTATTTGTGCGCCGTTCAAATTTATTCCATTCTTAAGTGCAAAAATGTTAAAAATAAAGCAATTCGTATTTCAATTCCGGTTGATATAAGAAAGCTTTTTGATTTTGATACCGTAAGAAATGCGTCGCTTTATTTCCTTGTTGAGATAAATCCTGATAAAGTAACCGATTTTAAATCAATAGTCGATTCGGTAAAAGAACAATTTAATAAAAATCTTACTAAAGAAAAAATGCAGGATTTTGCCTATTCAAATGTAAAGTGCGCAAAAATGAAAGCCTATAATTTGCTTCCGATAAACCTTAAAAAGGCAGTTCTCAATGTGGGATATACAACCTTCGGCGAAAATCAATTCACTTCAACGCTTACTAATTTGGGTATTTTTGAACTTGATAAAAGCGTTAAAAATATCGTTTCAAGTGTTTATTATGTTCTCGGCGAAGAAAAAACCAAGCCACTTAATTTGTCCGTTTCAACATATGAAAACGAAACTAAAATTGTTGTTTCGTCAACTATTGAAAGTATCGATTTTATTAAAACAATGTGTGAAATTTTGCTTTGCGATGATATTGTGTGCGATATTGAATCAATAGAAAAGCCTATAAATATCACCAAGATTTTTAATAAGGTTTCATAATGCTGTTATATTAAAAAGGCTTCCTATTTAGTAGGAAGCCTTTTTTGCGCCTATTTAAACCAAATCGGGCGACAAATACTTGTTGAATAATTATCTGCAATAATATATAATTAAAATATATTGATTTATTTAAGGGGAAAATTATGATTAAAACTTTAAACGGTGCTTGGCTTTTTAAGTCAACAGATGAAAGTGAATGGAAAAGCGCAACTGTTCCGTCTTGCAATTTTCTTGATTTAATGAATAACGGTGACATACCGGATCCGTTCATTTCTACATACGAAAAGGATGTCGAATTTGTCGGTAAAAAGGATTGGGAGTATAAAAGGACTTTTGAAATAACCGAGGGTGACCTTGAATGTGACGAAGTACTTTTAAATTGCAAAATGCTTGACACAATTTGTGAAGTTTACATTAATTCACGCCTTCTTTTTGTCGGCGATAACTGCTTTGTCGCATATTCAAAAAGCGTTAAATCACTTCTCAATGTGGGCGAAAATGAAATAAGAATAGTTTTTAAGTCACCTGTAAATTATGTGTCGGACAAGTATAAAAAGTGCCCGACTCCTGTAAACTCAAACGGTCAAAACGGTATTGTTCATATCCGTAAGCCACAATCACATTTCGGATGGGACTGGGGTCCTGTTTTGCCACTTTCCGGTATTACTAAGGATATTGAGCTTCAATTCGTAAATACTGCTAAAATCGATTATCTCGCAGTCACACAAAAACTTGAAAACGGAAAAGCTTATGTCAGCACAAAAGCAAATATAACTTCATTCGGTGACTTTGAGTGTGAACTTAGCATTACTTCACCAAACGGTAAGGTGATGACTGCAAAAGGTGACAGCGCCGAGTTTGTTATTGACGAGCCTGAGCTTTGGTGGACTTATGAGCTTTCGGGCAGTAAAAATCAGCCACTTTATAAAGTAACTGCCACTCTTAAAGCTAAGGGTAAAATTGTTGACGCTCAAAGCAAAAAAATCGGATTAAGAACTATTGAACTTAACCGTGAGCGTGACGAATACGGTCGCAATTTCCAATTTATTTTAAACGGTGTGCCACTGTTTATTAAAGGCTCTAACTATATTCCTTCCGACAGCTTTATCACTCGTTTTGACAACGATAAGCTTAATTATATGCTTGACGCCGTTCAGTTTTCAAATATGAATATGATTCGTGTTTGGGGTGGTGGATATTACGAAAGTGACGAGTTTTACGATGCCTGCGACGAGCGTGGTATTCTTGTTTGGCAGGATTTTCAGTTCGCTTGTCAGGCATATCCGTTTTTTGATGATGACATCCTTGAAAATGTGAAAAGGGAAGTTGAATATAATGTTAAACGACTTTGCACTCATCCTTCACTTGCCGTTTGGAACGGTAATAACGAGATTGAAGATATGCATATGGCTTGGGTCTATATGACAAAATATGTTGACTGGACGGAGAAATTTTTCCACCATATTCTTGAGGACGAAATCAGAAAATATGACAAGTCAACACCTTATACGCCTACTTCCCCTGTAGGTGAAAAGCATAATTACGGTGTCGGAAGCGATAATGTCGGCGACACTCATTTGTGGGCAGTTTGGCACGGCTTAAAGCCTATGAATTATTATCGTAAGCGTATGACCCGTTTTTGCAGTGAATTTGGTTTTGAGAGCCTTCCTGACATGAAAACGATTGATATTTTTGCCGAGCACAAGGGTAATTATTCGCTTGATGATAAAGTGTTTAACGCTCACCAAAAGTGCGCAAACGGTAACGATAAAATGGTTTACTATGTTGCTTCAAGATTTAACTTGCCTAAGAGATTTAAGGATATGGTTTATCTTTCTCAGGTTACGCAAAATGAGTGTATAGCAGACGCTACGGAGCACTGGAGAAGGAATAAGGGCAGATGCAACGGCTCAATGTATTGGCAGCTTAACGATTGCTGGGGCGTTTGCTCGTGGTCGAGTATTGATTATTACGGTAATTTCAAAGCACTTCAGTACGGTGCAAGACATTTTAATGCGCCTTTGAGTGTTTCTGTTGAGGATACGGACGAATATATTAAAATTTACGCTTTAAACGATTTGAACGAGAATAAAGCAGTAAAGGTTATTTATCAAATATTTGATTTTACCTCAGGTGTTTGTTTTGAAGAAGAAAAGAGCGTGCTTGTAGAAAAAGTTAAAAATGCCTGCGTTTTCGATTTGAAAGTTAAAAATCTTAAACGACTTTACGATTTAAAACGTACCGGTATTTGCGTTAAACTTTTTGATGAAAATGACAATTTGATACAGCAAAAAACAGTTCTCTTTGATAAAGAAAAAAATCTTTCTCTTCCGAAAGCAAAGCTTAAAACGAGAATTGAAATTAAATCTGACAGGCTCGATATTACCGTTAAAAGTGACGCTTATGCTCGCCTTGTTAAGGTTGAAAGCGATAAATCCGTTTTGCCTTTCAGCGACAATTTCTTCGATATTCTGCCAAACGAAAGTAAGACTGTAACGATTAATAAAGACGACTCAATGTCACTTAGAGAACTTGCCGAAAGCATTACGGTTTACAGCCTTTCGGATATTCCTATGAATAAAAATAAACTCGACATTTTCCTTAAAAAAGCTAAGGTTTACGCCTCTCCGATTAATATTTCAAATGCAATTTATCACGGAAAACTTACTAAGGATGTTAAGCTTTGTGACTGATGAGGTGAAGAAATGATTGAATGTATAATTGTAGGACTCGGTGGTTTTGTCGGTGCAGTTCTTAGATATATTGCTACACTTGTCCCGATTAAAAATTCGTCACCGTTTCCGTTTACAACTTTGGCAATCAATATTGTCGGCTCGCTTTGTATCGGCTTAATTGCATTATGGATGAGCAAAAATGCAAATGTTGATTCAAGACTCATCTTGTTTTTGAAAGTCGGTATTTGTGGTGGCTTTACCACCTTCTCGACATTTTCTCTTGAAACAGGAGAACTGATAAAATCCGGACACACTTGGCTCGCCGTTCTTTATGTCGCTCTGAGCGTCCTCTTCGGTGTCCTCGCAGCACTTTTACCATCATTTGCAACAAAATAATAAAAAACAGGGTTGAAACTTCGGTTTCAGCCCTGTTTTTTATGTTTTTTTTATTTTGAATATGCTTCAAGTTCACTTATTATGTTGCCAATAAAACCAATGGCATAGTCATTGCTGTAAATACACTGATTATTAATCAAAAAATCTTTTGTATTCAAAAAGTCGTTGTAGATGTTTTTATTGTTAATCAAACAAGACCATTCACCACAAAATGAACTTTTTGACGATTTGCAATCACCCTTGTAGCCACATATGGTAACCAAACCTTCACTGTTAAGCTGAAGGTCGCAAAAGCGATATTTCAGTTTTGTAGGATTAAGCAAAAATGTTTTGTATGAATCTTCGTTTTTGATATTGTTCATTACCTGCTTAAGCAATTGAATCCGGCTTTTTATATCAACCGGCAAAAGATAATCTTCCGGTATTTCGTGTATTATTCCGTCTTTTGCGAAGTTGATTATTCCGGAAGTTGTAATAAACTGGGTAAAGTTTGAATAATCCTGATTATAATGATTTAATACTGCCTGAATTAACGGCTCTTTGTTAGGAATCATCGGATTTGCATTTGCTTTTAGAATGTCATAATCAAGAGCCGGTGTTACGCAAAGTGTGTCTGCAATGGACATATGTAAATTATTGTTTTGCGTCACATCAATGAGTTTCATTAAGTCTACTGCGTCATCAAATGTGTATGTTATTTTTGTCGCTTTATTGTAAAGGTCAATAAATTTTTGCTGATAAATTGCAATTTTCTGCATATCAACATTTATGTTTACATTGTTAAATTCACTGTCAAACAGCAACATTTTGTTGTTTACAATAAAGTAATAGGGAAAGAAATTGTACTGCTCAAGCTGGTTGATATTAATACTGTTTAAAAGAGAAATGTCATATCCTATTTCTGCAAAATCACAAACAGTAAAATATGTGTTCAAATTGTTTGTACTCACACCGTTGTCGGTAAACATAATGTGTTTGTAATCTTTAACCCTGTTTTTCTTGATGAAGTGATAAATAATATCGATAATTTTATCGCTTGAAGCAGGTATGTTTGTATAAATATAGTATAATTTTTCTTCCTGCTCAAGAATGTTATAAAGAACGCTGAGCACATTTATATTGCCGAAATAGGTTGATTTACCTTTTTCAAAATTTACCGGCTTGCTGCACTCATCTCTTCCTTTTTCTTTGCCAAAATGGTTGATTATAAATTTAATTCTTTCAAATTCTGCTTCGCTGTAATCTTTTGAATAATAAATATAACGAAGCTTGTTAATTTGCTCTGTATCAAATATTCCGGAATCTATGATTTTTTCAAATCTTGTTGCAGGCATATTTTTCTTATTGTTGATAATGTTTGTAAGCCACGGTCTGTCAAAGTTACACTCTAATGCAAATTGCCTTATTGAATAACCTTTCTCCTCAATACATTGTTTTAACTTTTCTCCAAATGTTTCCAAAAATAGTGCTCCTCCATAAAATACTTTTTTCATATTAATAAATATAAATTGTATTTAAGAAAAAAGCAAGTTGTGAACTGAATAATTATTAAAATAGTCACATATTATACACATACCGAAAATGCGCCTAAAATCGACAATTTATTACTAATTACGGCGAAAAAATACAATAAAATATAAACGAAAAATAAACTGTGACAACTGTTGTTAACAGTTTATTTTTTTATTGTTCACAAATTGAAATGGCATATTTATATGTGTAAAATAATAGGGTAATTTGTCTATTTATATATTATTTCACCTTTACATCCATAAAACCATACTTCGAGTTAAACCCATCGCTATTTCCATGCCACTCTAGCCTTAATTCTTTGCTTTGTTCAAAGGAATACTATTGATTACGT
>JBNMGQ010000089.1:0-8390 GCA_050872345.1 Eubacterium sp. | reverse complement strand
TGTCAGCTATGCTGACGATAGGAGAGATAGGCGAACACAGTTCGCCCCCTACGGTGATTTTTCTAATATGAACAGTCTAAAATGATAAGACTATCGTAGGGGCGACCTGTGGTCGCCTGCCAATCCCTCAGTCGGTAAACCGACAGCTCCCTTTGCAAGGGAGCCTTAACTTACTACGATAAACATTAATTTAGTTGACTTTTACCTTTTAATATATTATAATACCTTATGAAAAAAGGGAGTAGTTAGCATTTGCAACGCAAATGTTGTGCAGGTCGTCAAGACGGGAAACCCGGTCTGCGCAGTGCTGAACATTTTTCAGTTGTAACGAGACTTTTATCGACTTAGCGATAAAGGTGTCGTTATTTTTATTTTTAAATTTAAGGAGAAAAATATGGAAACACTACTTTTAAAAGTATCTGTTTTGCAGGAATTTGCTAATTTGTTTGCCAATATCGGCGAAACAAAATGGCAGATGGTGCTTATGTGGGCAGTCGGCGGACTTCTCATTTATCTTGCAATCGGCAAACAGATGGAACCAACACTTCTTTTACCGATGGGTTTCGGTACAATCTTAGTTAACTTGCCTTGGTCGGGCGCAATCACTCAACCGGGTTCCGAAGCAGGACCTATCAGTGTGCTTTATGATGCAGGTATAGCAAACGAGCTTTTCCCACTCTTGCTGTTTATCGGTATCGGTGCTATGATTGACTTCGGTCCGCTTCTTAAAAATCCGTGGCTTATGCTCTTCGGTGCTGCTGCTCAGTTCGGTATTTTCTTCACCTTCTTTGTAGCAAGCTTCTTCTTTGATGTTAACGACGCTGCTTCTATCGCTATTATCGGTGCTGCAGACGGTCCTACATCAATTTTCGTTGCAAACGAACTTGGCTCTAAGTATATCGGCGCTATTATGGTTGCTGCATATTCTTATATGGCTCTCGTTCCTATTGTTCAGCCACCTGTTATTAAGGCTGTTACAACTAAGAAAGAGCGTTTAATCAGAATGAAATATCATCCGGGTGATGTTTCAAAGACAACAAAGATTCTTTTCCCTATCGTTGTTACTGTAATTGCAGGTCTTGTAGCACCTAAGTCAGTTGCTCTTGTAGGTTTCCTTATGTTCGGTAACCTTATCAGAGAATGTGGCGTGCTCAATAACCTTTCGGAAACAGCACAAAATTCATTTGCAAATATTCTTACTATTCTTCTCGGTATTACTGTTGCAGGTCAAATGCACTATGCAGAGTTTGTTCAGCCTGCTACACTTCTTATTCTCGGTCTTGGTCTTGTTGCATTCGTATTTGATACAATCGGTGGCGTTGTATTTGCGAAGTTCCTCAACCTTTTCCTTCCTAAGGATAAGAAGATTAACCCTATGATTGGTGCTGCCGGCATTTCTGCTTTCCCTATGAGTGGCCGTGTAGTTAACCAAATGGGTCTTAAGGAAGATAACCAAAACTTCCTTCTTATGCAGTCAATCAGTGTAAATGTTTCAGGTCAGATTGCTTCTGTTATTGCAGGTGGTCTTATCTTGACACTCGTATCTTGATAAGGAGGCTTGAATATTATGTATAATTTATATGTAACTGTTATGGCATTTTTGATGAAGATGACTATTTATGCAGACAGCTGGAAGTCCTCACTTCCTGTTGTTCTTTTCGGTATGCTTGGTATCTTTATCGTAATCGGCGTTGTTGTTCTTTTAACTTATCTTCTTAATAAGCTTACAAGCAAAAAGAAGAAGGACGACAAAGAAGAAAAATAACAAAATTAAGGTTGTTGATTTTAATAATCAGCAACCTTTTTTCTTTTGCAACCGACGGTTGCAGAAAATATTTGAAAATGTAAATTAAAGTGTATTGATAAAATTATATTTTTATGATAAGTTTAATATGACGAAAGGTCAATAACTTTAGGAGGTACAAATATGAACCTTATAACAGCTACAAGACTTCAGGAACTCAGAAAAGCAAACGGCTACAGTCAAGAGGTTTTGGCAGGTAAACTCGGCGTCAGCCGTCAATCAGTTTCAAAATGGGAGAGAGCCGAAGCTTCACCCGATATTGATAATCTGCTCCTTCTTTCAAAAATATACGGCATATCGGTCGATGATTTGCTCGATACCGAAAAGGATAAGGTGATTATTCAAAATCCGAACGATAAGCCAAAGGATTTTAAGGGCAAAATGAAGTCACTCCTTTCTAAGGCTAATGATTTCGGTATTTATCCAAAGGTTGCTAAGGCTCTCGGTATTTTTCCTTTTCCTATTTTTATTGTAATTATTTATCTTGCACTTTCAATGATATTTAAAATTTGGCATCCTCTTTGGATAATATTTATGACAATTCCTATTTATTATCGTTTCGCTATTTCTTGCAAGGCTAATAATAAAAAAGCGTTTGCCCTCTTGCAACCTATACCGGAACTTTGCGTTACAATTTTCCTTTTAATCGGCGTGCTTACAGCTTCGTGGGGATATGCTTGCTTTGTGCTCATTGCCATTCCACTTTATTACTGGCTTGCAATTGTGATTAAGCCTAAGAAAACTTTGGAGGTGTGATATGACTAAGAAAGAAAAATCTGTTTTTGCGATTTTTACAATTTTTATTATTGCTCTTATCAGCGTAATTGTGGCAGCGTCATTTTATTCTCAAAAGCACCCTGCAAAAATGTATGAAACTCAGCCGATGACGAATATCGCAACACTTGAAAATAATATCAGTATTGACGAGGCTAAGAATATTGCTCTCAGCCACGCCAATCAACAAAATAATCCTAATGTCACTTTCACTTCTCAAAAGCTTGATTACGATAAAGGTATGGAAATTTATGAAATTGAATTTAACGACAGCGCTAACAAATACGATTATGAAATCAAGGCAAACTCCGGCGCTGTAATTAAGTATTCTGTTGAAGCTTTGGGCAATGATTGACAGAATACAGCTATAATAATTTAAGTGTATAACATTGGCAAAAATATAAAATGTTTGTGAAAAATAACCCCATAAAGATTCATTGTGAATTTGAATTTGTATGGGGTTAAATTATAGTTTAGTGTAGTAAGTTAAGGCTCCCTTGCAAAGGGAGCTGTCGGTTTACCGACTGAGGGATTGGCAGGTGACCACAGGTCGCCCCTACGAAAGTCTTATCATTTTAGACTATCTAAATTAGAAAAATCACCGTAGGGGCGAACTGTGTTCGCCCGATATAATCCCTCCGTCACATCATACCCAAGTTACTACGAAACAGTCCACCGGACTGTTTCTCCCAAATCAGAGATTTGGAGTAACGGTCTCTTTCACTTCGTGAAATTCACTCACCTCCCTTTACAAGGGAGGCTAAACATTAATTTATCCTTTTAATCTATCCGTAACCTCTTGTGCTTTTTGATAAATTTCGTCTTTATCAACGGTTAAGAATTCACCGTTTTCGTAAAGAATTTTGCCGTTTATCATAGTAAGCTTGACATTTTCCTTTGAACCACTGTAAACGATATTTTTTGTGATATTATTAATCGGCTGCATATTCGGTCTGTCAAGGTCGATTACAATTAAATCTGCGCCTTTGCCCTCGTCAATGCAGTCCAGATTATCAAGACCCATACACTTTGCCGAGCCGACTGTTGTAGCTTTCAAAATTTCATCGGCATTCATAGCTGAAGCATCATTATATTTAAGCTTTTGTAAAACGGAAATAAGATACATTTCCCTAAACATATCAAGCGCATTGTTTGAACTCGGTCCGTCTGTACCGACAGCAAGATTGATACCCATATCACTCATTTTTTGAACATCGGCAATGCCTGACGCAAGCTTGGAATTTGAACCTGCATTTAAAATTGCCCAAAGGTTATGCTTTTTATAAATCTGCATATCCTCATCACTGAGCCAAACGCTGTGGTATCCACCACCACCGTGGTTCCATAAGCCGATTTCTTCAAAAAGCGCAGTCGGTGTTTTGCCGTATCTTTCAATGCAACCGTCAACTTCACTTTTTGTTTCGCTTGAGTGGGTGAAAACAGGCGCTTTGTACTTATTTGCAAGCTCGCTTATACCTTCTAAAATTTCTCTTTTAGTCGTATATTCTGCGTGAAAACCAAGCTTGTAACTGATAAGCTCGTCGTAATTATTATAGGTATTGTAATACTTTTCAAGCTTTTCTACCGACTCTTTAAAATTGTTAACGGCGCCACACATAACAGTCCTGAAACCGAAGTCTACACTGCTTTTTGCCATAGCTTCAGGGAAGTAATACATATCAAAGCAGGCAGTTATGCCACTTGTTAAATATTCAAGAAATGCAAGCTGTGAAAGGTCGTAAATATCCTGACTTTCAAGCTTTGCTTCAAGAGGAAAAATCTTGTCGTTAAGCCATTTGTCAAGAGGTAAATCATCGCTGAAGCTTCTGCCGAATGTCATTGCACTGTGAGTGTGAGCGTTCTTGAACGACGGCATAAGCAGGTTGCCGTTAAGGTTTATTTCACGCTCAAAATGTGGCATTTCAGCTCTGCTTTTTTCTTTGCCTACATATGAAATTTTATTGCCGTCAACCCAAACTTCGTCGTTTGTAATGTTGAAATTATCGTTAAGACTTAAAACTTTTCCACCGTAAAATCTAATCATCCGAGTAACTCCTTTAAGCTTTTTTCATAAGGTGCTCTTGCAATTCCTTTGTCGGTAATGATAGCCGTGATAAGCGAATTGTCGGTCACATCAAAGGCAGGATTTAAACATTTTGTTTCTTCCAAGGCAGTCGGCTTTTCAAAATATTTTTTCTTTATTTCGTCGCCGTTTCTAAACTCAATTTCAATGTTGTCACCTGTTTTGCAGTTAAAATCAACGGTTGAATACGGACCTAAAACATAAAACGGAATACCGTAATATTTTGCAAGAACGGCAACGGAACTTGTGCCGATTTTGTTTGCAACATCACCGTTTGCAGCCACTCTGTCGCAACCGACAAGAACAGCGTTGATAAGCCTTTTTTTCATAACGAATCCTGCCATATTGTCGCAAATAACGGTCACATCAACTCCTGCTTTTTCAAGCTCATATGAAGTTAAGCGTGCACCTTGCAAAAGAGGCCTTGTTTCATCGGAAAAAACTTTGAAATTGTATCCTTTTTCTTTGCCTAAAATAAGAGGACCGAGACCGGTACCGTATCTGCTTGTGGCAAGTTCACCGGCGTTGCAGTGAGTCAAAATACCGTCACCGTCTTTTAAAAGCGATAAGCCGTATTCACTTATTTTTTTGCACATTTCAATATCTTCTTCGTGAATGGCTTTGGCTTCGTTTAAAAGGTTTTTGCCACTTTCATAGGCGTCAACAATTCTTTTTGTTGCCCAACTTAAATTTACGGCAGTCGGACGGGATGAGTCAAGATATTTTTTCAGCTCGTAAATATCATTATCCTTTGAAAATATCGCCATAGAATATCCTGCAAAAATGCCGATAGCCGGTGCACCTCTTACTGCAAGAGTTTTGATTGCGTCGTATGCATCCTCTTTATTTTTTATCTCAACCCACTTTTCTTCGTTTGGAAGAAGCCTTTGGTCTAAGATTAATAATTTGTCGTTTTCGTATTTTAAGTTTTCCATAAATATGTACCTTTTTAGATTATATTTTGTTTTCTCTCCTATCGTCAGCATAGCTGACACTTCCCTCGTCAGAGGGAAGCAAGAACTTGGCTCCGTCTGACGAGGGTGATTCCCCACAGTGTGGGGAAATGTCACGCAGTGACAAAAGGGACGGCTCCCGTAGGAGCTGTCACGATAGTGACTGAGGGAGAGAAATAATATTAATACAAATTATTATAATTAATTTTTACTATTAAATCAACATTGCTATTGCAATATTATATTATTTTTGTTATTATATTTAGGAACATTTTTTCTTTTTTGGAGGAAAGCTATGAAAAAGGCGATTTCAGTGCTTCTTTGCGTAGTGCTTGTTGTAAGTTCTGTATTTGCAATGGCAGGATGCACTAAACAAAAACAAATCACTAACGATATTGTTCTTATTACAGACGGTGGTACAGTTACCGATAAAAGCTATAACCAAAGCGCATGGGAGGGTGTTACTTCTTTCGCAAGTGAAAACAGTATGACCTCTCGTTACTATCAGCCTGTTCTTGATGAAAACGGTGAACTTACAAGCGATAATGTTGAAAAGTATGTTTCACTTGCTAAGGACAACGGTGCGCAGTATATTGTTTTACCGGGTAAAAAGTTTGAAGTTCCTGCTTATGAAATTGCAAGCTCTTACCCTGATGTTAACTTTATTTTAGTTGACGGTACTCCTCATTCTGCCGATGACGAAACAGACCATTATGTTAATAATGTTATGTGCGTAAGTTTTGACAATCTTCAAAGTGGTTACCTTGCAGGTTATATTGCCGTTGCAAGCGGTAATACAAAGCTTGGCTATTTCGGTCAGTATAACAGTAAGGACTCTGCTAATTACGGCGCAGGTTTTGCACAGGGCGCAGCAGCTGCTGCCGACGAGCTTGGCATTCCTGTAACTCTTGATTGGGCAGATTACGATTCTCCACTTCTTGATTATGACTACAGCTTTAATCTTGTAGCTTGCTACGATAAGATTTCCGACATTAAAGATAAAACATTTACAGTTAAGGTTGAAAACGGTATAGGCAGTGGTACTTATACAGAAGGTTCAAATGTAACAATTACTGCTGACCCTGCTCCTAAGGGCAAGGTTTTCGACAAGTGGGAAGTTAAGAGCAATACTGACGGCGTTAAGGATAAAAAGGTTAATATTTCATCTAAAACAAAGTCAAGTATGAATCTTCTCGTTGAAAAATGCGATTGTACAATTACAGCTACATATAAGGACGCTGAGGGCAAGCAGTACGATGTTAAGGTTAATAACGAGGACGGCACTGTTTACTCACAGCAGTATGTAGGTGAAAATTCATCTGTTGATGTTAAAGCTCCTGTTGCTAAAGCAGGCGAAGTATTTGACCATTGGAATACAAATAACGAAGATGCTGTAGAAGATTTAAACGCTAAGGAAACTAAGGTAAATGTTTCAAACAGCGACATTGAGCTTACTCCTGTTTATAAAGCAAGCGAAGAACCTACATTTACCGTTAATGTCGTAACCGGTGAAGGTGGCGACGGTGAGTCAACAGGTTCGGGCGCTTATGTTGAGGGTGATACAGTTGAACTTTCGGCTGCTGTTCCTAAGAAAGGTTATATGTTCTCTCACTGGGAAAATAAGGACTCTTACGGTATCGGCGCAGGCGTTGCAATTGAAAACGAATATTATTGGAACACTTCATTTTCAATGGTTGACCGTTTCGCATCTATCTGTGAAAAAATGTTTGACAAGGGCGTAACACTTGCATTTGCCGGTGGCAATGAGAGAAGTGAATCGGTTTACACTGCTAAGTATAAGTTCGACGAAAGTCCGAGCGTTATTGAAGCAGGCGCTAACCACGACAATGAATATTGCGCTGTTGTTAAGAATTACGGCGAAGCTGTTCAGGACTGTTTGAAAGACTTCAACGGTGGCTCTGTATTCAATGCAAACGCTTCAACAGACGGTATTTATGTTGACGCTCTTCCTGAAAATACTAAGGAAGAAAAGGCAGTTAAGGAAAAGGTTGACGATGTTTACAAATCACTTGCCGACGGTGTGATTACACCTATTCGTGCCGAAGGTGGCGCAGGCTATGATTTCTGCAAATCATTTGTTGAAAAGAAATCATCAAAGTGCTTAACACTTAACGGTTGGTTTGTTGACGCAACAACCAAATAAAATATAAATCATATTATCGTAGGGCAGGGGCTTGCTCCTGCCGAAAATCTACATATGCAAAATGGCTTGGACAATTTTGTTCAAGCCATTTTTTGTACTTGTTGTGACTTTTTAATTCAGTCAGTCGTGTTATGTGTGAAAGGGGGCAAAGAAGTGGATAAAGAAAACGAATTTTCAACCACATATGATATGTATGCCGATATGCTTTATAAAATTGCATACTTACACACAAACAGTAAAGAAGAAAGCGAGGACATACTCCAAGAGGTCTTTATAAAGCTTCTTTACAAAAGCCCGTCTTTCTACGACAGCGAACACAAAAAGGCGTGGCTAATCAGGACTACCGTCAATGCCTGCAAGGATTTTCTCAAATCATCAAGACATAAAAATCTGCCGTTAAATGATGAAATTTTGGGTGAAGATTTAGAAAATGACAAAAAGCTTGATGTAAGGCGAAAACTCCTTAAGCTTGACAGTAAATACAAAACGGTAATTTTTCTTTACTACTATGAAGATTATACCGTTGAAATGATTGCAAGCACGCTTTCTCTTTCTAAGTCGGCTGTTAAAATGAGGCTTAAAAGGGGCAGGGAACTGTTAAAAATCGAATTG
>JBNMGQ010000088.1:0-8587 GCA_050872345.1 Eubacterium sp. | reverse complement strand
TAGTTCATTAAAAATCATCCACACGCCTCTCTGTAGCCGGACAAGGCGTATAGTGGGAATTTAGCCATCTCAAAATTATGCCGCAGGCAAATTTTGAGGGCAATATAATCGGTATAGTGTGATTTTTCACACTATACCTCCGACTAAATTCTACCATAAAACCGAATAAAATACTAATTTATTTTATAATAGTTCAAATAATCGGACTGTTAATACTTTTTAATTTCAAGCACAAGCCTGCCTTTTTTAGTCACTTTGACTTCATCAACAAGCACAAATCTGCCCCAGCCACGAACAGACACAATATCATTATCATTCACCGTATGCGACGCATTCGTTATAAGCTTGGAATTGACGAACACTTTTTCGCTTGCAACGAGCTTTGAAGCGTCATTTCTTGAAAGATTATAAATTGCACAAATAAGTACATCAAGCCTTTTTGACGCAGCAAAAATTTCAATAGGTTCAGGGTCGTTTTGGGTAAGCTTCGGCAAATCGGACAAATCCGTTTTAACCGTAGTATGACGAACACGCTCAAGATTTTCGCAAATGTAATCTGCAATACGGTCAACACAAAAAATATAACCCTGATTGTTTTCAACAATTATGTCGCCGATAAGCTTTCGCTCAATGCCCAAATTCATCAGCGCACCGAGAAAATCACGGTGACTGAGTTCATCGGCAAATTTTTGCATAACAGGTTTTGCGCAGATGCATTTGATTGGAAATTTATCCTCGCTCAAATCTTCGCCAAACCCTGCAATAACCCTTTCTGCCATTTCGTAGCCACCAAATAAGGTGCATGGCAAATATGTCTTTTTGAGTTCGCTTTGCTCTTCTAAATTTAAAAAGCTTGAAAAAGTGTTGTACCCTCTTTCATATGCTCTGTTATAAAGTTCTTCAAATCGTTTTTCATCCATTTTATAATTAGCTCTGTTAAATTATAGTTTAGCATAGTAAGTTAAGGCTCCCTTGCAAAGGGAGCTGTCGGTTTACCGACTGAGGGATTGGCAGGCGACCACAGGTCGCCCCTACGAAAGTCTTATCATTTCAGACTGTCTAAATCAGAAAGACCACCGTAGGGGCGAACTGCGTTCGCCTATCTCTCCTATCGTCAGCATAGCTGACACTTCCCTCGTCAGAGGGAAGCAAGAACTTGGCTCCCTCTGACGAGGGAGCTGTCACGATAGTGACTGAGGGAGAGAAAAAATCCAATGTGGCGAAGCCGTCAACCGATTATAAACATCAATTTAAAACCTATTCAAGTATACATAATCTTTTACACTAAGTACGCCGTCGTCATTAAAATCAAGAAGTGCCGACACTGTACTTTCACTCTTTGTCAAATTAACTTGACTGACATCCCAAAGCGCAACAACGCAATTTAAAGGCAACTCATATTCTTTTCCGTTTGCTTCATAGCCTATTTTGTTTGAGCTCATTGTTGAAATTTCAAGCTTTGAAGTTTCAGCAAATGATACGCCGTTATTTTTTGCCCAGTCAAGCGCAAAGCTGTTATCGGGCGCAATAACCGTGGCGTTACCGATACCGTCACACGGCAAAGCCTTCACACACGAACTGAAATACCACACGCTTGAATTGATATTTTCAATATTTTCAAGCGACTTCACGCTTGTCAAAACGGCAAATTCAAGCTTAGAGCATTTATTCATAAACTTATTGTCACTGCTGTTTGCAACTTCAACTGCCTTTGGTGCAAAAACATATGAGAGTTGTGGCTTCGTACCGAATGCGATACTGCTCAGCATTGTGGATGACCAAGTAATGTTAGGCAGATTAATGCTGTTTGGCAAAAACAACCCTTTAAGCGAGATACAGTCGGTAAAATATTTTTGGTTTGTACCGTTGAATTTTTCAACATTTGGCATATCAATATTTTGCAAAGAGAAGCAATACGAAAAAGTTTTAGGCTCAATAATTTTAACATTCGGTATGCTTACATTCGTTAAATATTCACAGTCGAAAAATGCCTGAGTACCGAGTAAGTTACATTTTGGCAGATTTGCACTTGTAATTGCAGTGCCCCTGAAAGCATATGTGCCTATACTTTTAACATTACTCATTGAAACAGACGAAAGAGAATTGCAACCGTCAAATGTAAAATCGCCGACATCTTCAAGCTTTGGCATATTCACACTTGCAAGAAGCGAACATTCGGTAAATGTACGATATGTGCTTTTTACATTCGGCAAATGTGCTACTACAATCTTAGTACCTTCAAATGCACAATCGGCTGATGTGATTTTAGGAAATTCGGCAGAAGAAAGCGAAGTAAACGAGAAAGCGTTACTGCCCATTTCCTCAACGGTTTCATCAAAAGCCACCTCGGTAAGCTTTTTGCAGTTTTTAAAACATCTGTTGCCGATACTTTTAACCGAATCCATAGAAACGCTAACGAGTGACTCGCAATTTTCAAATGCACCGTTGTCGACATCAACAAGACCGTTTGCAACAATTGAAGTCAATGCACTGTTTGCAAAAGCGCTGACGCCTATTCTTTTAACCGTATAAGGCAAAACAATGTTCTTTATTGACGAATCGTTAAATACATTGTCGCCTATCGCACGAACCGTTACACCGTCAATCATTTCCGGAACGGTCAAGTTCGTTTTGTCGCCTTTATACGCTATTATAACACCGTCGTCGGTAATGTCAAAGTCATTATCGTCTGTGTCATAAATAATTTCATATGTTGAAGAAGTGTACATACTTTTCTTTGAATCTTCGTACGCAACAGCTATGATATGAGTATCATCGTCAATCTTAATAGGCGCAGTATACCTAATACCGTTTTTAGAAGTCGGAATGGTATTGTCGGTAGTATACATTATTTTGTCGCCGTTATCAGCTTCAATCTCAAGCTCAAACGGTTCGTTATATTTGCCCTCGTCAACGCTGAACTTAGGTGCGTTAACCTTTTCTTCACAAATAATACCGGTAAAATTAACTATACCTGCGCCACACCACTCATATTGCGTAGCTTCGTTATAAACAGGAACGGCAGCCATAGCAAGCCTGTTTTCAACCTGAGTGCAGTCAAGGTCATCATCCTGCATAAGAAGTGTTGCACACGCAGACGACACAAACGGTGCAGAAAACGAAGTGCCGTTTTGATATGTATAAGTTCCGTCCTTATCGCTTGTATAAATACCTGTACCCGGCGCTGCAATATCAATGCAACTTCCGTAATTTGAAAAATCGGCTTTTTCATTATTTCTGTTTGATGCAGAAACAGTAATAACCTCTTCAATATTAGCCGGATAATAATATTTTGCATTAACGCTTTTATTACCTGCAGAAGTAACTATAGTTACACCCTTTGAAATAAGCTGACGGGTAATGGAATCACGAGTAATACTGCTTGCAATTGACTGAATACTGAAGCTCATATTAATTACATTCGGAAGCTTCTTTTCACTCAAAATATAATTAAGCGTTGAAATGATTTGCGAATTTGTCGCCTTGCCTTCGCTGTCAAAAGTCTTATAAGGCTTGATTTTAATGTTATCAACAGTGTTAAGCGCAACAACACCTGCAACATTAGTTCCGTGGCCGTTATCGTCCTCGCTGCAATTTGGCGCACCGGTTGAACTGAAGTTTTTGTCACACTCAATAATTCTGCCGTTGAGAAGTTCGTGGCTTGAGTTTACACCGGTATCCATAACAGCTACCGTAATATCTTTAAATTTTTTACCTGTCGACAAAAGATATTTGTTGGTTACACCGGACTGAACATTCCTTACTGCCCACATATCCGTCTTACTCGGTGCTTTGCTTGCAGCTTCAACATAAGCAAAAGAGTCGTTTTCACAGCTTATTCCGAGCTTTTCGATATTTTGCTTTGCGCTTTCTGCCTTTTCAAAGCTGTCAAACTGCAAAATTTGAAAATTGCGTGCCTTAACAACAGCCACGGCGCCGTAGCTGTCCTTAAGCTTTGATGAATTTACAATAAGTCTGTTTTGAGTGTCCTGCCTGCTTTCATATTTTCTGACAAGTGTGTTTATTTGCGTTGTAACCAATGAAGCGTCATTTAACTTTTTTGAAGCGTTGACACAAGGCGCAATCACTCCAAATGAAGTAATCAAAAATACAAAAGCTAAGGCTAAACAAATAAGCCGTTTCATTTTATCCCCACCGAAAAAATATATTTTGCATTTTTAAAATTCTCAAGCGTTGGGTCGCTTTTTATAATACCTCAATATTATAACATAATTTTTACACATTTTCTATTACATTTTGTCGAATGTGTATATAAATTATCGCAAAACTTGTACAAATAAACAAAAAAGGCGACCGTTGGTCGCCTATCTGTAACTTATATTTAGTTTTAGACTGTAGGGGTCGGCGTCCTCGACGACCCGTTTTTATTTTCTGATTCAGGCAATCTGTTATTTCTTTTTCTTCGGCTTTGAAATTTTGCTTTCATAAACCTGTGTAACCTCTTCAACCGGACCTTGTGAAATAATCTTACCGTGGTCAAGAAGAATAGCCGTGTCACAAATTGCCAAAACCTGGTCAATACTGTGTGAAACGAAAAGAACGGTTACGCCCTTATCAAAAAGTGACTGAACCTTGGCAAGGCTCTTTTTCCTAAATCCGGCATCACCGACAGAAAGAACCTCATCAAGAATAAGAACATCCGGCTCAACAGCAGTAGCAATTGAGAAACCGAGTCTTGCTTTCATACCACTTGAATAGTTTTTAACAGGTACTTCAATGAAATCACCGAGTTCCGAAAATTCAACAATTTCATCATACTTCGACTGAATAAACTCTCTTGAATAGCCCAAGATAGCGCCGTAAAGAAAGATATTTTCTCTGCCAGAATAGTTGCCGTCAAAGCCTGCGCCAAGCTCAAGAAGAGGAGCAATAACGCCCTGCTTATAAACCTTGCCCTTAGTAGGCTTATAAACGCCTACTATAGTTTTTAAAAGTGTACTTTTACCTGCGCCGTTAAGACCTAAAATTGCAAGGTGTTCACCCTTTTTAACCTGAAAGTTAATGTCCTTTAGTGCGTCAAACTTGTTATATTCAAGCTTGCCGGTAATAAGCTTAATAGCATATTCCTTAAGGTTGTCCACTTTTTCTTTATTAAGAATAAACGACATTGTAACATTTTCAACACTGATTGCAACATCATTATCCATTAAAACACCACCCTATTGTTTTTTGTGAAATTATCTTTCACGCTTAAGCTTCCAGCTTATTGCCAAAAGCACTAATGTTATCAAAAGAAGGCATCCACCACAAGCACTTATTGCGCCTATAGAAGTGGTGATATAAGCGTCAAGAGCCTTTTTGATAAACACGGGATATATATCTATAGATTTAACGCTGAAAATTATTGAAGCGATAATCGACGCAAACAAATCTGCAAAACCTGCAGAACAAAACGAAACACCGATTGACCTAATGCTTCGATATTCTCTTTTGCCGGTGAAAAACAGCATTGAGCCGAAAACCAAAACAAGAAATACAGAAACACCGACAAAAATATTAACGCCTATTTTGCCTACATTAATTACGGTTTCAATATATTTTGTACCCGGTAAAGTAAGTTGCTTATTAATAAAGTCTTTAATACTTTGAGTTTGCTTGTTTACTGCGTTTTCATTTTCCTCAAAGCCGGATTGCTTTACCTGTTCTTTAATTTCCTTTTTTATATCACTGCAAAGCGCTTCAACATCCTGCTTAGAGCTTTGCTTTGTATATCCTGCTTTAGACTTAAATTCACCTGCTGCAAAAGATTTAAGTATATTTTCTGCTTTTGCCTGACTGATTATATCATCAATGTTCTCATCATTCAAGCCGTTTTTTAAAAAGCTGTCTTTAGTAAATGTAATCACATCTTGCCTAAAGGATGAAACAACGGCAAAAGAAGTAAATTTATTTTCAATCATAGTGCTGTTAATCAGCGCACCTTTAAGCACACAGGATATACTGAGTAAAATAAGTGACAGGAAAAGGAAAAACGAAAGCACTTTTCGATTTATAAAATCTTTTTTTGTATCGTGGAGTTTACTGCTCATTTGCATTTACCTCCTCGCCGATTTTGTCAAGCAAAACGATAAAGCACTTGCCACTGTTTTCGCTGTAATTTGAATAAATACTGTAAAGCACCAAATCGCAATTATAATCATCAGCCTTAATGTCTTCCTTCGCTTCAACAAAGCAGTCAACAGCTTTATAGCTGATAATTTTATCTTTTGAAGTAAAAGCGACTTTATCTCCGACCTGAACAAATTTTAACGATTTAAAATAAGTTTCGTCATATCCACCGATAACTTCGCACTTGCCTGAAATAAACGGCTTTTTGTCACCGTTTGACGAAATGCCGACACCGTTTCTGAGCGACGCTCTGTTAAGTCCGTAATAAACAGGTGAATTGACACCTCTTTTTTCAACAGTCACATTGCCTACAAGAGTACCGTAGCCGATGTCATCCTTTTCAAGATTTGCATAATTTTGATTATCGTCGATAACCAAATCACGCACCTGCATCGGCATTGCATTTTCAAGCTTATGGACGAAATCGCAAGCAGGTTTGTTGATTGCAAAAACGAAAGCGACCGTACAAACCACTGCAATAACTACCAAAACAGTTACTTCTCTTGCAAAATCGTTCGGTGATTTACGCCTATGATGAGAGTGCCTCTTTTTACTCTTCTCATTCGTATCGTTCATATATTGCTCCGATTAGTCTTCAAAAACTGCGCCCTTTGCACCACTTGTAACATGCTGTGCATAACGCTTAAGATAACCTGTAAGATTTTGAACAGGTGGTTGCCATTTAGCTTTTCTTTCGGCAAGAACTTCGTCGGAAACATTAACCTTAAGAACTCTTGCAGGAATATCAATTTCAATCTCATCGCCGTCCTCAACAAGGGCAATTGTACCACCCATTGCAGCCTCAGGGCTGATATGACCGATAGAAGCGCCACGAGTTGCACCTGAGAAACGACCGTCTGTAAGAAGTGCTACAGATGAGCCGAGACCCATACCGATAATAGCAGAGGTAGGAGAAAGCATTTCTCTCATACCAGGGCCACCCTTAGGACCTTCATATCTGATAACGACAACATCACCTGCAACAACCTTGCCGCCTGTGATAGCTGCGATAGCTTCTTCTTCACTGTTGTAGCACTTAGCAGGACCCTTATGCTGCATCATTTCAGGAGCAACTGCACCCTTCTTAACTACTGCGCCGTCCTGTGCCAAATTACCTGTAAGAACAGCGATACCACCGTCTGCTGAGAATGGGTCCTCAATCTTACGAATGATAGTACCGTCAGCGTCAGGAGCCTTTGCAATTCTGTCAGCAACAGTTCCGTTAACTGTAAGTGCGTCAGTGTTAATCATACCACCTCTTGCAAGCTCTTTAACAACCGCCTGAATACCACCTACATCGTTAAGGTCGGTGATAAATACAGAAGATGCAGGGTTAAGCTTACAAATCTGAGGTGTCTTTCTGCCGTAAGCGTCAAGCTCGGCAAGGTCAATATCGTGACCTGCTGCGTGAGCGATAGCAGTAAGGTGAAGGATTGTATTTGTTGAGCAACCGATAGCCATATCTGTACGCATAGCATTTTCAATAGCTTTTTCGGTAATAATGTCAGATGGCTTAATATCTTCCTTAAGAAGGTCCATAACTCTTTCGCCTGCTTGCTTAGCAAGTCTGAGTCTTGCACTCATAACGGCAGGAATAGTACCTGAACCAGGAAGTGACATCCCGATTGTTTCGGTAAGGCAGTTCATTGAGTTAGCCGTATACATACCTGAGCAAGAACCACAAGTAGGACAAGCAGTAAATGCGCAAGATTCAAGATTTTCGTCACTCATCTTGCCAACAGCGTTAGCGCCGACATATTCAAACTGCTCCGAAAGACCGATACGGTTAGTAGTTTCGGTGCTCTTACCAGGAAGCATAGGGCCACCACTGATAAAGATACAAGGTAAGTTAAGCCTGCAAGCAGCAAGGAGCATACCCGGCACAATCTTATCACAGTTAGGAATAAATACAATTGCGTCAAGTGGATGAGCAGTAAGCATAACCTCGATTGAGTCTGCAATAAGCTCTCTTGAGCAAAGTGAATATTTCATACCCTTATGGTTCATAGCGATACCGTCGCAAACACCGATAGTGTTAAATTCAAACGGAACACCACCTGCATTTCTGATACCTGCTTTTACCTGCTCTGCAATTTTGTCAAGGTGCATATGACCCGGAATGTAGTCACTCTTTGAGTTAACAACAGCTACAAAAGGTCTTTTCATTTCAAGCTCGTCAATACCGAGTGCTCTTAAAAGAGAACGGTGAGGAGCTCTTGAAGGACCTTCTTTGATTAAATCTGATCTCATTTCTATACCTTCTTTTATATCTGTAGATTTTTATAAATATAATTTATAATATTATATTATTTTTATATTATAATTTCAATCTTTTTTTAGATTTTAATTGTAAATTGTAGAATATGGCAGATTGACAAACAAATTATAATTTGCAATCGGTTGACGGCTTCGCCACATTATATTTTTTCTCTCCCTCAGTCACTATCGTGACAGCTCC
>JBNMGQ010000087.1:0-8749 GCA_050872345.1 Eubacterium sp. | reverse complement strand
GGAACAGACACAAGAAGTGAGATGATAACCATAATCGAAGTCATAATCAAATACAGTCCGCCGATTTCAATATTCGAAAAGCCGAGTATTTTCGTCATAGATATTGACTTGGCATTTTTTTCAATAATCTGCTTAGTCAAAATGTACATTATAGGCAGGAATATTACAACGCCGAGTGCTTTGTATACCTTGACAAATTCACTCATTGATACTTGCATTTGAGTTACAATTTTAGTCATATCTTTTTCGGTTATAACTGTTGCAATATCGTCCTCGTCAATGTCATTAAGCTTTTCGTCACTGAAATATCCGGTAAAGTAGTCCTTGCTTTCGTTAAACATTTTTAGGTAATCGCTTCTGTTCATAAAGACTGTTATTGCAGCGTCATATGTGTAGCTGTCGCTTACCGTAAACGAATAAGCTTTATCGGTGTATTTTTCCTTTAGCGTTACAGTGTCGCCGACTTTCAGGCTGAATTTTTCCATCATAGCACTTGAAACAACAACCTGATTTTGAGGAATATTTGTCTTAATATACTTGCTGCCACTTGCTATACCGTAAACGGTTACATCATCTGCCATAAACTTTTTGTCGGTTGTTTCAAGAGTTGTTGCGCAGAACTTTTCGGCAGACTCGTTTTTCGTTTCTTCCTGATTGATTAAAATATACTGATATTTTGAAATCATATTTTCCTTAACGAGGTCGGAATAATCGTCAAGAAGAGGCGTGAACATTGAGCCTATAACCACAAGCGTGCCGGCAAGGAAGATACCCAAAAACATTGAGAGATATGACGGAATGTTTTGGAAAAGAATACGAAGCCTGAATTTTGACATAAAACGCATCTTTTTAGGAAGCTTGATAACTTTCTTTGTGCCACTTTCTTTAAGTTCGCCACGAATGAAATTGAGTGGACTGATTTTAAGCTTTTTGATGAGCACAAGCAAATTAACCAACAGCATAATTATAAACGGAACTATTGTCGTTTCCAAAAATGCTTCGCCGTTCCAAAGTGTTTCGTATTTTGTAAGCGAATAGTTTGAGTAGTATACGCCCACGAATGCTTTTTGAAATACGGTGTAGCCGAGTATGTTGCCTATTATTGCACCTAAAACAGTGACTGCCATCGGCATAAATAAATAGTGCCTGATAAGTTCGCCTTTTGAGTAGCCCGAGGCTCTGAGCGTGCCGATAACATTTGCTTCCTTTGTAATTGTGTTTGAAGTTGTAACGGCAAACAAAAATGCAATAACTACCATAATTATATATGTCATAAGCATCATTGTAGCCTTGTCCGAGCCTGAATCTTCAATTGTATATGTTATGGATTTGTTTGCGTATTTGGCGCTGTAATCCTTAATTGTGATTACCTTGCTGTCGTCAAAAGTGAAATTGTTTACAAGCTTTTTAAGACTTGAAAGCTCACTGTAAATTTTTGTGCAGTCGTAAAGTTTGGCGTCGCTTATTGCGTCAACAATTTTGTAAGCTTCATCAAACATTTTGTCAAAGTCGTCAAAATCATCACTGCTGTTGTAATCGTCAAGGTTGATTTTCGGTGCTTCGTCGAGCGAATCGAAGTTCCAATCATCCTCGTTTTTTTGTGCGTCCTCGAGAATGTTTTTTAAATTTGTATATTGCTTTGTTGTTATGCTGAGCTCCTTTGCTATTTCTTTGTCATTGCCGAGTCCTGCTTTTCTTATTGCCGAAAAATATTTTGACTCTAATTCTTTTTCTGCTTTTGTCGACTCACTTTCCAAGCTTTTAATATTCTTTTTTGCTTTTGAATATAAATCGTCAACCTGATTTTGAATTATAGGTTCGTCGTGCTTTTTTAAAATAGCTTCGAGTGAGTCTGTAAGCTTCTTGCTTCTTTCGTTTTCTTCGGTTTCGTCAAACGGCTTTTTGTTATATTTCCAAGCGTAGTTAACTGTTTCGTGCGCTTTTGAAATTGTGTCGTAGCCGTCGCTTGTCATAATTGCAACGCCGAAGCCGACTGCGTCAAACATCATATCGGCATTGCTTTCAAACAAAGCACTGTAATCGGACAGCGCAACCAATCCTACAACTTTGTATTTCCTGCCCTTGATTTTTGTGGTGTCGCCGATTTTTATGTTGTTGTTTTCGGCAAACATACGGTCAAGCGTAATTTCGTTTTTTGCTTTCGGAAGTACACCACTCATAATGCACTGTTTGTCTACTTCGTTTCTTGTTTTGTAAATACGAAGCGTGGTGCCCTTGGTGTCTATGTCCTCTTCTTTGTACGAAAGGTCGTATAATTTTAAATCGTTTTGCTTTTCAATCTCGGAAAGAAGAGTGTCACTCGGCTTAATGTTAAATGCAAGGTGACCGTCTTCAACATTATATTTTTCAAGACCTTCGTTGTATGTAGCTATTACCGAATTGTCGGCTACCAAAAAGCCCGATACTGCGCCGATAAAAAATGTTAAAAACAAAAATATTGCAATGTATTTACCGAAGTCGGATTTTAAATCTCGAGGGAATCGTTTGTTTAAAGGGTTTTTCACTTCTTTCCCTCCTTACCATTCAAGGTCCTTTGCAGGTATTTTGTTTTCGTTTTTATAATTCTTTCTGATTTCGCCGTCACGAAGCGTAAATACTCTGTCTGCCATATTTTTAATAGCGTCGTTGTGAGTTACCATAATTACGGTGTTGCCGTATTTTTGGTTTACATCTTCAAGAAGTTTAAGTATTTCTTTTGAAGTGTTGTAGTCAAGCGCACCCGTAGGCTCGTCGCAAAGAAGTATATCCGGATTTTTAACTATTGCTCTGCCTATCGAGGTTCTTTGCTGTTGACCGCCGGAAAGCTGTGACGGTAACTTGTTTGCCTGGTCTGCTATTGCAAGGGTATTCATTAACTCGTCAATGTCAAGTGGACTGTCGCTTAAGTATGCGCCTACTTCAATATTTTCTCTGACCGTTAAATTCGGAATCAAATTGTACATTTGAAATACATATCCCAAATGCTTTCTTCTGTATAAGGTCAACTGCTTTTCGCTCATAAGCTTTGTCTTTTCGCCGTCGATTGCAATAAAGCCGTCATCTGCCGATTCAATAGCGCCGATAATGTTGAGCAGGGTAGATTTGCCGGAACCGGACGGTCCGAGCAAAACGCACATTTCACCCTTTTCGATCGATATGTCAATTCCTTTTAATACTTCAACTCTGCTTTCGCCTTCGCCAAAGTGCTTTTTAATGTTATTTATTTCAACGAAACTCATTTTATTCTCCTTTCAACAAGTTAGCGAAAACTAACTCTAAATTAAAAATAATAGTTAGCCGTAACTAACTAAAATTATATTATCATATTATTTTTACCTTGTCAATATAAACCCTAAAACCTTTCAATTTAAAATTTCACCGATTCTGAGCGCAAAATATAAACAAAAATTTATATTTATATAACAACATATTTTCCCAATTGTGTTGTAAGAACGACAAAAATGTGATATAGTTGCAATGTATAGTATTATGGTATGCATTAATTGTGGAGGTGTTTTTTATGAAAAAAATCATCAGCATATTACTGAGTATATCCCTTGTGTTTTCTGTCACTTTGCCGTATATGGCAGTTAATGCGGCAGAAAATATCACCATTTATTACAATGACGCAGAGCTTACGGAAACACTCCATATTACCGAGTATAATTCTGCACAGCTTACTGCTCATTCGGATACTGATTTCCCTACCGGTTCTACGGTTGAATGGGAAAGTAATATGCCGCTTCTTGCCGATGTTGACGAAAACGGTAAGGTAACAGCTTATGACTATTCAAAGGCTGCCGTTATCAGGTACTGGCTTGATAACGAGGTTCGTCCTACTCCTATTATCGGTAACGCAACTGCCGACGCTATCGAAAAGGCGTTTGCAAGCGCAGGCATTGACCTTAACGACAGCAACCTTAACACAGACCTTGTTGTTGCTATAGTTAAAGGTATTAACCAAACAATGGGTGAGCAACTTGAAAAAATGCTCGATAATATGACAATTACAATTACTGCAAGGCTTGTTGCAGAAAACGGTAGTGTGCTTGCAAGTGACACGGCAGAGGTTGCCGTTGACCAAAGCGTTGCAGGTAACATTTGGCCTACAGGTGTTCATATTACCAATAAAAAGGTAGTGCCTAAAACAGTTGCAGTCGGTAAGCAAATTCAGCTTTACGGCGCCGTAACGCCTGTCAGACTTAAGCAGGGCGTTAAGTGGAGCGTCGGTAAAACTATTGACACAGAATCAAGAAAGCACGCAACCATTACCGATGACGGTCTTGTAACTTTCACCTCGGCAGGTAATGTTACAATTCGTGTAAACCCTGAAAGTAATTTGTATGCAGCCGTTTCGGATACTGTCGATTTTAAAGTTGTATCTCGTGAAGAACTTCCTGTTACCGATTTTTCAATCGGTGGCACTCTTGAACTTAAGGAAGGTGAAACAACACAGCTTTCAATAACAGATGTAGTTCCTGCCGGTGCTTATGAGGGTGATGTAGAGTGGAGCAGTTCGGATACTACTGCTGCCGTTATCACTCAGGACGGTACGGTTACTGCTCTTGACGCAGGCTCAGGTTTGTCACTTTCAAAAACCGTTACTATCACTGCAACAATCGACGGTGTGACTAAAACAGCTTCGCTTAAAATTAACAGAAATATTATCGGCGATACAATCAACAGCGTTGAAATTAACGGTCTTGATAATGTTGCACTTAATGAAACCAATAAATATACTGCCGATGTAAAGCCATCAAGACTTAATACAAACAGTGGTGTGACTCGTCAGTGGGGGTCTTTACGATTCCGAAACAGGTGAACTTTCACTTGCAACAGCCGATACTCCTGCAAATAACGGCTTTGCGACTATTGATACAAACGGTAACCTTGTTGCAACAGGTGTCGGTCTTATTAAAATGTATGTAAAAGTTACATATAACGACACTGAACTTGAAGCAGAAAAAACAGTTTCCTCCGGCATACCTATCACAAGCTTTACTCTTTCAAAGGGTAATGGCTTTACAACTAATATATTGACGGGCAGTCGTGACTCGTTCCTTGAAGAGGGTAAGACAGCGCAGATTAATATTACAAATATTTTGCCTGCCGACTATGACCCTGATTTGCTTAAAAATGTAGTATGGCACACTCCGACCCGTCTATCGCTTCGGTTGACGAAAACGGTAAGGTGCTCGGTCTTGATTCGGGTGGTCTTACTATTTACAATTCAAAATCGGTAACAATTACTGCAATTATCGGTGGCGTGTCTGCATCTATTACATTTAATGTAAGGGGTGATTCCGTAAACAACCTTGTAAGCGCTTCAATTACAGGTAACAATTATGTTGTAAAGGATTTCCCGAGAAGTTATACTTCTATCTTTTCACCGTCAAGAATTAATGTTAAAAATGTTCACTGGGGTCTTTCAACAGATGACGGAAGCCGTCCTTGGAACTCTGCTTGGAGCAGTACCTCCGGCAATACCGAAAATACATATGCAAGCGTTGATTCAAACGGTAAGGTTTACGGTAAGTCAGCCGGTAAAACAACCTTGTGGCTGTTCGGTAGGGAAGGCGTAACTTCCGTTGACGGTTCGTACGCCGAAAGTTCAAAGGATATTGAGGTTGTTGAAATTACGCCTAATAACATTTCGGTTACTGCGCCTGAAAAGTACGACTATGTCGAGGGCGACACCGAACTTGATTTGACAGGACTTAAGGTTTCGGCAATATATGACCGTTCTAAGCTTGAGGAATATTATCCTGACGCAGAGGATTACGGCGATTCACTCATCAGTGTTGATGTTGACGATTACGAAGTTACAGGCTTTGACCCAACATTGATTGACAGAGAGCAATATATTATCGTAACTCTTACAAGAGCAGGCGAGCAGTTTCGTGCCGTATTCCCTGTAAAGGTTAATTCCAAAGCAGTGGAGTCAATTGATATTACTGCTCCTCAGTATTCATATATTGAAGGTGTAACAAAACTTGATTTGAGTGGACTTAAGGTTTATGCAAATTACAGCAACGCACCGAGAGAAGAAGTTTTCGACTATGAGGTTGACGATTCCGAAGTTGACTTTACAAAATATAATGTTGAGCAAACTGTTAAAGTGATTTATAAGCACTACGGTCGTACTGCCGAAGCAGAATTTCCTATCATAATTTACGGCAAACCTGTTGTATCGGTCGATACGGCAAATTATGACGGCTCGTGGACAAACGGCAATGTCACCTTTACTTTAGACAGTACAAACAAGCTTGACGGCGTAAAATATTATTACAACATTAACGGTGGCGATTGGACCGAACTTGAGGGTAACACCTTGACCGTTTCTGAAAACACAAACTCAACTTATGCATTTAAGTCAATTAACAGCGCAAATATTGAAAGTGATTCAACGCAAGGCTACGCTGTTAAAATAGATAAAATTATACCGACATTTATCCTTGTTCAGGATAATACAGAACTTACAAATCAGTCATACGCAGTTAAGATTTCCGAGCTTAATGTGGGTGCTTCCGGCGTTAAGGAGGTTTACCTTAACGGTGAACTTCTTGACGACCAAACGCAGTTTACGGTAAGCCAAAACGGTACATATACCGTCAAGGTAGTATCAAACAGTGGACTTGAAAGTGAAAAGTCCGTTACTGTTAATAATATCGATACTCAAAAGCCGACTGTTACAGAAGTATCTGTTTCGCATAAGGACACCAACGACTTTGCAAGATTTGTAAACAAAATGACCTTCGGTCTTTTCTTCAATAAGACTACTGAGGTTACAATCACTGCCGAGGATGAAGGCGTTGCAGGTGTTGACAGGATTGAATATCGCTTTGTTGACGAAAAAGGCGAGCCACTTGGTGACTGGGCAACATATGACGAAAACAATAAACCGTTGCAAAGCGCTGATTTTAAAGGCTATACCGAAGCAAGAGCAATAGATAAAGCAGGTAATGTTTCCGACAGTAAGCTTACAGACGGTTATGTTATCGACACCGAAAATCCAACCGATATTGTTGTTACAGCCACGGCTGACGGTGAAGCTTATGATAGCGACACTTGGACCTCAAAGGATGTTACAATAAATCTTTCATCTTCTGCTTATTCGGGTATTTACAGATATTACTACAGCGTTAATGACGGTGAATGGACTGAGATTGACGGCGACACAATCACCGTTAAAAATCAGGGTGAGTTCAGTTATAAGTTCAAGGCAGTATCTTATGCAAATAATGAAACTGTTACAAAGTCCGATTTCATAGTTAAAATCGATAAAACAGAGCCTGTGGTTCGTGTTGACTTTGAGGGTACTTTCGGCAGATGGAGCGCCGACGGCGTTAAGTTTAGTATGAGTATTCTCAATCAGGCAATTTCAGGCGTTCGTTACTACTACAGTACCGACAACGGCAAGTCTTGGATTCAAGCCGAAGAAGGCTCAATAATCACAATTAATGAAGACGGTGACGCATCATATATCTTCAAGGCAGTAAACGGCGCAGGTGTAGAAAGTAACTATTCCGACAGTTATCACATTATGATTGATACAACTGCACCTACTCTTGAATATACCCTTGAAACAGAGGAAAAAACAGATAAACCTTACAAGGTTTTCTACAGCGTTAAAACAGGTCCGTCAGGTGTTAAGTCCGTAACCGTAAACGGCAAGGATATTACAGGTCAGGATTCGTTTGAGGTTTCCGACAACGGCAGATATGTTGTGACTATGACTGCTAATAACGGCATTACTTCAAGTAAGGTTATCACTATTGATAATATTAAAGAAGCAGAAAGACCGGTAATTAATGTTACACCGTCGGGTACACTCGGCAGTGAAACTTCGCAAATAGTTACATTTAATCTTTCTTCTCCGAATGCCGGTGACGATGTCGTTTATTATTACAACGACGGCAACGGCTGGGTACAGCTTGACGATAACAGCTATTCAATTTACAAAGCAGGTAATTACAGTGTGAAATTCAAGGCTTCAAGCAACGGCCTTGAAAGCTATGAAAGCCCTGAATATAATGTAATTCTCACAACAAGCTATTTCAAAACAGTATTTAAAACTACTGTTCTTGAAAGTCAAACAGCAGTTGACGGTAGGGCAGCACTTTCGGGCGTTAAGGTTTATGTAAACGGTAAGCTTGTCGGCACGACTGACGAAAACGGTCAAGTTGATTGCATTCTTGAACAAGGCGATTATACCGTTTTGTTTGATAACGGCACATTTAACAGAACTCAAAGCGTCAGCGTAACGGACGATAAAGAAGTCAGCGTACCTATGATGGCACTTGACCTTAATAAGGACGGCTATGTTAATGCTAAGGACTTTGCTTTGATTAAAAAACTTGACAGCGATACTTCGTCGCTTTATAAGCAAATTTACAAAAACTTCTTTAATGTAAGTGAGGAGTCGTTTAATTATGTTGGTGAGTGAATTATAAACCTTATTGAGCCTCCCTTGTAAAGGGAGGTGGTTGCGAAAGCAATCGGAGGGATTGTCGGGCGACCTGTGGTCGCCCCTACGATAGTCTTGTCATTTCAGGCTATCTAAATTAGAAAAGCCACCGTAGGGGCGAACTGTGTGCGCCTATCTCTCCTATCGTCAGCATAGCTGACACTTCCCTCGTCAGAGGGAAGCAAGAACTTGGCTCCCTCTGACGAGGTTGATTCCCCACAGTGTGGGGAAATGTCACGCAAGTGACAAAAGGGACGGCTCCCGTAGGAGCTGTCACGATAG
>JBNMGQ010000086.1:0-8839 GCA_050872345.1 Eubacterium sp. | reverse complement strand
TTGTTGATATAGATTAATTAATAATCGATTTTCAACACTAAAATAAATTGTCTGAATGTTTGAAATCTCGGTGCGGTTATGGCTGCTTATTCACAGCCGTAAGTATTAATTTACTTCACCGATTCAATAATACCTTCGGCGAGGCCGGCTACGGACTGGATTTCTGACGGAATGATAATCTTTGTTGCCTGACCGTCGGCAGCTTTTGCAAATGCTTCAAGTGCCTTAAGCTTAAGAACGGAGTCGTTTGCGTCAGCTTCATTAAGAAGCTTGATTGCGTCAGCTGTTGCCTTTTGAACCTTTGCGATAGCTTCTGCTTCACCTTCGGCTTCTCTGATTTTTGCTTCCTTTTCTGCTTCGGCAGCAAGAATTGCCGACTGCTTTTCAGCCTGCGCTTCAAGGATTTTAGACTCCTTATGACCTTCGGCAACAAGGATACGGGATTGCTTTTCACCTTCTGCACGAAGGATAGCTTCTCTTCTTTCACGCTCTGCTTTCATTTGCTTTTCCATAGCGTCCTGAATTTCACGAGGTGGAATAATATTTTTAAGTTCAACTCTGTTAACCTTGATACCCCATGGGTCGGTTGCTTCGTCAAGAATCACTCTGATTTTAGCATTGATTGTGTCACGGGAAGTAAGAGTTGAGTCAAGTTCAAGCTCGCCGATAATGTTACGAAGAGTTGTTGCAGAAAGATTTTCGATAGCAGAAATAGGGCTTTCAACACCGTAGCAGTAAAGCTTTGGGTCGGTGATTTGGAAGAATACAACCGTATCAATCTGCATTGTTACATTATCCTTGGTTATAACCGGCTGTGGCTTGAAGTCAACAACCTGTTCCTTAAGCGAAACGGTTTTTGCAACACGGTCGATAAAAGGAATTTTTACATGAAGTCCTGTTTGCCAGGTTGCATAGTAAGCGCCGAGTCTTTCGATTACATATGCTTTTGATTGTGGAACTACTCTTATGTTTGCAAGCACAAGAGCAATAAGAATTACAATTATTGTAAGTAAGATTATAGCAAGTTTCATATCTTTTCTCCTTTTAAAATATTATATGTTATTTTTTTACTATTAATTTTACACCGTCAATTTTTTCTACAGTTACGAGTGTGTCTTTTTTGATTATATCTTCATTTGTACTTCGTGCGCTCCATATTTTGCCGTCAACCTTAACCTGCCCTTTGCCGTTAATGTTGTCAATATCTTCCACAACGGTTGCCGTTTTGCCTATACATCTGTCGGCGTTGGTAGGTTCGATTTTTACTTCGAGTTTCTTTTTAACAAGAGGACGGGTAATGACAAGAGCAACCACCGACACGGCAATAAAAATTATCACCTGCAAATAAATCGGCGCATTAAAAAGGCTTGAAACAAACGCTGCCACCGAGCCGATAACAAACCAAATCGACACAAGCTGGACAGTTATGCCTTCAACTATGCTGAAGATTAAAATTGCCGAAAGCCAAACTAAATACATTATATGTGCATCCATAAGCGACCTCCTTATTTTGTTAACATATCTAAAAAACTTTTCCATATGTTGTGCTTATTATAGCATATATCGGCGATATTTTCAATATATTGTGCAAGTAGCAAAATGAGATTTACAATCTATTCACAAATAATACTACCCAAATAACACAGCATTTTTCAAACCACAAGGAGTTGTGGATATAAAAAAAGACGACCATAGGTCGCCTTTATGATGAATAATCGGTTTAGCGTAGTAAGTTAAGGCTCCCTTGCAAAGGGAGCTGTCGGTTTACCCTACGCTAAATATTAATTTATCTTATTACATCCTTCATTGATTTAACATAATCAAAAACATATTTTGGTGCATCTTTGCCGTGTTCTGCTACAATATTAACTATTGCAGAGCCTACGATAACACCGTCTGCAAGAGCGCTGTATTTCTTTGCCTGTTCCGGCTTATTGATACCAAAGCCGATAGCAACAGGAATATCGGTAACACTTTTGATATGGCTTACGATTGAACCTAAATCCGTAGTAATCTCGCTTCTCATACCGGTTACGCCCATTGACGAAACGGTATAAATAAAGCCTTTTGCGTCGCTTGCAATCATTTTAATTCTGTCCTCGCTCGTAGGAGCAATAAGTGAAATTACATCAATATCATATTTATCGGCAACGCTTTGAAGCTCGTCCTTTTCTTCGTAAGGCAAGTCGGGAACGATAACGCCACTTACACCTGAATCCTTAGCATTTTGAAGGAACTTGTCATAGCCGTATTTGAAAAGAACATTAAGATAGGTCATATAAACAAGTGGAATGTCAACCTTGCCACTAAGCTTTTTGGTAAGTTCAAAAACCTTGTCGGTTGTAGTACCGTTTGCAAGCGACCTAAGGTCAGCCTCCTGAATAACAGGTCCCTCGGCAATAGGGTCGGAAAACGGAATACCAATCTCAATCAAATCACAGCCACCGTCTGCCATAGCTGTCATAATTTCAAGCGAAGTGTCCAAATCAGGGTCACCTGCTGTAACAAAACCGATAAATGCCTTGCCGTTTTTGAATGCGTTAGAAATATTACTCATGTAAATCAACTCCTCTGTATCTTGCTATTGCTGCAACATCCTTGTCGCCTCTGCCTGAAAGACAGCAAATAATAATATCGTCCTTGCTCATAGTAGGAGCAATTTTCATAAGATGAGCAACTGCATGGGCAGACTCAATGGCACAAATAATGCCTTCAGTTTTTGCAATATATTCAAAAGCATTAACGGCTTCATCGTCGGTTACGGCAACATATTCTGCCCTGCCGATGTCGTGAAGATATGCGTGCTCCGGACCGACGCCCGGATAATCAAGACCTGCACTGATTGAATAAACCGGAGCAATTTGACCGTATTCATTTTGGCAAAAATACGACTTCATACCGTGGAAAACACCGAGTGAGCCGGTTGAAATTGTTGCAGCAGTTTCACCTGTGTGAATACCTCTGCCTGCTGCTTCACAGCCGATAAGCCTTACATCCTTATCATTGATAAAGTTATAAAACATACCCATAGCATTTGAGCCACCACCTACACAAGCCATAACTGCTGTAGGAAGCTTGCCCTCTTTTTCAAGAATTTGCTCTCTTGCTTCTTTTGAAATTACGGACTGAAAATCACGGACAATCATAGGGAAAGGATGAGGACCCATAACAGAACCGAGAACATAAAGAGTATCATCAACTCTGCTTACCCATTCACGCATAGCTTCGTTAACTGCGTCCTTAAGGGTCATTGTGCCGGTAGTTACAGGGTGAACCTTTGCGCCTAAAAGTTCCATACGGTAAACATTAAGTGCCTGACGAATTGTGTCCTCTTTACCCATAAAGATTTCACACTCTAAACCCATAAGTGCAGCAGCAGTTGCAGTAGCGACACCGTGCTGACCTGCGCCTGTTTCTGCAATAACTCTTGTTTTGCCCATTTTTTTAGCCAAAAGGCATTGACCGAGTACATTGTTGATTTTGTGTGCGCCGGTATGGTTTAAATCTTCTCTTTTAAAATATATCTTTGCGCCACCCAAATCTTTTGTCATATTCTCTGCATAGTAGAGAAGTGACGGTCTGTTTGCATACTCTCTGAAAAGAGTGTCAAGCTCTTGTACAAACTCAGGGTCGTTTTTGTAATGCTCGTAAGCATTTTCAAGATTGATAATTTCATTCATCAGTGTTTCAGGAATGTACTGACCACCGTGAATACCGTAGCGTCCTTTACTCATTTTTCATAATCTCCATAATTTCTTTAATTTTTTTATAATCTTTAACGCCGTTTGTTTCGACTGCCGACGACAAATCGATACAATAAGGATTTACCGTATTTATTGCACGGTTGATATTGTCTTTATTTATTCCACCGGCAAGAAAGAAAGGCTTATTAACTTTCGGAATATTTGACCAGTCAAACTCTTTGCCTGTACCGGTACCCGAATCAAAAAGGAAATAATCGACATCGTACCCGTTCACTTTATCAAAACTTTTCGGTGAAAAATATTTGATAACAGGAGCATTGATGCTTTTGCAAAAGCTTGGTGACTCGTCGCCGTGAAGCTGAACTGTGTCTATTATACCGTTTTCAATAAAATAATCAATATTTTCCTTGCTGTCGTTTACAAACACACCGACTGCATTAATGTCATTTGAAAGAAGTGATTTAAGCTTTTTTGCAGTTTCTTTGTCGATACTGCGCCGAAATCCTGCTGTAAGGATAAAACCGATATAATCAGGCTTAAGAGCGTTGACATACTCAATATCCTCAACTCGTCTAAGTCCACAAATTTTAATTTTCGCCATAAAGCAATTCCTCAAGCTTTTTCTTTTTATCCTTACTTCTCATAAAGCTTTCGCCTATAAGCACGGCGTTTGTTTTGTTTTTTTGCAAAACCTCTATATCCTTATGAGTGTTGATTCCACTTTCTGATACGAAAATTACATCACTCGGTATCATTTTGCGATACCTTGTTGAATTGTTTACATCGACGCTGAAATCTTTAAGGTTACGGTTGTTTACACCGATTATCCTTGCACCTGCTTCAAGTGCCGAATTTACTTCGTCCTCGTTATGCGCTTCAACCAAAGCCGAGATACCGAGAGTGTCGCAAATCGAAATGTATTCCTTTATCGTGTCGGTATCAAGAAGAGCACAAATAAGCAAAACAGCCTTTGCACCGAGTATCTTAGCTTCATAAATTTGATATGAATTAACCGTAAAATCTTTGCGAAGAATAGGAATTGAAACAGCGCTTGCAATTTCTTTTAAATATTTATCCGAACCCATAAACCATTTTGGCTCAGTCAGGCAACTTATACAGCTTGCGCCTGCCGTTTCATATTCTTTTGCAATTTGAAGATAAGGGAAATCTTCGGCAATAATACCCTTTGACGGTGATGCTTTTTTCACTTCGCAAATAAACGAAAGTGTGTCACCCTTCAGTGCTTTTTCAAATTCAAAATCACCCTTTGGCATTGAAAGTGCCTGCGCTTTAACCTCTTCAAACGGTTTATTTTTGATTATTTCTTTATATCTTTGCCTTGTGTTTTCGGCAATAGTGTCAAGTATATTTGCCATTATTCGTTAGTTACCTTTACGAAGCCTTCAAGAATTTTGTACGCATCGCCCGAAGCGATAATGTTTTGCGCTTTTTTTACTGCGTCTTTAAGTGTAATACCGAGTTCACCTGCGTAAATTGCTGCGCCTGCATTAAGAGCAACTGCCGTATTTTGAGCAATTGTACCTTTGCCCTGCAACACTGCCGTAGTAATTTTTGCGTTTTCTTCAGGAGTACCACCGATAAGGTCATCTTTGTTTACTCTTTCAAAGCCGAAATCTTCAGGTTTAATTGTATAGTAAGTGATATTTTCGCCTCTTACTTCTGCGACCTTTGTTTCGCTTGAAGCACTGATTTCATCAAGGCAATCCATACCGTAAACTACCATAGCGTCGGTGACACCGAGCTTAACAAGTGTCTTGGCGATTTTTTCAACATATTCCTCGCTGAACACACCGAGCACCATTCTGTCGGCTTTGCCCGGATTTGTAAGAGGTCCTAAAATGTTAAACACCGTACGAATACCGATTTGCTTTCTTACAGGACCTACAAAACGCATTGCACTGTGATATTTTTGAGCAAAAAGAAATGCAATATTGTTTTCATCAAGTGATTTTTTCATTACTTCAGGCTCGCAGTCAATCTTAACACCAAGTGCTTCAAGGCAATCGGCAGTGCCGCATTTTGATGATGCTGCTCTGTTGCCGTGCTTAACGATTGTTACACCTGCTGCAGCAGCAACAAAAGCAGAAGTTGTTGAAATGTTAAACGAATTTGATTTATCGCCACCGGTACCTACAATATCAAGTGCGTGACCACCGATATTAAATTCAAGTGCTTTTGAGCGCATACCTGTTGCAGCGCCTGCAATTTCCTCTTCTGTTTCACCTTTCATGGCAAGTGCCGTTAAAAATGAAGATATAACAGCGTCACTTACCTCGCCACTCATTATTTCGTCAATTGCCTGCTTTGCTTCGTCAAATGTAAGGTCCTGCTTAGCAGATACCTTAGAAAGTAATTCCTTAATCATAATGTTATACCTCCAAAAAATTTCTTAAAATATTGATACCGTTCGGTGTCATAATTGATTCCGGATGAAACTGAACGCCGAATACATTATATTCAGTATGCTCAACTGCCATTATTTCACCGTCATCTGTTTTTGCCGTAACTTTTAAACAACTCGGCATTGTATTTTCAATAGCTGCAAGTGAATGATACCTTGCCACTTCAATTTCGCTTCCGAGATTTTTAAAAAGCTTTGAGTTTTCGTCAATTTCGCATTTGCTTTGTTTACCGTGCATAAGCTCTTTGGCATACCCTACTGTAGCGCCGTACGCTTCGCATATTGCCTGATGACCGAGGCACACACCGAGTATTTTCATTTTACTTCCAAGCTTTTTAACTACATCAACGCAAACACCTGCGTTTTCAGGTCTGCCCGGACCCGGTGAAAGAATAATGTGACTCGGATTAAGCTTTTCAATTTCTTCGCCGCTCATTTCGTCATTTCTTATAACCTTAATATCGCTGTTAAGCGTGCCTACAAGCTGATAAAGGCTATATGAAAAGCTGTCGTAATTATCTATAAGTAAAATCATTACTCTTCCTCCCCACTCTGCTTTAATGCCGTTACAACTGCTTTGGCTTTGTTGATACATTCTCTGTGTTCCTTTGCAGGTACGCTGTCTGCAACTATTCCTGCACCCGAACGAACATAAACCTTACCGTGCTTTTTATATGCAAGCCTGATTGCGATGCAGGTATCAAGGTTACCCGTTAAATCGATATAACCGACTGCGCCACCGTAAATTCCACGCTTGTTATTTTCAAGTTCGTTTATGATTTGCATTGCCCTGATTTTCGGAGCACCCGAAAGTGTACCGGCAGGGAGGACTGCGTCAACAGCGTCAAGTGCTGTTTTGTCATCTCTGATTTCACCTGTTACGGTTGAACCGATATGCATTACATGGCTGAACTTTAAGATTTGATGATATTTGTCAACTTTAACGGTTCCGAACTTACTGATTTTACCTAAATCGTTTCTGCCAAGGTCAACGAGCATATTGTGTTCTGCAAGCTCCTTTGGGTCTTTCAAAAGTCCTGCTTCAAGTTCGTCGTCCTCTTGCTTTGTCTTGCCTCTCGGTCTTGTGCCTGCAAGTGGGTAAGTGCTGAGTTTTCCGTTTTCAAGTTTAACAAGTGTTTCCGGCGAAGCGCCTGCCATTTCAATATCGTCCGATGAAAAATAGAACATATACGGTGACGGATTAAGATTTCTTAAAATTTCATATGTACCGAGAAGCGAGCCGTCCATTTCTGCTTCAAGCCTGTTTGAAAGAACCACTTGGAAAATGTCGCCCTCTCTTATATATTGCTTTGCTTTTTCAACCATTGATGCGTACTGTTCGCCGTCAAAAAGTGGTTTAAATTCACTTTTAAGCTGTGGCTTTTGAATGTCTGCCTCTTCTCCGTTTTCAACAATGTTTTTCATAATTTCAAGTTCTTTAACTGCAACATTGTAATTTGCTTCAAGGTCATTCGTTTGAACATTTGCTATAAGAATAATTTTTTTCTCTCGATTGTCAAAAGCGATTACCTTGTCAAAAAGCATAAGGTCAACATCTTTAAAATTACCGTCGTCGTTTGCGTCAAGGTTAAGGCTCGGTTCACTGTATTTTACATAGTCATAGCCAAAGTAACCAACAAGTCCACCTGTAAAAGTAGGAAGTGTTTCAATCTTCGGCGCTTTGTGCTCGTCAAGAATTTGCTTGATATACTTTCTCGGGTCGCCGTTATATTTTTTAACTCCAAATGAGTCGATAACCGTTACATTAAAATTTGTACAGCTAACCTCTGCCTTTGGGTCATAGCCTAAAAAAGTATAATGACCAGTGTTGTTGGCATCGTCGCAAGATTCAAGCATATAACAATGACTGCTGACATTTTTAAGCTTTCTGAGTACCTGAGTAGTTGTCACATTGCAGTCAATCGTTACGCTGAGTGGAACTGTTTTGTATTCACTGTATTTTTCTTTAATTTCATCAATTGTAGGTGTGATTTTCATTTTGTTACCTCTTGTCTTTCTTCTTGCAAAAAGGCAAATAAAAAAGCCCTTGGCAATACTTTCGTATTACCAAGGGCGAAAATTACTTTCCGTGGTGCCACCTTGATTTATGGTTAACCATACACTTTGCAAGATACTATCATATCTCCGACCACTAACGCAGGTCACCTCGTTACGGGATAATCAGCCTAAGCCTTTCACCGTACCCTCAACGGTCCATTTAACAAGCCGTTTACTGCTTCCATCCCAGCACCGGAAGCTCTCTGTGAGTTCGTATCTCGTTTTTATCTCCGTTTCAACGGTTTACATTTTTAAGTTGTGAATTTATTTTATCACTTTAAAGTAATGTTGTCAAGAGGGAAATTAAATTATAATTTAGCGTAGGGTTAACCGAATTAAGCCTCCTTTGAAAAGGGAGGTGGCACGCTTGCGTGACGGAGGGATTATCGGGCGAACACAGTTCGCCCCTACGGTGGCTTTTCTAATTTAGATAGCCTGAAATGATAAGACTATCGTAGGGGCGACCTGTGGTCGCCTGCCAATCCCTCAGTCGGTAAACCGACAGCTCCCTTTGCAAGGGAGCCTAAAATACGAATGAGTAAGGTTGCGAAGAAGTAGTCAGAATCGAGTTTTTCGGGAAGGGTGCTGTACGATGGTACTGCCCCTGAGCGAAAGGCTCGAAGCACCAACGATACGATTACGGTATCTTTAGATA
>JBNMGQ010000085.1:0-8857 GCA_050872345.1 Eubacterium sp. | reverse complement strand
AATCTCGACTTTTTCATAGAATAAAAAAGTAAATTAAGGAGTTGATTTTTTGTTTAGTTATATAAAAAAATTGCAATACCCTATCAACATAAAAAATCCTGACCCAAAGGCTGCAGGTATCATAATCAGTCAATATGGTGGAACATACGGCAATTAGATATAGTGTTAAAAAAACAAAAAAGCCTGACTCTTTCGAGTCAGGCAATAGAAGAGTATTCCCAAAAGCTTTCCCCAAGCCAATATTATAAGGAGAACTCTTTATATATAATATAGCATAGTTGTTTTTAAAAATCAATAGAAAAGTAAAATGCCCTCTGTTCGATTATGAACTGAGGGCTGTTGTTATTTATAACTATTCACTTTTGCGTAGGCAACTCTGCCTGTCTTAACGACCTTAACCTTATCAACAGTCGAGCTGATATGTTTTTGTACGATAATTTCAGTTTTCGGCAGATACTCGTATTTAATTCCTGTAAGGTTTTGATTTTTGTAAAGATATGTTTTTCCTTTCAATCGGTAATGCTTACCTACTGTTGTTTTATAGCTTACTTTCTTCGGCTTATCGGCAACAACCTTAGTTGATGAAAGATAAGCAGTGTTTACCCAACCTTTAGCCGGTGCTGTAATATAAGACCACGAGCCACTGACCTTTGTAACAGTCACTTTTGTGCCTTTCTTCAACTGAGTTAAGACTTTTGAAGATTTATCGGCCTTTGCTCGGACATTAAGTGACTGTGACTGAGTAGCTACATATTTAGTAACCGACTTCTTTGCTGTAGTGGTTTTCTTAACATAATCATTTGAAAACACCCAATAATTAACAGTGTTGCCGTACTTTTTGAAATTTTGCTCACTGACGAAAACAGTATTGCCACTAAGCTTAGCACCTGCTGCTTTTCTGCTTGGCGTATCATACTTGCCAATATAAGAATAAGGGTCATAAACGGAAATAGTGCCGCCATTGTAACCGACAAGCACAATGTAATGGCCCGAAGTTGTGAAAAGACCGTAATTGCAGGATGCAACAACAAAGTAATCAGATATTCCGTCCTTGTTCTTATCCTTTTTCAAATAGTTTAAGGCTTTATCAATATTAGAGGTCGTCGCATATTCCTTAAAATTAAAATAGTCGGCAACAAAAGACCAAGCCGACCACGCAGTACCATTTGACTTAGTTCTATAACCGTTATCTACAAAAAGTTTTGCCATAGTAGTTGGTAATATTGCACCTTTTGAGCTTGATACAACCATTGCCGCAGAAGTCGGACCGCAGCCGCTCGATTTAATCGTTTGCGTTTTATTTTTTGAGCTTGTATAAGGTGTATTCGCCCACCTGCTGTCAGCCTGATTATAATATGTAAGACCTGTGCAAGCACCAAGAAGAGCTTTACCTTTGCCGGTGTTAGTACCGTCATAGGAAATATTCTCTTGTTCAATGACTGCATCCTGCTCAATCAAGCTTTCATCAACGACAGTGTTTTCTTCAATTGGCTTTGCAATAATTGTTTCGTCAGTGCCAACATCAACACCGTCTTCAACTTCATCCTTTGTTTTCTCGGCTTCTGTCTTAACATCAGCAGAAATAGTAACTTCGGGTTCGGTTGTTTGAACTTTGGTAGTTGTTTCTGTCGGCTTTGTTGTTTTTTCGATATTTGAATTATTGCAGCCGAAAAAGATTGTAATAATCAAGAGTAATGACATAATCACTGACATTATAGCTTTATTTCTTTTCATTACCTTTCACCTCTTCCTCAATTTCTAAAAATGATTTAACAGCGTTTTTTACCGTTTCAAACACTCTTTTGAAAAGCTTGTCGTAGCCATACATAGCACCGTAGGCAATAAAAAACGAGCCGACAACAGCACCAATTATTATGTACCAAGCGAGTTTGAACGGTACAATTTGACTTGCTGCAACGACTGTAACAAGCGTTAAAAATAAGGACACACCGAATACAATCAAATTGTAAACGATATTGTCCTTATCTTTAAATACTGCTTTTATAATTTCTGTGATAATCTGCACAGCTAAAATAAGCAGTGCAATAACGATTAATGATATACATAGTGTTTTCATTGTTTTTTTACTCCTTTACTTTGTAAAATGTTCTTTGCAGACCTGTTCAAGGTCGTCAATTCTATGGTCGGCAACGCTAACTTTATTTTCGAGTACAGGTACTCGTTTTGCAAAGTTGTTATGTTCTCGAACCTCTCTTGTAAGCTCCTCGATTTTCGTGTCTGTTACAGCTTGATTTTTTTCAAGCTCTTTTTGCATTTTTCTGCTGTTACCGATATTTGTAACGACAACACCGAGAAAAGCTAAGCCACCGGTAATTAAGGCGACTAACACTTCATTTGTCATCTCATCACCTCGGCTTGCTGTTGTTTTTCGATTTCTGCCTTTTCCTCAGGCGTAACTTCTCGCCAATTATCGGCTGAATCATACCGACCTAATGATATTTCGGTACCGAATGTTTCGCCGTTGGTGAGAAAATTGTTTTTATTTTTAGGTGTCATTTTTTTACCTCTCAGGCTTGAACCAAAGTCCAACCTTTTTCGTTAATTGTTTGTTTTTGCTCAACGGTAAGAGCTATATTCTTGTGAAATGTGATTGTTTGAGCTGTTGTGACTGTTGCCAAGCCGTCAATAATTGATTGTACTGATTCGGTAGAGAGTAAAGGCGAATCTGCAAAAGACAAAGACCTTTTAATTGATTGAGCTACGAATCGCACCTTAACAAGTGCCACGCAGTTTCTGAAACAATTATTCGTCCTTTCTATTTTATCAATAAGTACATTTCCGAAATCGAGTATCCCGGCATCAATTAATTTTCTACAACCATTAAATAACCCAGAGACATTTTTCATTTTGCTTGTATTAATAGAGACTTTTTTTAAACTCCCGCAATCGCCAAATGTTCTATCTCCGTCCTCAATATTACTGAAATCTAAATTTGTCATTTCAACAATATCAGAGTAAGCAAACATTAAGCCGGAACTTTTAGCGTTTTTGTTCATTATAAAATATGGTATTTTTTCGCCTGTGCCACCGCCAAAGCAAAATCGATAATCAGTTCTGTTTTCAAGATACTTTCTACACTCCTCATTTTCAACCGCAGTCAAGCACTTATCGACCATTTCATCAAGGCTAAGTAGCTCTACCCCCCCCCGCATTTTTCGTTGATTTTGTCTGCGAGGGCGTCAAGTTTGGATTTTTTAAAATATACTAAATCGCTCATTCTGTACCCTCCAACTCTCTGATTTTTGCACGGAGTTTTTCGGTGTAGGCAATCTGCTCTTTATACTGTTCAGCCGTTGCAACACCCATAGCTATTTTGACACCGATATAATCATAGATTTCAAGCTCCCGTTTAAGTGCCTGAATTTCAACCTGTGGGTCAGGTGTGAAAACTTCGTCTTTGATTTCGACATAATTGCCGTCGATTAATGCTTTACTCATTTGCACTCATTCTCCTTTTAGCCCATATACGAACTCGTGTACCGGCAACAAAACTCACTTCGTTATTTACACTACTCGTATAAAAACCTATTGTATTATTTATTGCCGGTTTTGAAATGAACGCACCTATTCGGGTTGACTGATAATTGTAAGCGTTAAAATTACTAAGCGGACCGTAATTCATAACTACATCATCACCAATTTTTTGACCGTGAATTACTATTGTTTTAATTGAATTTGACAAGGCATTTTGAACAATTAAATCAGCGCCCCACAATTTCGCATATAAAGCATTCGTTGAAGCTTTCGGTGCAATCGGTGTATCGGCTGTTACTTCAATGTGTACTTCTTCGGCATTTTTTATTGCATAACTCACTTGAAAAACTTCCTGCTCAAGTGTAGTATCAACTACCAATTCCCACTTTGCAGGCAACATCATTTGAGCGGCAGTTGCCATTTCCTCAAGTGAAAGGTTGTCCGTTGTTTCGGTCGCTTGCATTAACAGCTTTGCAATATTGTCGAGTAACTCCTTACTGACATTTACTCTTTCATCACTCATTAGTTACCACCTCATTTTCGTTTATTACTTCGGCTTGAGCTGTTGAAGTGCCGTATTTTAAGTTGTCGCCGTTCTCAATATCAAGACAAAGCTTGCCGTTCTGCCACTTCAAACCGTCACCGAGGGTGATTTTATCTTGTTTAGCAGTAATTTGTGAATCATAAGTTTGGAAGTATTGCATCATAGCTTCAGCGAATTCTTTAAGCGTAAGCGAAAGATTGACATTATCAATGCTCTTGAATTTAACAAGCGCTTGGGAAACATCAATATCTGTCATATCGATTGACGAAATCATATTTTCAACTTCTGAAAGCGCAGGGCAGTAATCGGATGCTTCCCAACATTTAGGGTCGGAAATATCCTGAATGAAAAATGTACCAATACCGGATATTACAGTAGCAGTCTCGCCATCTACTAATATTTGTGAGCCATGTGCAAAAGTTGCACCGAAACTTATTCTTGTGCCACTTTTTTGTGCAATTAAATAATTATGTCCGTCCTCAAGCTTTGAGCCGTCGAAATCTTCGACTGTGATAAGGGTAAAAGGGTTGTTGGCAAGTTTGGTGTAGTCAGTAGTGCCGGGGTCGCCCTTGTCGCCTTTTGCACCTTGAACTCCTTGCAATCCGGTATCGCCCTTTTCACCTTTTGGACCTTGAACGCCCTGTGGTCCTGTATCGCCCTTTTCACCCTTAACACCCTGCGCACCTTGTGGTCCGGTGTCTCCTTTGTCGCCCTTAACGCCTTGAATGCCTTGTGGTCCGGTATCACCTTTGTCTCCCTTAACACCTTGTATACCCTGTGCACCGGTATCGCCTTTTGCACCTTTAAATTCACCGTTAGCAAGTTTCGTTTCAAGAGTTTCGGCAATATCGTTTGCTCTTTTGGTAGCCTCAATCGATTTAACTGTTTCACTTACAAGTGCAGAATAATCGTCCGTATCGATTATGCTTTGCTCATTTGCCAAAATGTCATATACTACAATGTCAAATCGAGGGGAAGTCAAAAGTTGAGAACCCTTTGAGTTAGAACTGACAAGACGAAGTTCGCAATTTATTGTACCTACATTAGCCAAAAACGCTCTTGTAGGTTCAAATATAATGCTACCTGATTCAACCCTACATTCGACATATGCCCCTGTTGAAGAATAAACAGTAACATTTATATCTTCATCAACATAATACGGTTTGCCACCGTCAGTCAGGGAAATTATAATTTCTCTCGAATTAGTATCTAAATATTTTTCATCTACGCTCCACTGGGTACCGTTTTTTTGCAAGTCAAGAGATTTTCTATAAGCTTGTTTTTCCATATGCTCACCTCTTGAATTAGTATACAAAAATACCGAGAGTGTTTGTCACACCCTCGGTATTAATTATTTAAGCCAATATTTATTAATATAAGAAATAACATCCGTTCTACTACCATACAACTTAGTTTTTGTCATAATAGTAATTATTTTCGCTCTTTCGTCTGCATTTCCATTAATGAATTTCTGCTTATATTGATTTGTAATTGAAGTTCTTAAGCCAAATACAGCATTATCCTCAGTCATACCGTTAGCCACCTTAGCTTTCACTCGTTCATTGACATAGGTTTGAATAGTTTTGGTATCATTAGTCTTAAAAGCCTCGACCATTGCCTCGGTATTATATGACGAAGCTTTCCAATTTGAAAAATCCTCATCATCAAAATAGCCTGTTAATTCAAGTTTAGATTGAATCGACTGTCGTTGTGACTCATCAGCTGATAAATACTCATCTTTATAAGCACTCGACAGTGTTGATTTAATTGACTTTTGACTATCAACCTTTGTCTTTCCGTTAGCCATATCTGTCTTAATATTACTATCTATTACAGTATTTATAACAGATTTATCACTGCTATTAACAGCGTTAATCAAATCAGTTTTGTTATAAAGTTTACTTGACTTACTATCCTGTTCATCATTAGGTTTAACATTATTTATAGCTTTTTCAACAGTTTCCTTTTTCACTCCACTTGAAGTAAGCGTATCAATGGAATTGTTATATTTGTCGATATCTTCATCAGCCTTATAGCCTGCTGCTTTTTCAATTTCACTTGCATATGACTTTATTGATTTGAAAGCAAGTTCATAATCAAAGCCGTCACTTTCAAGTTGTTTTGCAGTATTAATAGCCGATTTAATATCACCATTCAAATAATCAAGACCTGCTGTCGCTACTCTTTTATCATTTTCGATTAAACCTTTTTTGATATAGTTGTCCGGATTTGAAACATTGTCGGCAATGCGTTTGTACATCTGCTTATCATCATTAATAATCGATTCGTAAATCATTTGGTTTTTGTCTTTTTCCGGGAAGAAGTCAAGACCAAATAATGAAAGTGCACTATCGGTAAGCAAGGATTCTTTGATACCTGCCTTTGTCGTTTCTTTAGCCATTGCAGGGTCAAACTTGTAACCTTTCTTTGCACCATTCACAACATTAACAACACTGTTAATATCACGAAGAACATTTTTCAATGGTAAGCCAAAAAAAGTACCAAGTGCACCGGCAAGGCTTTCCGTCTTTTCAGTAAAGCTGAGCTTATCACTGTTAAGATTTTCAACAGAATTATACAAATCGCTGATTACTGACATATCAGCCCTTGTAACATCATAGCCTTGAAAAATTGAAACAACATCCTTGACGAATGCAATTTGATTTACCGGATTAGCATTGTCTATAAAATTAGGAATAAGTTCCGCAAGATATTTTTCGCCATAAGTCTTATCGTTGTCATCATTACGAGCGGCAGTAACTATAGATTGAAGAAGTGAATTAATCACGCTTGCAATAACAAGCGACGCAATAATTCTTGTTGCCTTTTTCTTGCTAAACTTACCACGCTTTGCCTGAACAGTTGCATTAACAAGCATATTAAGAGAAGTAGTCGGCTCAGCCATAAAGGCAGTTGCCATTTTAACTGCACCGTTTTTTGACCGCATAAGAGCAGAACGAGAAAAAACCGAATCATAAACCTGTGTTTTGGTGATTACTTCTGTAAATCTTTCACCTGCTTTTTTCAGACTTTCTTCTCCTGTAAGTTCAGGATGTTTGTCCTTTGTTTCAGCTTTACAAGCGTTCCAAATATGTGCCCATGTTATTTCATCAGCCTTTGAGGCGGCAATTCCGAAAACCTCATCACGAAACGAACCGTCTTTGAAAAACGCAGACAATTTTTCTTTACCTTTATAATCAACATTATCGAGATAATCAACGGTGCTTTGTGCCATATTTGTATCGAAATATCCCATTTCTTTGATTATAGCTACGGGTGCATATTTTTTTAATTCTTCATAACTACGATTTGTGAAAGTAGTTTTAGCAAAATACTTTGCGTCGATAATTGATAAAGCCCTACCGATAGCAGACGGCTGCTGAATAGCAACTGAGGCTGACGCAAATACTGCATTTTTCTTGAACATACTTGTAAGCTTATCAACAACATCCGAACCTGCCTCGTGTATCACACCACCGTTAAGGTCTTCAAGCAAATCACTGATATATCCTGTAGCCTTTTTACCGTAAGCATTTTCAACCAATGTTCTTATTGAGTTATAGTCGTCACCTGTACTTGACTGATAATTGTATACACGGTCAAAGTTTTCAAGCGGCAATGCAAAAGCATTATAACTTGCCATTTCGTCAACATGACTCGCCCAAACATTGTCAAACTCTTCAAGCAAAAGCGGATTTTTCGCTTTTTCAATAGTGGTATTAGTAAATCCTGAATTTATAAGCTTTTTAGCACCTATTGTTTCGGTACTGCTTTTATGCATATAATTTTTTGCAGTTCTTGCAGGATAATAATTTTCTTCTTTGAAAAGCTCAACATCATAGAGTTGCCTTGATATTTCGTTACCTTTTTCAGCCATATCGGTTGAAAGATACTTTACCATATCACGGACATACGATTTTTGCTCTTCCGTAAGCATACCCCTGACCTTTGCTATATCTTCATAAGCAAGCTTATGAGTTAAACTGTCGTTCCACTTATAATTTTTATCTTTAAGCATTTGAATAGCACTTTTAGGCTTATCGGTAATAACAACACCGCCGTGCACAATATGATTAAGTGTTTGTTTACGATTGCTCATAGCAAAAATTGCCATAAGCTGTTCAAGATTAAGATTCAGCTTATCACCTGCTGCCGTAGTTATTTCATAACGCTTTTTTCGATTCCAATTCTTCCAATTATATTTTTCTCGAACATCATCAGCGTAATTCTTGCTATTATCAACAGTGACAGCCCAAGTGTCTTCACCTTTTCTTACATCACGATACAACCTAAGAAGTTCATCAGAGCCGAGATATTCAAAGAAATATTCAGGTTTCATTGAGCCATATTTTATTGAATCAACAATACCTAAATCAAGCTTTTTACTTTCTTTAAACTTTTCGAGTTCTTCGGTAACTTTAGAAACACTGCTCTCAATAGTCTTATTTCTTTCGGCGTAAAAAAGCTTATTGACATTATTACATACCTGAACAGTTGTACGCACAAGGTCATCAACAATTTTAAGTTCGTCGATAGTCAGGTCTATAGCTTTTCTGTCGCCTATCATTGTTTGCAACTGTTCTATACGCTGGCTTACATAATTATTATAAACGGAAGTAACCAATTCGTAATCGTCATTATTATTAAGAGACTTAAAACTACGGTCAAGTGCATTAAGCTTTGAATATATTTCATCATCAAGCTTTGAGCCGAAAGAAATAACATTAACTATTCCTTTAACAGCCTCAATCATATTGTTAGGAATATGTTTTTTCTTATCCTGTTTAGCAAGTTGAGCAAGCCTGATAGTACTTCTTT
>JBNMGQ010000084.1:0-8917 GCA_050872345.1 Eubacterium sp. | reverse complement strand
GAGTGAATTGTGCGTAGCACAAGAGACACGAGACTCCAAATTTGGTGACCATAGGGAGCAACAAATTTGGGAGAAACAGTCCGGTGGACTGTTTCGTAGTGAGTAGTTATAAAGGCGACCACAGGTCGCCCCTACGAAAATCTTGTCATTTTAGACTATCTAATTAGAAAAATTACCGTAGGGGCGAACTGCGTTCGCCCGATAATCCCTCCGTCACGCAAGCGTGCCACCTCCCTTTTCAAAGGAGGCTCAATTCGGTTTGCTATTATAAACTATAATTTATATCACAACACAAATTCACCCTTGAAAAATCGTGTCAAAGGTATTATAATATCCTCGTCAGTTCGCAAAATCCTGACCAGTATTGCAAAATGCAATGCTTCTAAAAACAAAACTAAGGAGAAAACAGAATATGAAAAAGATGAACAGGAAAGTTACATTCATCGTACAAACGGCAATCATTGCAGCGCTTTATGCTGCGCTGACTTATGCGCAAAACTTTTTGCTTCCGGGCACTACTTCGGCAGCAATTCAGTTTAGAGTATCGGAAGCGCTTAATGTTTTGGCGCTGTTCACACCTGCTGCAATACCGGGTTTAACGCTCGGCTGCGTACTTTCAAACATTTACAATATCGGCTCGGGTTTACCACTTGATATGATATTCGGCTCGCTTGCAACTCTCGGTGCCACAACTGCAATGTATTTGCTCAGAAATGTTAAAATCAAAAGTTATCCACTTCTTTCACTTCTTATGCCGGCACTCTTCAACGGTGTGATTATCGGCTGGGAAATCGAAGTATTCTTTATTGAAGGCAAGTTCCATTTTGCAAGTTTTTTGACTCAAGGTGGATTTGTTGCTCTCGGTGAGCTTGGAGTAATGCTTGTGCTCGGTACAATTTTCTATTATGTGATTGTCGGCAGAAAGCTTGACAAAAAAGTATTTTCAAAAGTCAATAATTAAGATTTTGCAAAAGATAAGACCACTTGAAATTCAAGTGGTCTTTTTTGTATGCAATCAAGAGAGTACCTTTTATCCCCTCAGTCAGCGAAGCTGACAGCTCCCCTTAATCACATAATAAGGGGAGCCTTAATTTGTTTAGCCGTTAAGTCCTTTTTCATCAAAGTTAAATATTGTTGAAAGGATAACTTCATAGCCTGTTTTAATAGCTTCAGGGTTAAGACGGTCGGCTGTATCACGGCGATTATGATAATAATCGGCAGGAGCCGGGTCCATAGCAGCAAGGCAAGTTGCTTCAATACCTGCCTGAGAAAATGCAGCAGCGTCGGATGAACCGAAGTAAACGCTTGAGAACTTAAGGTCGTTGTGACCTGCATCCTTAGCAGAATCCATAACAAGCTGACTGAGTTTCGCACTATTCTTAACCGTTCCGGTCATATCCTTATTATAAACATTAAGATATTCAAGGTCGGCAAGAGTATCAACGCAAAGAACAGCAGTTTCAACACCGTCGTTAACATATTCGTCGTGGTGGTCCTTTGCCCATTGCTTACAGCCACGAAGGCCAGCTTCTTCACCGTCGGTAATCATAGCGCAAACTTCTGTATTTTCAAAGTCAATACCTGCCATATCGAGCATACGAAGTGCACAAACGGCAGCATAAGTACCTGTAAGGTTGTCATTAGCGCCCGGTGCAATAGTTTTGAAATCGACGAAAACAAAAAGTGTAACCATACCGAGTGCAGTTACATAGTGGAAAATATAGCTGTAATTAACCATAAATTCACCGAAAGCACCCATATCAACAAAGTTGGCAACGATAGCAATTACACTCAAAACAAAAGAAATGATTGCGCCACCGATAGTCCAGCTCATAAAGATGCCGAAAAGAGGTACCTTCTTACCGTAGTAAAGATGACGCCATTCGTAAGCTGCGTCAATATGACCACTGATAACAATTCTTCTCTTAACTTCGCCTCTCGGCTTTCTTACGCCGACAAGGTTATGTGCCTCAACCTTTTTGTAAAGTGGGTCCATAAATTGCTTATAGAGAAGAAACTCCATAAGAGTTATGAAAAGGCTGACAAAAACAACGCCACAAACGATGCACTGAGCCAAAAATGCCGTAATTACGCTTGTGTAGGTCAAAATACCACAAACAACTACTGCAAGAAAAATTGCTACAGATACAAGCTTTGTGAAGTGCAAAAATGCCTTTGGTGCCATTTTGTACGACTCAAAATGTGATTCGTCGCAAAAAATGTCCATTTCCTTTTTAAGATGCTTTTGTGCTGCATAGCAGTTTTCGTTACCGGATTCACGAGGACCGTACTTTTTAATTACATTAGTAATTTCTTTTACAGAGTAGTCAACATTTTCCTTAATAACTGCCTGTGGAAAATCTGCAAACTTCATTATTTTTCTCCTTGACTGATATATTTTTTATTAAGTTTAACTTCAAGATGAGTGTCACCCAAGCCAAACTCTTTTCTGATTTTTGACTTTAAAAGCCATTTTTTAGGCATTGATACGCTGTTTACGGCGTAACTCATACCGAGATATTCAAAATACGGCTTAAACTCTTCAAGCCTTGCCATAAATGAATCAAAACTACGCTTATCCTTTGGCGACCAAGCAACCTCGGCAAGTGCCTGAGTTCTTGGGTACATAAACACCTCAAGCTTTTCAGGGCAATCGGTCCACTCGGTCCAGTTTTCACCCTCAACACCGAGAATGTTCTTTTCACTCTCAGGCTTGATGCCGTAATGTTCATAAGAATAATTATATGTATTTTTAAGTGGATATTGAGCATATGTCATATCAAAATAGAATGACTGATGGTTAGATAAAATTATATTGTTGCCCTTATTCACCCAATCTTTTGCCCTTGAATCCTTTTTAGGAGTCCAATATTGACAAACGACCGATTTGTCAAGGCTCTTAGCCTTAAGAATTTCATTCCAGCCGATAAGCCTTTTGCCCTTAGATTTAAGAAGAGCAAGAATTTGATTATTAAACCAACCCTGCAAATCTTCTTCATTTTTAAGATTATTTTCTTCAATTCTCTTTTGACAGCACGGACACTTTTTCCATTCATCTTTCGGTGCTTCGTCGCCACCGATATGGAAATAAGGGGCAGGGAAAAGCTCGCAAAGTTCGCTTATTACATCCTTAACAAAGTCGATAACTTTATCCTTACCCGGACAGATAGGTCTGTTCCAATCACGGATTTTAAGCTTTCTTGTCGGAATAGCGCCACCGAAATAACCCGGCACATCCCTGTTAAGCTCACGGCAGGCAAGCCACGGATAAGCAGCAATTGCAGCAGCACTGTGAGCCGGAAAATCAATTTCCGGTACTACGGTAATGCCTCTTTTAGCTGCATATTCAACAATTTCCTTAATATCATCTTGGGTATAGTAACCCGAATATTCCTCATTAATAATATCGGTACTGCCCCAGCCGTGTATATGAGTATACGCTCTTTTTGAACCGATTTCAGTCAAAAGAGGATATTTTTTAATTTCAACTCTCCAGCCTTGGTCGTCGGTCAAATGCCAATGAAAAACATTAAGTTTCATCATAAACATCATATCGAGCATTTTTTTAACATACTCTTTGCCAAAGAAATGACGGCTTTCGTCAAGGTGAAGTCCACGCCAAGAAAACCTCGGCTTATCATTGATAATACAGCAAGGAACAGTTTTGCCACCAAGTTCACGACGGCTCAACTGACGAAGAGTTTGAAGTGCGTAGTAAGCACCCTTTTCACTTGAAGCCTTAATTGTAATTTCACTTTCGGTTACTTCAAGTTTATATTCTTCCTCATCAAGTGATGAATCTTTTTTAATCTTAAGCTTACCGTCTTGACCCCTTTCAAGATTTAAAAGCTTAAGTTCAAAATCAGAATCAACCTTTAATTCGGAATCTATCGCAAACACACCACTCTTTTCCTGAGCGTAGTACGCAAGCGGTATTAACTGTAGCATAAGTCTCTCTCCTTAAAATTATTAAATAAATATACATTATGTTTTACCACATTATTCTAATTGTATCATAAGAAAGAGCAAAACTCAACCGTTTGGCGATTTTGTAAAAGATTAGTAATATTTAGAAGAGAACATAATCAACCACTTCGCTCAAACTGTCTAATATCAATGCATTTGTTTTTTGAAGTCTGTTTTTACTTTGGTGACCGAAGCTGACAAGAACGCAGTTGCAACCTATTTCCCTTGCAACTTCAAAATCGTGGTCGGTGTCGCCTACAAAAAGGACATCGCTTAGATTGATTTCATTATCATTAAACCATTTTTTCGCAATACCGAGTTTACTGTCGGCATAATTGTCATCCGTACCGAGCACTGCTTCAAATTCGTTTGAAATGCCGAACTTTTCAATTTGATTATTCAGTCTGTTCTTTTCACAGGCAGACACTATAATTTGCTTTACGCCAAAATCGTTAAGCTTTGACAAAACGGTTTTTGCTTCTTTATTAAGTCCGGCAGTAAATTGAAGCTTCGTGTAGATATAAACATAAATTTCTGCAAGCTCATCAAAGGTGTGCTTATTAAAATCAAAGCCTGCCGATATGTAATAATCACGAACAGGAAAGCGAAATATCTCTTTATACCGTTTTACATCAATTCGGTTTTCATATCCTGTTTTTTCAAGCATATAATTGACGGCGTCAACGCTGATTTGAACATCGTCATAAAGCGTTCCGTTCCAGTCCCATATAATATATTTGTATTTCATATTTTCCACTTTCAATAAAAAAGGACTGTCGTAAAAGGCAGTCCTTTTGAAATTTGGTTAGATAGTATATTTCTCTCCCTCAGTCGGTAAACCGACAGCTCCCTCGTCAGAGGGAGCCAAGTCCTTGCTTCCCTCTGACGAGGGAAGTGTCAGCTATGCTGACGATAGGAGAGATAATCAATCCGTTAATACTTCATCAATCATTAGAATTATTTGAATTGCTTGAAGAAGAGCTGTCGCCCTTTGATTCCATAAGCTTGCAATCAACTTCGCTGATTTTAATTTCGTTATTTTCGATTCTTGCAATAGTAAGCTTAACTGTATCACCCGGCTTTGAATCCGACAGGATAGAAGTCATAACATCGGTTGAAGTCATTGTTTTACCGTTAATTGCAACAATCATATCGTACTGCTTAACATCCTTGCTTGCAAGGTCTGAAGAGCCGTCAACAGAGTTGATAACCATTGTACCTTCGGCATCCTTATAACCCTTTTGCTCAAGAGCAGAAAGAATAGCAGAATAGTTGCTGTACTTTGTAAGTGGAACATATGTTACACCGATTTTTGCTCTGCCTTCAACATAACCTGATTTAATAAGGCTGTTGGCAGTTGCAATTGCTGTGTCGGAAGGTACTGCAAAGCCCATACCTTCATATTCGGTTGCAGCGATTTTTGATGAGTTGATACCGATAACCTGACCCTGCATATTGAAAAGAGCGCCACCACTGTTACCCGGGTTAATAGCTGCGTCAACCTGGATACATTTGTTATCATAGCCGATATTTGAAGAAATAGGTCTGTCAAGAGCAGAAATATAACCACTTGTAAGTGAATTCATAAATTCAAGACCACCCGGACAACCGATTGCGATAACCTGTTCGCCGACTGCAAGGTTGTCGCTGTTAGCAAATTCAGCTACCTGCAATCCTGTTGCATTAATTGAAAGAACACCTATATCTGTTTGGCTGTCGTATGCCACCATAGTAGCGTCATATTCCTTTTTATTGTTAAGAGTTACGGTAAATTTAGTACCGTCGCTGATAACATGGGCACAAGTGATAATATAAGTTTTACCGTCTTTTTCAGACATTATTACACCTGAGCCTTCGCCCGATTCCTCAGGCTGTGAACTGCTTGAGCTTGAACCGTTATTTCCGTAGTTATAGAAATAATTATAAGCGTCCTGCTGCTGTGAATAAACCGTAATGCCTACGCAGGAATCCATAACCTTTTCGGCAACGCCTGCAACGGTCAAATTGCCACTGCTGTCCTTAGTTGCAACCGAGTTGCTGTCGTTTGTTTTGACATCACTGCTTGAGCTTTGTGACTGAGTAGTTGACTCACTGCTGCTTGAATTTTTGTTAGTATCAATAACGCCTGTTGCAGTAAGAACAATTCCTACAACTGCAATAAATGCACAAATAACAAGAACAATTGCTACTATTTTACCTGCCTTGCCCTTTTTAGGTGGCTTCGGTGAATTGTTATCACCTGCCGGCTCATTATTTTGAGCAGTTGAGTTACCACCTGTAGGCGGCTGATAATAGTTTGTATTATTTGAAGTGTTTTGAGCATTTGATTGCTGATTATTGTTCACATAAGAATAGTGGTAAGAGCCATTATTGTTATCACCGTTTTGTTGTGGGTTGTAATAAGTTGAGCCTTGGTTTGGCTGGTAGTAATCAGGTCTTGCCTGCTCATTCTTTTTTTCTTCGTCGAAATCACTCATTGTTGTTTATCTCCTTTTTTATAGACGGGTTTATATGCCTTTGGAAGCTTAAACACAAATTCTGCTGTATTTTCGTCCTCACTTTGTGCATAAATTGTTCCACTGTGCATTTCAACCATCATCTTAACAATATATAATCCCAAACCTGCACCCTTTGCATCAAGACCTCTTGATTTATCGACCTTATAAAATCTTTGGAACACTTTTGAAAGTTCTTCCTTTTGAATACCTATACCACTGTTTTTGATATGAACTTCAACATTCTGTTCATCCTCAAACATTTTAACATTGATATATCCTTTTTCATTTGTAAACTTAACTGCGTTATCAAAAATATTATAAATAACCTGGTAAATCATATCCCTGTCAGCTGTAATGAAGGTAGGGTTTAATTCTTCAAGACCTGTAATTTCTATATTCTTTTCCTCAATCTTCTGCTCAAAGGTCAAAAGAATATGAATTATCTGGTCTGAAATATCGTATTTTTGTGGCTTCATTTCAAAACTTCCCGACTCGATTTTGCTCATATTAAGCATTGTTACAACAAGTCTTGTAAGTCGTTTAATTTCACCACTGACTATTTCGAGATAATAATCCTGCTTATCTTTAGGAATTGTTCCGTCAAGTATACCGTCGATAAAGCCACCGATTGAAGTCATCGGAGTTCTAAGCTCATGCGACACATTCGACACGAAGCTTCGCCTTGACGATTCAAGAGTGTCAAGCGCATCAGCCATATCGTTAAACGCTTTGCCGAGTTCTGCAAGTTCGTCACAGCCCTTAACCTTAACTCTGTAAGAAAAGTCGCCGATTGCAAACTGCTTAGCTGCTTTACTCATATCACGAAGTGGCTTAACAAAGCTTCTTGTAAGTTTCCAAATACATACAAAGCTTAAAAGCAGGCAAACAATTGCACTGCCCATAAACATTCGAAATACTGCGTGAACAAGCGAAGCCGAGCTTGTGGCACTTGTAGCAAATACAGAGCCGATTATCTGGTTACTGCTGTAAATAGGGCAACCGACAATATATGAACGCTGATTGCTTATAACGCCACTGCCGACATAACTGCTTTCATACACCTGCTGCAAAATGCTGTCGCTTATATTATAATTAGTATGATACGAGCAGGTGCCGAATTTGCCGAAGAAAGGAAGTGAATCTGCCCTTTCTTTACACAAAATAACATTGCCCTCAACATCGCACACAAAAATATCGGCGTCAACCGAATTGGAAATAATTTTAAGTGCACGGCAAATCATTTCTTTTTCGTTTGAATAAGTGTCATTCATATCCGAAACAAGAAGATTTGAATTAACACTGTTGGCAATTGACTGCGCATTTTCCATAAGCAAATCAGTCGTCTGTTTTTGAGTATAAGCGCCTACCAAAGCAGTAAGCGTTGTACCCAAAACAGTAAGTACTGCAAGCATTATTGACGAAAACAATATAAAGTATTTAGCAAAAATATTATCCTTCAAAGTCTTTTTTGGAGGCAAATCCATTTTTGTCATAACTTTATTCCCTGATTATTCTTTTGTTTCAAACTTATATCCTACGCCCCAAACAGTCTTAAGCGACCATTTGTCGGATACACCCTCAAGCTTTTCACGAAGTCTTTTAACATGTACATCGACTGTTCTTGAGTCGCCGTAGTAGTCAAAGCCCCATACCTCGTCAAGAAGCTGGTCACGAGTGTAAACTCTGTTAGGATTTGAAGCAAAATGATATATAAGCTCAAGCTCTTTAGGTGGTGTATCAACCGGTACGCCTTTAACCTTAAGCTCATAATTAACAATATTGATTTCAAGGTTGTCATAAGTAACAATCTTCTTGGAATTTTCTTCTGCGTCCGAGTTGCCGTTGCTTCTTCTGAGCACTGCCTTAACTCTTGCCATAACCTCTTTAGCGTCAAACGGCTTTGTTACATAGTCATCTGCACCGAGTTCAAGACCAAGCACCTTGTCAAAAGTTTCACCCTTAGCAGTAAGCATAATGATAGGTGTATTGGAAGTTTTCCTGATTTCACGGCAAACCTGCCAGCCGTCCATCTTAGGAAGCATAATATCAAGAAGGACAAGTTCAGGCGCTTTTGACTGAAACATTTCAACTGCTTCCTGTCCGTCATTAGCAACAAAAACAGAATATCCGTCATTTTCCAAATAAAGCTTTAAAAGCTCGCATATGTTACGGTCATCATCTACGACCAAAATTTTTGTTCCCATAATGTTTCTCCTTTGCTTTGTTGATATTATTTTATCACTGCATAGTGATGATTTTTTGTTATTTTAGTTAACATTTTTTAAAATTTATAAATAAATTTTGAATTTACATTTGTTGGAATATTAATTATAGTTTAGCGTAGTAAGTTAAGGCTCCCTTGCAAAGGGAGCTGTCGGTTTACCGACTGAGGGATTGGCAGGCGACCACAGGTCGCCCCTACGATAGTCTTATCATTTTAGACTATCTATATT
>JBNMGQ010000083.1:0-9108 GCA_050872345.1 Eubacterium sp. | reverse complement strand
TGCTACGAGTGTTGCGTTGAGGTCCGGCTGCTTGATTTCAACGATGTTGATGAAAACTTCGTTAGCGTCTTTGCCGAGCTTCTTAGCACATACTGCCTTGAGCTTTTCGATTTCAGCACCCTGCTTACCGATAACCATACCAGGCTTTGCACAATGGATGTTGATTCTTACTCTCTTAGCATCTCTTTCAATTTCTACTTTTGGAACACCTGCGCCGTGAAGAGAATCAAGAAGGTAATTACGAAGCTTGTAGTCCTCTACAAGTGTATCACCGAACTCGCCCTTCTTTGCATACCAGCGAGAGTCCCAGTTTTTGATAACGCCGATTCTTAAACCGGTTGGATTACATTTCTGTCCCATTTAACTTTCCTCCTCGCTTAGTCTTCCAATTCCTTAACGGTAATTGTGATGTGTGATGTTCTCTTATTGATTCTGTAAGCTCTGCCCTGTGCTCTTGCTTGGATTCTCTTAAGAGTAGGACCTGCAGTTGCATTGCAGTAGCTTACTACTAATCTTGATGTGTCCATATTGTTATTGTTCTCAGCATTTGCGATAGCTGACTTAAGAACCTTCATTACAGGCTCGCAAGCTGCTTTCGGTGTGTACTGAAGAATAGCCATAGCCTTGTCGGCAGGCTGATTTCTGATAAGATCAAGAACAATCTGCACCTTTCGAGGAGAGATACGGACATAAGTTGCTTTAGCTGTTGCTTCCATAATAATTCTCCTTTCGATTACTTAGATGTCTTTGAGCCTGCATGGCCTCTGAATGTTCTTGTCGGTGCAAATTCACCGAGCTTGTGTCCAACCATATCCTCTGTAACATATACAGGAACATGCTTTCTTCCGTCATGAACAGCAAATGTGTGTCCTACGAATTCAGGGAAGATTGTTGAACTTCTTGACCAGGTCTTAATAACCTGCTTGTCGCCTGAAGCATTAAGAGCTTCTACTTTCTTATAAAGGCTGTCTTCTACATAAGCACCCTTTTTTGTACTTCTACTCATTGGTTAATCTTCTCCTTTCTTCTTATTTACCGTTACGACGGCGAACGATCATCTTGTTAGATGCCTTCTTCTTATTGCGTGTCTTATAGCCGAGAGCAGGCTTGCCCCAAGGAGTGCAAGGACCAGGACGGCCGACAGGTGATTTACCTTCACCACCACCGTGAGGGTGGTCATTAGGGTTCATTACAGAACCACGAACTGTAGGTCTCCAGCCCATGTTGCGCTTACGACCTGCTTTACCAATCTTAACATTAGCGTGGTCAGTGTTACCAACAACACCGACTGTTGCCATACATTCTCTTGGTACATTACGAAGTTCGCCTGAAGGAAGTCTGAGAAGTGCATAAGCACCTTCGAGAGCCATAAGCTGAGCGCTGTTACCTGCTGAACGAGCAAGCTGAGCACCGTTGCCAGGATAAAGCTCTACATTGTGTACGATAGTACCTACAGGCATATCTTTAAGTGCAAGTGCGTTACCTGCTACGATGTCTGCGTTAGGACCGGCCATAACTGTGTCGCCAACCTTAAGACCTTCAGGAGCAGTGATGTAGCTCTTTACACCGTCTTCATACTGGATAAGGGCGATATGTGCGCTTCTGTTTGGATCATATTCAATGGTCTTAACAGTTGCAGGCATATCGAGCTTGTTTCTCTTGAAATCGATTACACGATATTTTCTTCTGTTTCCGCCGCCACGATGACGAACTGTTATTCTACCGTAAGAGTTACGGCCTGACTTCTTATTGAGTGGCTCAAGAAGTGACTTTTCAGGAGCAACCTTTGAAAGTGAAGAATAATCAGTTACTGACATATTTCTGCGTGAAGGAGTGGTCGGCTTATAATTCTTAATTGCCATTATTTTTCTCCTTTTTGGATAACTTTGCGAAAGGATGGCACCTTTCATACCTCATCATCCGAAATTTGTTATATACTAATTATATAATAGGTTGTATGATTACATCATATCGTTGAAGAACTCAATTTCCTTTGAATCTTCTGTAAGAGTAACGATTGCTTTCTTCCAAGATGGAGTATAGCCTTCGTGCATACCCTGACGACGCTTTTGGCCTCTTACATTGATTGTGTTTACCTTAGCAACTTTTGTGCCAGGGAAAACAGCCTCAACAGCCTTAGCGATTTCGATTTTGTTTGCATCCTTTGCAACCTTGAAGGTATATTTCTTCATCATAATGCCCATCATTGATTCTTCAGTGATAATCGGCTTTAAGATAATGTCCTGAGCTGTTCTCATTATGCATATACCTCCTCAATCTTCTTTGCTGCGTCCTTAAGAACAACGAATGAATCGCAGTTAAGGATATCATAAACGCAAAGTGTGTTTACTGTAGCAACCTTAACACCTTCGATGTTACGAGCGCTCTTGTAAATTTGTTCATTGCTCTCAGCTGTGATGATGAGAGTCTTCTTAGCTGCCTTAAGGCCCTTGAGCATAGCAACAACATTCTTTGTCTTAATGCCGTCGAACTCTACCTTATTAACAACCATCATTTCGCCTGCTGCAACCTTTGATGAAAGTGCAGACTTCATAGCGAGTCTCTTGACTTTCTTGTTAAGATTTACTGTATATTTTCTTGGCTTAGGACCAAGAGCGATACCGCCGTGTGTCCACTGTGGACTTCTTGTTGAACCCTGACGAGCTCTGCCGGTACCCTTCTGTCTCCAAGGCTTTGCACCGCCACCGCTTACTTCTGAACGAGTGAGAGTTGACTGTGTGCCCTGACGCTGATTAGCAAGATAGCTAACAACTGCAAGATGCATTGCATATTCGTTTGGCTCAATGCCGAATACTGAATCTGCAAGTTCTAATTTTGAGGTTTTCTTACCTTCCTGGTTATAAACCTGAACCTGTGCCATTACTTATCTCTCCTTTCGTTAAGCTTTAACTGCGTCTGCGATTACAACAATTCCGCCCTTAGGACCCGGGATTGCACCCTTGATTGCGATAAGATTGTTTTCTGCGTCAACCTTAGCAATCTTGAGGTTCTGAACTGTTACTGTTTCGTGACCGTAGTGACCTGCCATCTTCTTACCCTTGAATACTCTTGAAGGGCTTGAACAAGCACCGAGTGAACCTGCGTGACGGTGGTTAGGACCTGTACCGTGTGTCATTCTGAGTCTTGAGAAGTTCCAACGCTTGATTGCGCCTGCTGTTCCGTGACCCTTGCTTGTTCCCTTAACATCAACGATTTCGCCAACTTCAAAAGTGTCAGCCTTAAGGATGTTACCAACCTCGATACCGTCAATGCTGTCAAGACGAAATTCTTTAAGTGTTTTCTTTGGAGCTACATCAGCTTTATCAAAGTGACCCTTCATAGGCTTGTTTACTCGTGATACCTTAACATCACCGAAACCAACCTGAATAGCCTGATAACCGTCGTTCTCCACTGTCTTAATCTGAGTTACTGTGCAAGGACCGGCTTCAACTACTGTTACAGGAATTATATTGCCTGCTTCGTCAAAGATCTGAGTCATGCCGATTTTCTTGCCGATAAGACCTTTTTTCATGTTTATTTCCTCCTTTTGGTTATTGGTTGGGTTTCCCCAACATGACCTCAGCTGCGATTAGAGCTTGATTTCAATCTCAACGCCTGCTGGGAGCTCAAGACTTGTCAAAGCTTCAACAGTTTTGTTTGAAGGTCTGAGAATGTCGATGAGTCTTTTGTGTGTTCTTTGTTCGAATTGCTCACGGCTGTCCTTATACTTGTGAACAGCTCTGAGGATTGTTACCTTTTCAATCTCTGTAGGAAGAGGAATAGGACCACTAACCTGTGCGCCTGTTCTCTTTGCAGTGTCAACAATCTTCTCAGCAGCCTGATCAACTAAGCTGTGATCATAGCCTTTAAGTCTGATTCGAATCTTCACTTTACTTGCTGCCATTTTATTTCCTCCTGAAAAATTATGGTGCGAGCACCGATATTTCAACCACGCTTCCGTGTGTTCCAAACCTCTCTTTAAATAAAACCGAATGAAAATATATCATTCGGGCATAAGGAACGAATACACAGAAAATCTGCGTTCGCAAGTCACAGCTTGTAGTTTCCTATCGGTTCAGATGATTACAAATCATCTTCGTTTCGCCCGGTTTAAAATCGGACATACTCCGTATGAATTACCGTCGTGGGTTATGACGCAACCTCATACATCATCGCATATCTATGGTGAATCGCTGATATATTGTAATAATATATAATTATATAATATACCCCGTTCACACGCTCGTTTATTATATATTAAATACCCCTGCTTGTCAACCTTTTTTTAATAATTTCTTTAGATTTTTTCAGACTTTTTTAATCTTTTAAAATTTTGTTACTTTTAACAAAATTATTTTTTAAATTTCGTAAGTTTTGCACAATGAAAAACGGAACCGTTACTTTATTTCTCGGTTCCGTTTTGATCCATATTTTATTTCATTGACTTAAAATATTGGTTTATAACATATTTAACTTCTTTGTCGCTTGAAGTTCTTTCACAATATATCTCTTGATTTTCATCAAAATTCAATTCAAAATTTATTGTTTCGTCGTCCTTTAACTCCTTGAAAGTGTACTGAGAAGTTACTTTTTTCAAATAATCTTTAGGAGTGTCAAAATCATTTTCTTCATCATAAAGAACTTTTAATTTCATTTTTCCGTTTTTGACAACAACTTTTCCGAATTTTGAAGGAGTATAAAAATCATTGAATGCATTATACAATTCGGGTTTTCCGTTTGATACAAACTTTTTCCCTTTTGAATCGGTAGCAATTTGTAAAAATACGCCACCCAAATCATCCTGCAACTCAATTTCTTCAAATGTTCCGTTATTATAGATGTATACATTTGTAACGGTACCGTGACCTCCACCGGATGAAAACTGAGATAAAGTCAAATCAGGATACCCATCAGAATTAACATCAATAATTCGCATTTGACCTCTGTCAGTTACTGCGTCAAATTTATTTTTATCAAGAAACGACAGCACTGATTGTGTATATTTTTTTATAAAAAAATTTGATTTAGACTTTGAACTGTTATAGTGGCTATTAATTTCATCCTGTGAAACAGTAGAAGCCACACCGACTATGTTGCTGTTAATTATTTCATTTCTGTTATTATCGGCATTTTCTTCTACACTTTGAAAATTATCAAAATTTTTACTTTGACCGGCAAGATAATACAGACTTAATACCGAATCGATTATTTCAATTTGTGAGTTATAGTATTTATCTGACATTTCATGCTTTTTTGCAAGTTTATTTGCCGATTTGAAAGTCTGTTCACAAGCCTGAAGAAAGAATATGGCAGACAGTCTGCATTCTTCAGTTTGAGAAAAATCTTTGTACTTAAGCAATGAACTCAAATATTCATAATCATTAAACAGCATAGACTTTGTGTTCAAATCTATCATTATAGAATAGTCGGAATTTGAGGCAACATCAAATCCAAATGATTTGAAAACTTTTGCAACTATCGACACTGCCGTCGTTGACGGAATAACATTTTCAAGCACAACTTTTTTGGTTTTCTTAACTGATTTGTCAACTATTTCTTGACCTATTTGCGACATAATATTTTTTGTCAATTCCTGTCCGTACTTTCTCTGAACTGTTTCTATTGCCAATTGCATCGGTAAACCGTTTTTGTCGGAATTAGACTTAGCTTCAATATTATTAATCATATTTCTGTTGTCTTCACACATTGAGCCTAATTTCAAATAATAATCGGCAAAAGATGTAACAGATGACAATGTGTCAAATAATGCGTTCCAATCTCTTGCATCAATCCATAACAAAGCGTGACTCATTGATGTATCTTTCAAAGGTTCAGTAACATCCTTAATCAACGATGTTATATCTTTCATTTCCTTTGAATAGTCATTAACTTCTTTGTTTAAATGATAAACATTGTTAAAACGATTTATCATATCTGCATTTGTCGTCAGCGCTTTTATATAAGTGTCGTTATTTGTAACACACTTTTCAATAAATGCTTCATAATCATCAAAATCGCCTAATTTTGTATAACAAAATAAATTTGACACCCTTAAGCCAAACAATGTCGATCCGACATACGACAAATATGACGAAGCACAATATGCGTCTTTGTTTCCACCGTATATATCATCAATCACATTATTAATATTGTAATTAACCAAAGATAGTTTTGATTCAATCTTGTTCATTGCATAATCAGCGTCAACAAGGCTGTACCCACTGTTAACTATGCGCATCGTATCATTTTTTATAGTTAAACTTGCTTTCAAAAAAGACATCATTTGAGCAAGTGGCAAAAATGTTTGATTTGAAAATTCATATACATTATCGAGTGCATACTCTTTCTTCTTTGTCGGATTCATATACAAAACAGCTTTTTTGCTTTTCTTGTTCAATTCGACTCTACCGTATTTACTTGTTTTATTCTGACCTTTTCTAATAAAAGAAGTTGCATTTGAGTCATAATAATACAAAGTATATTCGGCAATAAAATTTGTTGAAACAAACAGATTTTCACCGTCATAATATGCTATCTCATCAGATTCTGTTATTTCGCCGTATTCATCAATTGATTGCACCTTAAAAGAAATAAACCTTGCGTCATCGGCAGATGCAACAGTTGGCGCAAGCAAAACAGCAATGCACAAAATTAACGATATTATTCTTTTAAACAATTTCATATATTAATTCTCCCCAACCTGTTCATTCATTAATGATTGCATTGACTCAATATATACATATCCAAACATTGCATTGATAAAATCATCATTAAATTGCACACGAACATTGTTATCTTCGTCAACGATAACATCAACGCTTTGATTTGATGTTTTAATTTCAGCCGAATTAATCAATTCACACAGTTTTTTGTTCATCTCATCAGTACTGATCTTTTCAGATGAAACATTTTCTTGATATGCTTTTAAGCTTTCACCGATGTTTGGTGAAGATACACTCACATTGACGACATAATATCCATCACCGAGTGATTCTGTGGTTAAACATTCAAATGAAGATTTTTCATCTAATAAATTCAGAAATTCGGGTTGATTTTTCGGTATACTTAAATTCCATTCTTCTTGAATTTCATTAGAAAAATCTTCATCAACTATATTTGCATTTTCTGCTTCGCTTGTTAGTATATCAATATCTTGTTCACTGTCATTTTGACAACCGCAAAAAGCAAAAACGATTAAAGCAATACATAATGCTACGCAACACAAAATTCGTTTGTTTGTCATAATTACCTCCTCTATAAATTTAGGCTAATCACATAATGATTAGCCTAAAAAATGATTAAAGTTTATTTACATTTTACAGTCTTAACATTTGACCATTTGCCGTAAACTTTTTGACCGTTTACATTTTTGTAAGCACGGACTTTTACATAATATTTTTTGCCTTTTGTAAAGTTCTTTCCTACATATGAAGTAGCATTGCCACCACTTACAGTCTTTTTAGCCGAAAGTTTGCTGAAGTTTTTATTTCTTGAATAATAAATTTGATAGCCGCTTGCGCCTGACTTTTTAGCCCAAGTTGTTTTGATTGTATGCTTTTTCTTAGATGAAGATACGGATTTCAAACTAACCTTACCGAGTTTCTTTACCGGTGTATAATTACCAAAATCGGTAGCGCCACAAGAGCAAGCAAAAACATCATAACCCTGCGAAGTATATGTAGGCGCTACGGTGTAAGAATAGCTGTAGCTGTGCTGATGAGGTGAATTGATAGAGAATGAGTAGAAACACGGATATGAGCCTTTTTCTATTTTTAAACAATAAGTACCAGCATTGAGAGATACCGATTCAGATTTACTCGCTATGCCTGTTGAATCATTCTGGTATGCATACCAACTACCTGCTATTTTTTCACCCGTTGTAGAATAAACAGAAAAATAAATATCCACATTATTTGCACTTATATTTATAATTTGTGTTCCACTCGGTACTGTGAAAGAATAAAAGTCTATCTCATCATTATTACCTAACATACCGTTATATGTTGTATCAAGCGAAATAGGATTAGCTTTTCCTATAATATTGTTATTAACATATAAACTTTCAGGAAAGCTTTCATTTGCAGAAGTGAAAGTTGTTCTTATAGTATAATTTTCATTGGCATAGCCTTCTACTTTAAAATAATATGTACCTGCTACTAAATAAGAACAAAATTCTTCATATGCTTTGCCTAAATTACTATTATAAGTGATATAACTAGAATCAACTTTATTCTCAGTTGCATTTGAAGGATAAATACGAATATAATATTCGTCTGTACCCTCGACAGTAAAATCAATCCTGCCGGACTGTGGTACATCAACTTTTAAAAAGTCAATGTCGTCATTAGAAGAAAAATAGCCTGTTGTTGTAGTGCCGAGCGCATAACTCTTTGCTGTTGCCGTTGTATCGAATGAGCCTGCATACGCTGTCAAATCGAAACCTGCTACTGCTGTGAGCATAATTATTGCCGACAGTAAAATACTTGTTAATTTTTTCATACTTTTACCTCTTTTTAATTATTTTGGACTGTGTCCAAACAAATAATACACCACATTAGGTGTAATGTCAATACACTTAATATGGTGTATATTAAAATCATCCTTGTAAATAACAATACAAGGAGAAAAAATATGAAATCATATAACGAAATAATCAGAGAGCTTAGAGAGGACAACGACAAAACGCAAAAAGAAATTGCCGATTACCTCGGCACAACACAACAGGTTTATTCAAGGTACGAAAAAGGCGAAAACGAAATGCCGATAAGACATATCATTTCATTATGCAAATATTATAATGTCAGCGCAGATTATATGTTAGGGTTAACGAGTGAATTATAGTTTACGGTCGTGAATAAGTAGCCATAACCGCACCGAGATTTCAAACAATTAGACTGTTTACTCCAATGTTGCTAATCAATTATTAAATAATCTATATCAACAGCGCAGGAACGATGCGATTTTAGGTATCTAAAGATACCGTAATCGTATCGTTGGTGCTTCGAGCCTTTCGCTCAGGGGCAGTACCATCGTACAGCACCCTTCCCGAAAAACTCGATTCTGACTACTTCTTCGCAACCTTACTCATTCGTATTTTAGGCTCCCTTG
>JBNMGQ010000082.1:0-9202 GCA_050872345.1 Eubacterium sp. | reverse complement strand
GTTGACGGCTTCGCCACATTATATTTTTCTCTCCCTCAGTCACTATCGTGACAGCTCCCTCGTAAGAGGGAGCCAAGTTCTTGCTTCCCTCTGACGAGGGAAGTGTCAGCTATGCTGACGATAGGAGAGATAGGCGAACTGCGTTCGCCCGTTAATCCCTCCGTCACGCAAGCGTGCCACCTCCCTTTACAAGGGAGGCTAAACTATAATTTATCTAACAAGGTGTACTATGAATCTTTACGACATTAATACAATAAAAAAAATACTTTCAAAATACGGATTTACATTTTCAAAGGCGCTCGGTCAAAACTTTTTGATTGACCCTGAGGTTTGCCCGAATATGGCGCAAAGCTTAAATGCAGGCGAAAATACCGGTGTACTTGAAATCGGACCCGGCATAGGTGTGCTTACAAAAGAACTTTGCAAAGTGGCAAAAAAGGTTGTTTCAATCGAGCTTGACAAAAGGCTTTTGCCGGTGCTTGACGAAACGCTCGGCGAGTTTGACAACCTTGAAATCGTCAACGGCGATGTTATGGAGCTTGACCTTAAAGCGCTTATCAAAGAAAAATTTGAAGGCTGTGACAGTATTAAGGTATGTGCAAATTTGCCTTATTATATCACTTCGCCTATTATTATGCTCCTTCTTGAAAGCGAACTTCCTATTGATGAAATCGTTGTTATGGTGCAAAAAGAAGCAGGCGAAAGGCTTTGCGCCGAAGTCGGTACAAGACAGGCAGGTGCAGTATCGGTTGCAGTTAATTTTTATGCCGACGGTGAAATCCTTTTTGATGTTCCTCGTACTTCATTTATGCCGAGCCCAAAGGTTGACAGCGTGGTTATAAAGCTTACACTTAATAAAAACGAAAAATATCAGGTAGAAAACAAGAAAAAGTTTTTCTCACTCGTCAAATGTGCTTTTGCACAAAGGAGGAAAACTGCGCTCAACAGTATTTCAAACACTATGGGCGTACCAAAAGGAAAGCTTACCGAGATATTTAACGAACTTGGTTTGGAAGTTAATATCCGACCGGAAAAACTCACAATGCAAAACCTTATCGATATTTCGGATAGGTTATAAATTATTTTTAAATTCAAAATGTCAAAAATAAAACAAATTTCGTAGGGGCGAACAGTGTTCTCCCGATACTTTTTGGCAAATATTACGAAAGGAAGAATACAAATGAAAGATAATACAAAAGTTTTTGAACAGTACAGCGTACCCAAAGCAGTTATGACTATGGCTTTGCCGAGTATGCTAAGTATGCTTATTAATATAGTATACAATCTTGCAGACACATTTTTTGTAGGGCAAACAGGCGACAGCAATCAGGTTGCAGCCGTTTCCGTTTCAATGCCGCTCTTTTTACTTTTTATCGCAACGGGTAACCTTTTCGGCGTAGGTGGTTGCGCATTTGTCAGCCGTTCGCTAGGTGAGGGCAAAAAGGACAGGGTTAAAACAATCAGTGCATTTTGCATTTACGGCTCAATCATTGTCGGTGTCGTTTTAGGTATAATTTTCTTCACACTTAAAAATCAAATTCTTAAGCTTGTCGGCGCAAGTGAAAACACGGTAGGCTTAGCGTCCGATTACCTTAAATGGGTAGCGCTCGGCGCACCGTCAATTGTGCTTGCCATCACTGCTGCAAATTTAGTCAGAGGTGAAGGCGCTGCAAAGGAATCTATGATAGGCTCGGTTATCGGTCAAATTGCAAATATCATCCTTGACCCTATTTTTATTCTTGCAAGTGGCGACAAGCTTTTCGGTATTACAATGCCATTCGGCTTTGATATGGGTGTTGCAGGCGCTGCCATTGCAACGGTTATCGGCAATATTCTTACAGTAATTTATTTTCTTATTTACTTTCTTAAAGGCAAAAGTATTTTAAGCATTACACCTAGCCGTTTTTCACCGGGTCACGGTATTGCAAAAGGCGTTATCGGAGTCGGTTTGCCTGCTGCAATCAACAACCTTCTTATGAGTATCAGCAACATTATAGTCAATGTAGTCCTCATCAAATACGGCGACAACGCAGTTGCAGCCATGGGTATCGCTATGAAAGCAAATATGCTTGTAGTTATGCTTCAAATCGGTCTGGGTCAAGGTGTTCAGCCACTTGTAGGCTACTGCTACGGTGCACAAAATTACAAGAGAATGAGGAAGTGTCTGCGCTTCAGTATCATTTGTAACATTATTATCGGTTCTGTTATGACGCTCTTCTACCTTTTCTTCAGAAGAAATGTTATTGAGCTGTTTATTAATAATAACGAAGTTATCGAGCTTGGCGAAAAAATGCTTCTCGCTCTTATGGCTTCCGGTCCTGTTATCGGCATTATGTTTGTACTCAACTTCTCATTCCAAGGTATGGGCAAAGGTATTCAAAGTATGATTCTTTCTCTCGGCAGACAAGGACTTATTTATGTTCCTATGCTGTTTATTATGAATAAGCTTATCGGTCTTGAGGGTATCATTTGGTCGCAGGCAACAGCCGATATTTGCTGCGTTATTACAAGTATCGTTATGTTTATTTTTATAAATAAAGGTATTAAAAAGCAAGAAAGAAAAAGTGAATTATAGTTTAGCGTAGTAAGTTAAGGCTCCCTTGCAAAGGGAGCTGTCGGTTTACCGACTGAGGGATTGAAAAGGCGACCACAGGTCGCCCCTACGAAACTCTTATCATTTTAGACTATCTAAATTAGAAAAATTACCGTAGAGGCGAACTGCGTTCGCCCGATAATCCCTCCGATTGCTTTCGCAATCACCTCCCTTTACAAGGGAGGCTAAACTATAATTTACAAAACAAAAAGGAGAGTCAAGCGACTCTCCTTTTATATTATTTAGTTTTAACGCTTTTAACCTTTGACCAAGATGAGTAAGCTCTTTTATTTCCTACTTTTTTATATCCACGAATACGAACATAATATTTTTTATTTCCTTTAAGCTTTTTAAACACCTTATATGTTTTGGTGGTGCTTGCTGTTTTTGTGGATTTTTTTGTAAATTTCTTGCCGGTTGAATACTGAATTTGGATTCCGTCAAGACCATAATAATTTGAAAACGAAATTGCGAACTGCTTTTTGCCCTTCTTTAAAGAGCGTATTGAGGGCTTTGCAACCTTTAATTTGGAAATATAACTTCTGTATGTATTTCCACAATTTACACAAGTATATGTTGTATAGCCTTTGGCAAAATAAGTTGGATATACTGTTTGCGAGTTATAATTGTGATCTGCCAAATCTTTATAATTATCCGAATAGCTATAGCCACAAATCTTGCAAGTGTGTAATGTGTAACCCTGTGTTGTACAAGTAGAATCTACTTCTTTATTTTCAAATTCATGAGTACAGTTTTCAGGAGTAAGAGCATACCAAGACATCAAATATTTGCCGTTACTGCCTGAGACCTTAATATAATATGTTCCCGGACTCAAAATCTTGTTAGTTCTTTTGGTTTCAGGTGCAACATCTGTGCCTCGTGTTTCTAAGTCATAATTGCCAATAATTTCTTTAGATAAATCGTAATTATAAAGTCGTAATTTTTTATAGTTGTAACTTGTCAACTTAAAAGTATAACGAGCATTTGCCGGAATCTGAATTCTGAACCAATCTTCACCGTCTGTTTCAGTAATAGCTCCTGTTATTTCATAATTTTGTGCCAAATCCTGTGGGCTGTCAAAAGAATAAGCATTAAAATCGTTTACACCATAAGATTCATATGAAGCATAAAGATTATACTTACCTGTGCTACCTGTTGTCTTTGCATAATATGTGCCCGTTGAAAGAACTCTAATACAGGTTGATGTTTGTGGTGCAGTATCTGTACCATCTGCTCTCAAATCCCAAGAGTCAATTATTTCTTTAGACAAATCATAATTAAAAAGTTGCAGTCTTGTAAAACTGTAAGACCTTAATCGTAATTCTAACTTGCCGTCAGATGGAATAGTTATACGATACCATTGCTCGTCGGTTGTTTCAGTAAGCCAATAATCACCACTCCATATACCGTTCAAAGGAACATTTGTCGAAATTGAAGTATAATCTTCGGCTGCATTTGCTGTCAAATTCAAACCTGCTGTTATACTCATAAGCATAACAACAGACATTAATAAACTAATTACTTTTTTCATTGAATATCTCCTTTAATATTTATAATTTAATTTTTGACAAAATAACACTTTTTTCATTAACCTCCTAATAATCTAAAAAAATATTCACCCAAGCTACATGCTAAAAAAGCAGTACTTGGATTACTGCTAAATAATATCTTGTGCGTTAAAACATTTTGTTTAGCACATGTATTATACCATATATCAATTTCACATACAAGAAATTTAGATGATTTAAACACATAAAAAAACCGACTGTCGAAAAAACAGTCAGTTTTAAATACATAAATCAAATTAATAAATTGACCTTACCTTAACAACGCCGTTAATTGCTGTAATATCGTCATGAACTTTTTGTGCCGGAGTTGAGTCTACATCAATGATTGAATAAGCAATCTCTCCTCTGTTCTTATCTTCAAACGAAGCGATATTGATACCGTCACGGCTGATTGTATCTGTAATTGTGGCAATCATATTAGGCTGGTTTTTATGTATAACGGTAATTCTTGAAACACCTGTCTTAGCCATAGAAACAGCAGGAAGGTTAACCGAATTTTTAATGTTACCGTTTTCAAGGTAATCGATAAGTTCGCTTGCACCCATAGATGCGCAGTTTTCTTCACTTTCAGGTGTGCTTGCGCCGAGGTGTGGAATAGCGATAACGCCGTCGATACCGATAATATCTGCTGATGGGAAATCGGTAACATAGGCTGCCATTTTACCTTCTTCAAGAGCAGCAACAACTGCCTGTGAATCGGCAAGGTCGCCACGGGCAAAGTTGAGGATTCTTACAGTATCCTTCATCTTATCGATTGACTCTTTGCAAATCATTTGCTTTGTGTCAGGAGTAAGAGGAACATGAAGTGTAATATAATCTGCTACAGGGAAAATTTCATCAAGGTTATTGTTAACAGTGATACCTGCCTTAAGAGTTGCACCTTCAGGTAAAAATGGGTCGTAGCCGATAACATTCATACCGAGGTCAACAGCAGCTTCGGCAACAAGACGACCGATAGCACCGAGGCCGATAACACCGAGAGTCTTGCCCTTAATTTCAGGACCTGCAAAAGCGCTCTTGCCCTTTTCAACAGTCTTGCCTACATTGTCGCCCTCATCTTTAATTGTTTTGCACCAGTCAATAGCCTTTGTAACCTTACGGCTTGAAAGCAAAAGGCCACAAATAACGAGTTCCTTAACTGCATTTGCATTTGCGCCCGGAGTATTGAAAACTGCAATACCGAGGTCGGTGCACTTAGGAATAGGAATATTGTTTACACCTGCGCCTGCTCTTGCGATTGCAAGGAGTGACTGTGGCATTTCCATATCGTGCATAGCAGCACTTCTTACCATAATTGCGTCAGGTGACTGTGCGTTATCGTCAAGTGTATATTTTGTTTCATTAAATTTTGAAAGACCTACATTTGAGATTTTATTAAGAGTTTTAATTGTAAACATTACTTATTTTCCTCCTCAAACTTAGCCATAAATTCAACAAGCTTTTCAACACCTTCGATAGGCATTGCATTGTAGATAGAAGCTCTCATACCACCGACTGTTCTGTGACCCTTAAGGTTTACAAAGCCGTTAGCTTCAGCCTGGGCGATAAACTTCTTTTCAAGTTCGTCGTCACCGATAACGAAAGGAACATTCATAAGCGACCTATCCTCAGGAACAACCGTACCCTTGAAGAGCTTAGAATTATCAAGGAAGTTATAAAGGATAGAAGCTTTCTTTTCGTTTCTTTCCTTCATCTTTTCAAGGCCGCCGATGTCGTTCTTAATCCATTCAAGAACAAGCTTGCAGATATAAATAGTCCAGCAAGGCGGAGTGTTATAAAGTGAGTCGGCATCAGCCTGAACCTTATAGTTCATCATAACAGGAGTAATATCCCTTGCGTTGCCCAAAAGGTCCTCACGGATAATTGCAACTACAAGACCTGCAGGAGCAACATTCTTTTGTGCACCGAAGTAAACCATACCGAACTTGCTGATGTCAAGTGGCTCAGAAAGAGCACAAGATGATACATCGGCAATAAGAACCTTGTCGCCAACAGGTGGAAGTTCTTTGTAAACAGTACCGTAAATTGTATTGTTCATACAAATATAAACATAGTCTGCGTCCTCACGGAAATCTTCAGGCTTTGTCTTAGGAATATATGTAAATGTTTTGTCGGCAGAAGAAGCAGCTTCAACAACATCGCCGTACTTCTTAGCTTCTGCAAATGCTTTCTTTGCCCACTGACCGGTGATGATATAGTCAGCCTTGCCACTGCCGTTCATAAAGTTAAGCGGAATAGCTGAAAACTGAGCAGATGCGCCACCCTGAAGGAACAATACCTTGTAATTGTCAGGAACATTGTAAAGCTCACGCATAAGAGCCTCTGCATCCTTAATAATTTTATCAAATACCTTTGAACGGTGGCTCATCTCCATTACAGATTGACCACTGCCCTGATAATCAAGCATCTCGTCTGCTGCTTGCTTCAACACTTTTTCAGGAAGTGTTGACGGACCTGCACTGAAGTTATAAACTCTTGCCATAATAAAAAATCCTCTCTTATATAAAAATGTTTAATAATGTTTGATTCATTTTCAAATCGTAGTTACTATTATACCGTTGTTTAACTTTTTGTCAATGTTTAATTGCAAATTTCGTAAAATTATACAACACATTGTTACATTTTTATCAACATTGTAAATGTTAGTAGCTATTCAGTGCCGAGTTGTTAACAAAGTTCGACAATTTCGGCTTGTTGTATATTTCTATATCTATTCATATATATGATTATTGAAAAATTATATGTTGTGTGCTACAATACATTTGTATAGCTGTACAGTTTTTTAAGCTTATGAGAGATACATAAACTTACAAAACAAAATTTACAGCAAAAAGGGGTACATTTTATGAAAAAATCGGAGGTATTTATTCCGTCGGTTGACGGCAAAAACGAACTACATTTAATCTTATGGGAGCCTGAAAGCGAATATCCGAGGGCAGTTTTGCAAATCGTTCACGGTATGAGTGAGTATGTTGACAGGTATGACAATTTTGCAAAATATTTGACCGACAACGGATTTGCAGTAATCGGCAACGACCATTTGGGTCACGGCAAAAGCGTAAAAAGTGACGACGATTTAGGCTACTTTGCTCCAAAAGACGGCGACAAAATTGTCATTGAGGATTTACATTCCGTTCTGCTTTTCGCAAAAGACAAGTGGCTCGGAGTTCCGACCTTTATTTTAGGTCACAGTATGGGTTCATTTTTTGTAAGGCAATTTTTAACCAAATACAGCGTTGAAGTTGACGGCGCAATAATTATGGGTACAGGCTTCATTCCTGACATTGCCGCTAAAATAGGTATGAGCGTATCGAGTTTAATATGCAAAACAAAAGGCGAAAAATACAGGAGTAAAATGCTTGAAGATTTAACGCTCGGTTCAAACAACAAACCGTTTGCACCGAACAGAACGGCTGACGACTGGCTTTCCCGTGACGAAAAAGTTGTTGACGATTATGTTGCCGATAAACTTTGCGGCTTTCGCTTTACGGCAAGGGCTTACAACGATTTCTTCAAAATCATTCACGCTCTTGCGATTAACAAAAATGCGAACGGCATAGTTAAAACATTGCCTATCCTTATAACTTCGGGCGAAGTTGACCCTGTCGGTGGTAAAGATGCCTGCGAAAAACTTCTTTTCAAATATGAATCGGCAAAAATTGTTGACACTTCGCTTAAGCTTTATCCAAACGACCGTCACGAAATACTCAACGAGCTTGACAAACAAACGGTTTACAGCGATATTGCCGACTGGATGATAAGTAAGCTTGAGTAATACTTATAAAATACACAAAAATGGGCGAACTGTGTTCGCCCGATTTTACATATCAAAAAAGGAAGAACGAAAAAATCGTTCTTCCTTAATTTTTTTAATATGTAAAATTATTCGCCCTTCATTTCAAGAAGCTTAACCTTACCGTCGTATGAAGCCTGTGATACACGGATTGAATCAGCGATAGCTTCTTCAATATCATCTTCCTGAACACCGAGTTCCTTAGTATACTGGTTATTAATGAAAAGGTCAAGGTCCATAATATCAGGGAGATTGAATGGGTCCATACCTGATTCAATGCCTCTCTTCTTATAGTCCTTAGCGATACCGACCATACCCATCTTCATCATCCAAGGAGCAATGCCGACAATCTTTCTGTCAGCGCCCATACCTCTTGCTTCGTATACAATCTTAAGGAACTTATCCCATTTCATATTGTACATACCGATAGGAATAGCTTCAAAACCGTCATGCTCTCTTACAGCAGCACCTGCGATAGCCTGACCTACCTGACGGCAAGTAAGCATTGCAGTACCTCCCTTTGGATAAAGGGTGAACGGAAGGCTGTCCATCATCTTAAGCTGTTCGATAAGAATAGTCCAAACCGGCTTTCTGCCAGGCTGTGTACCGAAAATGTACGGAAGCTCAAGAACGCATGTTGAGAAGTTTTCATCAGCAGCTCTCTTACAAATATCTTCCTGAATCATTCTTGCCTTGAAGTATGGATTTCTCTGCTGAAGTCTCATATCAGGTCTGCTCTTTGTAAGGTAAGCAAAGTATGAACCGAGAACTACTGCTCTCTTAACGCCAACCTTTTTGCAAAGAGGGAAAATTCTTCTAAGTGGAGCATTATTGAACTTGTCATAATAATCCATAACAGGATGTGGAAATTCAACTCTTTCATCAACACCGGCAGCATAAATAAATACATCGTTGCCCTTGAGGAGATCCATAATCTCTTCGTCGCTCTTTTTGTTAATGTCGCCGAATACGATTTCCATTTCTTCAGGAATAGGAGCACCCTGAGGAAGTGGTGGCAAAGCAACTGATGTTACCTTGTGACCCATTTTGATAAGCTGGGTTGCAGCTTCGCAGCCAAGAAGACCTGTGCCGCCAATCATAAATATATTCATAATTTTTCCTCCGTTACGCAAAGCGTAATTCTTTGATTTGATTTCTTCAAACCGTACAAATACAATTATACCACTAATACAAATTTTGTCAACAAAACTAACACGATAATTAAAAATAAGACAATTGTTTTATTTT
>JBNMGQ010000081.1:0-9537 GCA_050872345.1 Eubacterium sp. | reverse complement strand
GCTTACACCACATTTTATTTCTTCTCTCCCTCAGTCACTTTCGTGACAGCTCCCTCGTCAGAGGGAGCCAAGTCCTTGCTTCCCTCTGACGAGGGAAGTGTCAGCTATGCTGACGATAGGAGAGACGGGCGAACTGTGTTCGCCCGATAAACTCTAATTTACAACATTATAAATTGTTAAAAATTTCCAAAATATTTGACTAAGCGAAATATTATTGATATAATTATTTGATACATAATTTTAAAATATATAATTTAAGGAGGAATCGGCTTGGAGTCACTAATGACTTTTGTTACCGGTGCGCTCAGATATGTGCTGCCCGTATTAGCTGTAATAATTCTTTTTACCTGTATAATTTCACTTTTCAGAAACAGACCGAGGCTTCACAAGCTTGCTCAGCTTGTTGACCAAAACAACGGCTCGATAATCGACATTGACAGATGGGAAACCTCTATAGGCAAGAGTAAATCGAACGACATTGTTTTGCCTATGCCGAATGTTTCCCGTTTTCACGCTGTTATCGCAAAGAAAAGGAAGGAATGGGTTATAACCGATACCTTTTCAAAAACAGGCGTTAAAATCAACGACAAAAAAATCAACGGCAGTGCCACGATTGAGGACGGCGACATAATCACAATCGGTTCAATTCCATTGAAATTTTTATGTGCCGAAGCTGTTTCGACTCAGTCTAAAAACCAAATGAGAAATGCTGCAACGGAGCTTAAAGAGCAAGGTGGCAATGTTGCGTATGCAGTTTTGGTTGATGTAAAAACGCACAGACCTATTTATTTAAGGAAAAAGGATGTTTTGATAGGCAGAAGCAACGAAGCCGACATTCAAATCAACCTTGACACGGTCAGCAGTGAGCACGCAAGGATTCACTTAACATCAAGAGGTTGGGCGCTGTCCGACCTCAACAGTCACAACGGAACTAAGCTAAACGGCAGATTCATAACTCAGCCACAACTCATTTTTGATGAGGACACGATTACATTCGGTGACAGAGTATTTGTTTTCTACGAAAAATAAAGGAGTAAGATAAATGGCAAAAAAGGCTAAGAAAATACCGAACATTAAGCCTATAAATAACTTTGCAATGCTTCTTGTGTTAAGTGTTTTTCAGCTTATAACAGGGTTTGAAGCTGCCGGTGCACACGACACTTTTTCTATGACGGCAATGCTTGCAAATGTTGCACTGATTGTACTTGAATGGGTTTATGTTACACTTTTTTATATAATTTTACACAGAAGAAATTTTGAGCTTGAATTTATTGCATTTTTCCTGTCCGGTGTCGGACTGACGGTAATAGGCTCGGTAAGTCCGAAAGCCTGCTTTAAACAGCTTATCATTTTAGCAGTCAGCGTTGTTGCGTTTTCTGTTTTAACTTTCATCTTGGGCGATGTTGACCTTTGTATGAAGCTGAGGTTACCGGTTGCAGTTTTGGGCATATTGCTGCTCGCAGTCAACTTAATTTTCGGCAGTGAAAAGTACGGCGCAAGAAACTGGATAAGCATTGGCTCATTCACGCTTCAACCGTCTGAATTTGTAAAAGTTGCATTTATTTTTGTAGGTGCTGCAACGCTTGAAAAAATTCAAACGAGTAAGAATATTATTCGTTTCATCATCTTTTCCGTTGCCTGCGTAGGTGCGCTCATTCTTATGCGTGACTTCGGCGCTGCGCTCATTTTCTTTGTGACATTTTTAATCATTGCGTTTATGAACTCGGGCGATATTAAAACAGCAGGCTTGGCAGTTGCTGCTGCAGGTCTCGGTGGCGCAATCGTAATTAAGTACAAACCTTATGTTACGGCAAGATTTTCCGTTTACCGTCACATTTGGGAGGACCCGTACGGCAAAGGCTACCAACAAACTCATATTTTGACCGGTATTGCTTCGGGTGGACTTTTGGGTCTTGGTATCGGCAACGGCAACATAAGAAATTATTTTGACAATTACCTTATTTATACCGACGATGTTTTCGGCGTTATTTGCGAAGAATGGGGCTACATTTTCGGCGTGGTTCTTGTGCTTTCATTCGTTGCAATTGCAGTATCTGCTCTTGTCAATTCAATCGCTGCAAGGAGTACATTTTATTCAATAGCAGCCGTTGCAGGTGCAGGTATGCTCCTTTTCCAATGTGCACTTAACATTTTCGGTATTACCGATGTTTTACCTCTTACAGGTGTCACTCTTCCGTTTGTAAGTCAGGGTGGTACTTCACTTATGAGCTGTTGGCTTGTGCTTGCGTTTATCAAGGCAAGTGATGTTCGTACCGACAGCTATCTCGGAGGTGCTAAGAAGAAATGAAAATGATTACAAAAAGAGGTATTTTCCTCTGGATTCTTGTTATAGCTTTTGTTTTCGGCTTAGGCTTTATGACCTACAGCCTTTTGAGTGACGGCGACAGTTGGGTTATGCAACCGTACAACAGTCATCTTTACTACAACGGTGAGCTTATCGGCGCAGGCAAAATCACCGACAGAAACGGCAGAAGCCTTGCCGAAACAAACAACGGCAAAAGAGAATACAACGACTCACTCACCACAAGAAAAGCTACGCTTCACGCAGTAGGCGACCTTCAGGGTTTTATTTCTACAGGTGTACAAAATGTGTATAAAGCAAAGCTTACGGGTTACAATTCATTAACAGGTATATACAGCGTTATCAAAAACGGCAGTGGCAACGATATGAAACTTACTCTTGATGCCGACGCCTGCGATGTTGCATACAAAGCGCTTTCAAATTACAAGGCAGGTACAGTAGGTGTCATAAACTACAAAACAGGTGAAGTCCTTGTTATGGTTTCAACACCGAGCTACGACCCACAAAACAAGCCGAGCGACATTGACGACAATGAAGAATACGAAGGTGCGTATATCAACAGACTTTTAACAGGTCTTTACACACCGGGTTCAACATTTAAAATCGTCACTTCGATTTGCGCTATTGAAAACATTTCCGATATTTATGACAGAACATTTAAGTGCACGGGCGAATATGACCCGGGCACCGGCACACCGATTGAATGTAACGCAAGGCACGGCACATTAACATTTGAGCAGGCGCTTGCAAAATCCTGCAACTCTGCCTTTGCTCAAATTGCAATTGAACTCGGCCCTCAAAAACTTGCCGACACAGCAAAAGAACTCGGACTTACCTCGCCTGTTTCACTCAACGGTGACATAACTTCATCAACAGGCAGATTTTTCCTTGAAAAGAGCGACGCCGACGATTATGTAGGCTGGACAGGTATCGGTCAGGGTGACACTCTCGTTTCCCCTATCGCAATGCTCAGGCTTGCAGGTGCAATCGCAAACGACGGCAATGCAGTATCGCTCAATATGGTTGAAAGCTTCGCTACAAAAGCAGGCAAAGCGCTTGACCTCGGCTTTACTACTAAAGAAACTCCACTTCTTTCATCCGACACTGCAAGTCAGATGAAGAAGCTTTTAAGAAACAATGTTAAAACTCAGTACGGCGACTATAATTATGACGGTCTTCACCTTTGCGCAAAGTCCGGTACTGCTCAAATCGACAATGTCGACTCACACAACACTGCTTGGTTCGTAGGATTTATGGACGATGACACTCATCCGTACGCATTCGTTGTACTTGTCGAACACGGCAATTCAGGTTCGCAAACGGCAGGACCGATAGCAAACAAAGTATTACAGGAGCTTGTAAACAAATAAGATATGGAAACTAACAATACTGAAGAAAAAAAAGAGCGTGCGCTTTTAATGTCGGTTGACACGGGCAAGTTTGACGCAGAAATTTCAATGATGGAGCTTGAAGAGCTTACAAAAACAGCAGGTGCAGAAGTTATCGGCACTATGATGCAGAAAAAATCTACGCCTGAGGTTGCAACATATGTAGGCACAGGATTTCTTTATGAAATTATGCGTTACTGCGATAATTGTGACATTGATTTGATTATCGTTGACGACGAGCTTACACCGGTTCAAATCAGAAATCTTGAGGACGAAACCAAAACAAGAGTAATCGACAGAACGACGCTTATACTTGACATTTTTGCAAACAGAGCAAGGTCAAAGGAAGGTAAGCTTCAAATTGAACTTGCACAGCTTAAATATTCACTTCCTCGTCTTACGGGTAAAGGTGTTCAGCTTTCAAGGCTCGGTGGTGGTATCGGCACAAGAGGTCCCGGTGAAACCAAGCTTGAAAGCGACAAAAGGCACATAAGACGAAGGATTCAAAGCATTAAGGAAGAACTCGACAAGGTCAAGAGCAGACGAGATATGCTCCACGACAGAAGAAAGAAAAACGGCGCAATTTCCGTTGCAATCGTCGGCTATACGAATGCCGGCAAATCAACGCTTATGAACAAGCTTACCGACGCAGGTGTTTTGCAGGAGGACAAGCTTTTCGCAACGCTTGACCCTACTGCACGAAAGCTTACTCTTCCAAACGGTCAAAGCATTATGCTTATTGACACGGTTGGATTTATCAGCCGTTTACCTCACCAACTTATTGACGCTTTCCGTTCAACGCTTGAGGAGGCAACATATGCCGATTTAATTCTTAATGTATGCGACGCTTCAAGTCCACGCTGTTACGACAATATCGACACTACAAATTCAATTTTAGCTTCACTTTTCCCTGACGGAAACATTAGCGTTCCTGTTATCACGGTATTCAACAAGTGTGACATTTCGCACAATCCGTCAAGCATTCCTTTTCCGTTTGCAGATGCTAAAACAAGCGTTAAAATCAGTGCAAAAACAGGTGAAGGAATTGACACTTTGCTTTTGGCAATTCAAAATGCGCTTCCACAGACCAAGAAAAGAGTCAAGCTTCTTATTCCGTTTAGCAAAGGCTCAATACTTGCAGATATAAGAAGCGACGGTGTTATTCACAGCGAAGATTACACTGCCGACGGCACTCTTATCGACGCTACCGTTGATATTATTTATCTTAAAAAAATCGAAGAATATATTGTGGAATAAATAATATTTTTTAAGCTATCTTCATAATATTACTGTGTATGGTTAATTCTGTTAAAAATAATCCAACTTGTATTTTCTCTCCCTCAGTCACTATCGTGACAGCTCCTACGGGAGCCGTCCCTTTTGTCACTGCGTGACATTTCCCCACACTGTGGGGAATCACCCTCGTCAGAGGGAGCCAAGCACCTGCTTCCCTCTGACGAGGGAAGTGTCAGCTATGCTGACGATAGGAGAGATACAACACACAAACCAAATTAACACTCAAAGGTGATTTTATGAAGATGTTTACATTTAAACTCAGTGCTAAAAAAATATTCGGCATTTTGCTTGCACTTACAGGTGTAATTGTTATTGCAATTACATTTGTGGCAAACAAAACAGGGCAAGCGCAAAGTGTTTCAACAAGTATCAGCGCAAAAACAGACACGCAAAGAAGAGCATTTCTTGAAAAATACGGCTTTGAACTTTCAAAAGACTTTGAGCAAAAAGAGATTACCATTCCGTCAACTTGGAATGATGTATACAAAAATTACAACGAAATTCAAAAAAATCAAGGCTTCGACTTGAGTGCATACAAGGGTCAAAAGGCAACGCTTTACACCTACACGGTAACAAACTGCAAAAAGGGTGAATACATAATTGCCGACCTGCTTGTATCAAACGGTGTGCTTATCGGTGGTGACATTTGCAATCCGTCGGCATCGGACGGTTATTTAGTCGGCTTTGATAATAAAGTTTAAATTATGGAAAGATTAGATAAAATTGTAGCGACTGCGCTTCAAATATCAAGAAAAGACGCAATATCGCTTATTAAATCGGGCAGAATTAACGAAAACGGTATTGCGCTTAAAGACGCAAAGAAAAAGCTTGACGAAAACAGCGCCAAGCTTTTTTTTGATGGAAACAGGATATACTATAATAAATATGTATATATAATGATGAATAAGCCAAAGGGTGTTATATCGGCATCAGACGGCAAAGGCGAAAAGACGGTTATTGACATTTTGCCCGATGAAATGAAAAGGAAAAATCTTTTCCCTGCCGGAAGGCTTGACAAGGACACCACCGGCTTTATGCTCATTACAGACGACGGTAAATTTGCACATTCGATTTTATCGCCGAAAAATCATATACCGAAAACATACATTGCTAAACTTGACAAGCCGTTTGACGAAAATGTAATTAAAGGATTTGAAAACGGCGTTGAACTTAAAGACACAAAATGTATGGGCGCAAAATTAGAAGCCGTAAACGATGATTTCACGCTTGCAAAAGTTGAAATTAAACAAGGAATTTATCACCAAGTCAAGCGAATGTTTAAACATTTCGGCTTGGAAGTTTTAGAACTCAAAAGGATAAAAATGGGCAATTTGCCACTCGACGAAAGCTTGGGCGATGGTGAATGCAGATATTTGACGGCTGATGAGGTATCGTCAATATCCGTCAAAATTTAACAACAATTGTACATTTTAACACTTTGACTAACAACATATTGTGTTTATTGTGGAAAAATATAGGCTGTAATTACAAGTTGCACAAAAATATATAAGTTTTTTTGTAAAATAGTTGCAAATTGATTAAACATCTTGTATAATACTAACAAGTAGGACTTATACTTTTTGTGCACTTTTTATTTGTGCATAGTGCCTATAAAACAGAGAGGTGAATATAATGCCAAACAGATTATTTCAGGGAATAGTAAACCAAATGAGAGAAGCAATTGACAGAACTATCGGTGTAGTTGACGAAACCGGTACTGTTATTGCCTGCAGTGAGCTTGGCTTAATCGGTGAAGTAAGAAAGGGTGTAGTTACATCAGGTGTGTTCAATTCTTCGCAGACCTGCGTTGACAATGCAACATATACTACATTTGATGTGCTCGTTCGTCCTGAATACGCAGTATTCGTTGACGGTACAGACGAACTTTCCCGTCACTACTCTTCGCTTATTGCTGTTGCTCTTGACCAAATCAAGCAAAACAACGACGAAAAATTCGACAGGTCAAACTTCGTTAAAAATGTAATTTTGGACAACATTCTTCCGGGTGACATTTACATTAAATCTCGTGAGCTTCATTTTAACAACGACGCTTCAAGAGTTGTATTTTTAATCAGGACAACCCAGGAAACAGAAATTTCTGTTTTTGACATTATTCAAAACTTCTTCCCTGACAAGAGCAAGGACTTCGTTATCAATGTTAACGAAAGCGACATTGCGCTTGTTAAAGAGGTCAGACCTAATGTTGATATTAAGGACCTTGAAAAGCTTGCCCGTTCAATCAACGATACTCTTTTGAGTGAATTTTATTTCAACGCAATTATCGGTATCGGTACCTGCGTAACAGGTATCAAGGAGCTTGCTCATTCGTTTAAGGAAGCACAGGTTGCTCTTGAAGTCGGCAAGGTATTCGACACCGAAAAGACTATCATCAGCTACGAAAATCTCGGTATCGCAAGACTTATTTATCAGCTTCCTACCACCCTTTGCGAAATGTTCTTAAAGGAAGTATTCAAGCGTGGTTCAATCGACTCACTTGACCAGGAAACTCTCTTTACTATTCAAAAATTCTTTGAAAACAATCTTAATGTTTCCGAAACTTCAAGAAAGCTTTTCGTTCACAGAAACACACTTGTTTACAGACTTGAAAAGATTAAAAAGCTCACAGGTCTTGACCTTAGAGAATTTGACGACGCTATCGTATTCAAGGTAGCACTTATGGTTAATAAGTACCTTGCTTCAAGTCCGATTAAATATTAATATAAAATTTTTAAGGCTCTTCCAAATCGGAAGAGCCTTTTGCTTTTTCATTATTCAATTATTAATCTTTTTTCTTACCGTGGATATAAACGCTGAGCACCTTTAAATCGTGGTCGTCCTTCAAAATATTTTTATCCACCACTGCAAAATCGGCATATTCACCGGCTGCAAGCTTGGTACATTCTGCATTATTCCTGTAAGTCAAACACATTTTATCGTTTACAAGAGGTACTACTGCCCTGCCCTGCAAATCAATAATTTTTGCATCGTCGTATGCAAGTGGTATGCTGTAGCCCATATAAACAATATTTTTTCCTTTAACCACCATAACCGAATATGTACTGTTATGCTCGTCAAGAGATATAAAATCTGCATTTGTGAATACAGTTTCCATCCTTTTCGCCTCTTAATGTCATATTTTACAGCAATAATAATACAAATAAATCAAAATGTCAAATTTTTTCAATAAAATTCAAAAACGAGAGTCGATTACTCAACTCTCGTCTATGATTAGTCTGCGTTAAATTAGCCAAAATATCTCTGAAGAAGACCTTCAAATGCCTTACCGTGTCTTGCTTCGTCCCTTGCCATTTCGTGTACAGCGTCGTGGATAGCGTCAAGACCCTGTTCCTTAGCAAGCTTTGCAAGCTGAGTCTTACCGAGTGTTGCGCCGTTTTCTGCAGCAGCACGCATTTCAAGGTTCTTCTTAGTAGAATCTGTTACAACTTCGCCGAGCATTTCTGCAAATCTTGAAGCGTGGTCAGCTTCTTCATAAGCAGCCTTTTCCCAGTAAAGACCGATTTCAGGATAGCCTTCTCTGAAAGCAACTCTTGCCATTGCAAGGTACATACCAACCTCACTGCATTCACCGTTGAAGTTGTCACGAAGACCCTGAACGATTTCTTCGCTTACACCGTCGATAATACCAACCTTGTGCTCAGCAGCCCAAGTTGTTTCGCCCTCTTCCCTAACTGCCATCTTAGCACCGCAAACAGGACATACATCGATAGGTTCATCACTTTCGTAGCCGCATACCGGACAATAATACTTCTTTGCCATAATAAATTACTCCTTTAAATTAAAATTATTTTAGTTTTTACTTTTACAGCCTTTACAAATTCCGCTGTAATATACATCTCTGTGCTCGATATTAAAACCGTCAATGCCTTTTTCATTGCTGACATTGCAGGTAAAATCAAAAATTCCACCACAACATCTGCATTTAAAATGAGCGTGAAAATCAGGATTTGCGTCGTACCTTATCTTTTCACTCTCAATAACAACCGGCATTATCAAACCACATTCGGAAAGAGTCTGCAAGCAGTTATATACAGTAGTTTTTGAAAACGACGGATTATCCTCAACCAACGATTTATAAACCGTGTCAACATCAGGATGGATTCTGTTCTCATAAAGAAATTTATAAACAGCAATTCTTTGAGCAGTAGCCTTGATACCCTTTTGTTTAAAAAGCTCTGTAATTTCTTTAGTTTGCATTGGCTCACTTCCTTTCATCAGTTTGTAACGATTGTTAATTTGTATCGATTACAATTTAGATTATACACATATTTTTCAATTTGTCAACACTTTTTTGAAAAAAAGATAAAAAATAAGACGAGCGGCGTTCGTCTGAGTGAATTATAGTTTAGCGTAGGGTTAACCGAATTAAGCCTCCTTTGTAAAGGGAGGTGAGTGAATTTCACGAAGTGAAAGAGACCGCTACTCCAAATCTCTGATTTGGGAGAAACAGTCCGATGGACTGTTTCGTAGTAACTTGGGTATGATGTGACGGAGGGATTAACGGGCGAACGC
>JBNMGQ010000080.1:0-9770 GCA_050872345.1 Eubacterium sp. | reverse complement strand
CCGACAAGGCAAAGCTTGACACGGTTGATACTGTCGATTTGACAGCGTCGTTTGTTGTGTGTGAATATGTGAAAGAGGGATAATTTTGGACTCACTTTGCGAAAAATGTTGGTATAACGAAATAGACGAGGAAACGGACGAGGCTTTTTGCTCGCTCGTGCTTGATGAGGACGAGTATGTCCGTTTTACCGAGGAACAAAATAAAACTTGCAGGTACTTTAGACCGGACGGCTCGGAGTACGATATTGTAAGAAAGCAAAATTAAAAAGATTGTGGTTTGTTGAGATATTTATTTCTCTCCTATCGTCAGCATAGCTGACACTTCCCTCGTCAGAGGGAAGCAATGACTTGGCTCCCTCTGATGAGGGAGCTGTCGGTTTACCGACTGAGGGAAAAAAACTCGACAAACTATTTTTTTACCTCTTGACAAATACCCTATGGGGGTATATAATAAAAATACCCTGTGGGGGTATTAAGGAGTAATTGTTATGGAAACTAATGAAAATAAAGAATGTTGCTGTTGCAGTCATAAGACTAAGCACAGAACAGACGAAGAACAAAAGGCACTTATCAATCGTTTGAGCCGAATTGAAGGTCAAATCAGGGGCATTAAGCGTATGCTTGACGAGGACGCATATTGCACCGATATTATCAATCAGGTCAGCGCCGTAACAAGCGCTCTCAATTCTTTTAATAAAGAGCTTCTCGCAACGCATATTCGTACCTGCGTTACAGATGATATTAAAGAAGGCAAAACAGAAACGGTTGACGATTTGCTCAAAACTCTTCAAAAATTGATGAAGTGATGTGTTCTCAATTTTACAATTTCAGTTTTTCTCTCCTATCGTCAGCATAGCTGACACTTCCCTCGTCAGAGGGAAGCAAGGACTTGGCTCCCTCTGATGAGGGAGCTGTCGGTTTACCGACTGAGTGAGAGAATTATCTATCAAGAGGTGATAAAATGACTCGTTACAATGTAACAGGTATGAGCTGTGCTGCGTGCAGTGCCAAGGTTGAAAAAGCCGTAAGCAATGTGAGTGGCGTTGACAGCTGTGCTGTTAATCTTCTTACAAATTCAATGATGGTTGAGGGTACGGCAAGTGAAAAAGAAATTATTTCTGCTGTTGAAAAAGCAGGATACGGTGCAAGCGTAAAAGGGAAAGAAAAAAATGCAACTGCAAATGACGATACCCTTAAGGACACCGAAACTCCGAAAATAAGAAACAGGCTGATTTGGTCACTTGTGTTCCTTATTCCACTGATGTATATATCAATGGGTCATATGATGTGGAATTGGAAATTACCGTCGTTTCTTGACGGCAACCATATCGCAATGGGTCTTGTGGAAATGCTGTTTACCATCATAATTATGGTGATTAACCAAAAATTCTTTGTAAACGGCTTCAAAGGTGTGATTCATAAAAGCCCGAATATGGACACACTCGTGGCACTCGGTTCGTTTGCGTCATTTGCTTACAGTACGGTCGTACTTTTTCTTATGACTCAAGCGCAAATGCAAGGTGATGCCGACAGAGTTATGAGCCTTATGCACGAGTTCTATTTTGAATCGGCTGCAATGATTCTTACTCTTATAACAGTCGGCAAAATGCTCGAAGCGTACTCAAAGGGCAGAACGACCGACGCACTCAAATCTCTGATGAACTTAGCACCGAAAACTGCAACACTTATCCGAAATGAGAAAGAAGTTAAGGTTGCGATTGAAGATGTGAATATCGGCGATATTTTCGTAGTAAAACCGGGCGAAAGCGTACCGGTTGACGGTGTAATTGTTGACGGCGAAACGGCTGTTGATGAGTCTGCGCTTACGGGCGAAAGCTTGCCGGTTGATAAAAGCGTCGGCGATAAAGTTTCGGGTGCTACGATTAATCAGTCGGGTTATATTAAGTGCAAAGCTACAAGGGTCGGCGAGGATACAACTCTTTCGCAGATTATTAAAATGGTCAGCGACGCTTCTGCTACAAAAGCACCTATTGCTAAAATTGCAGATAAGGTATCGGGCGTGTTCGTGCCGGTTGTAATTTCAATTGCCGTTGTTGCTTTGGCAGTATGGCTTCTTGTCGGCAAACAGTTCGGCTATGCGCTTGCCCGTGCAATTTCCGTTCTTGTTATCAGCTGTCCGTGTGCGCTCGGTCTTGCAACTCCTGTTGCCGTTATGGTCGGCAGTGGCAAGGGCGCAAAGTCCGGTATTCTTTTCAAAACTGCCACTTCGCTTGAAGAAACAGGTAGGATTCAAATTGTTGCGCTTGATAAAACAGGCACAATTACTAAGGGTGAGCCGAAGGTTACGGATGTTATCGCAGTTAATGACGAACTTCTTAATCTTGCGTATTCGCTTGAAAAGAAAAGCGAGCACCCACTTGCAAAGGCTGTTTGCGAGTACGGTAGCGAAAACGGCTTGACTCTTAAAGACACAACCGATTTTAAGGCGATTGCAGGTAACGGTTTGAGCGCAAAGATTGACGGCAAGGAAGTTTTCGGTGGCAGTTTGAAATTTATTTCAAGCTTTGTAAATGTCAGTGATGATATTAAAAATCAGGCGAAAGAGCTTTCCGAAAACGGTAAAACTCCACTTCTTTTTGCAAGCGAAAATGAACTTCTCGGCATTATCGCCGTTGCAGATGTAATCAAAGAGGACAGCCCGAGAGCAATAAGCGAACTTCAAAATATGGGTATTCGTGTAGTTATGCTCACCGGTGATAATGAAAAAACTGCCAACGCTATAGGTAAGCAGGTCGGTGTTGACGCAGTGGTAAGCGATGTTTTGCCGGACGGTAAAGAAAAAGTTATAAAAGAGCTTATGCAGTACGGCAAGGTCGCAATGGTAGGCGACGGTATCAACGACGCTCCTGCGCTTACCCGTGCCGATGTTGGTATTGCTATCGGCGCAGGTACGGATGTAGCCGTTGACGCAGGTGATGTCGTGCTTATGAACAGCAAGCTTACCGATGTTTCGTCTGCAATTCGTTTGAGCCGTAAAACGCTTACAAATATTTATGAAAATCTGTTTTGGGCGTTTATTTATAACATTATAGGTATACCTCTTGCAGCAGGTGTTTGGATTCCGATTTTCGGTTGGACTCTTAATCCGATGTTCGGTGCAGCAGCTATGAGCCTTTCAAGTTTCTGCGTTGTAACAAATGCGCTCAGGCTTAACCTTGTTAATGTTCATTCGCCAAAGCACGATAAAAAGAAAAAAGCAGTTGATATTCACCTGAATACCACTGCAAAAAATAAGGAGGATAATAAAATGATTACAATTAAGGTTGAGGGTATGATGTGCCCACATTGCGAAGCAAGCGTAAAGAAAGCACTTGAAGCTGTTGACGGTGTTTCGTCGGCAACTGCAAGCCACGAAAAAGGCGAAGCAAGTGTTGAACTTTCAAAGGATGTAGACCTTTCAACACTTGAAAACGCAATCACCGAAGCCGGTTATAAGGTCGTAAAATAATAATAAAAAAATAAACCTCCCTTGTGTTAAGGGAGGCTTTTTTATTTAGACGGTCTAAATTGAAAAGATTTCCGTAGGGGCGACCAGTGGTCGCCTGTTATTTATTTCGCCAAAATTTCACCAAGCTTTTGGCATTTTTCAATTGCTTCGTCGTCGGGTGCGTCGTTGCAGATGATACTGTCAAAGATAAGATTTGCGCCAACGCTTTTGCAATCTTCTTCCCAGTTTCTCATCCATTCGCCGTCGCCCCAACCGTATGAGCCGAAAAGCGCAATTTCCTTGCCCGAAAGCTTAGCCTTGCAAGCTTCAAACATAGGTTCAAATTCGGTGTCCTCAAGCGTTTCGCAACCCATTGCAGGGCAACCGAATACGATATTGTCAAAATCGTCAACCATATCGCTTGTAAATTCGTTTGATGTAAAGAGCGTTACCTCACTGCCGTTTTGCTTTGCCGAGTTGAAAATTTCGTCAGCCAACGCTTCGGTGTTTCCTGTACTGCTCCAATATACTATTGCTGTTTTTGCCATATTTCTCCTTTAATAAAATTATGCTCTGCTTTTAAGTTCTGCGCTGTGCTTTTCAACAAAATCTTTGATTGCGTCAAAAGTTGTTTTTGACACAACATGCTCAATTTTGCACGCATCTCTTGTTGCGATTTCCTTCGGCACACCGAGTTCGCAGAAAAATTCGCTGAACATTAAATGCTTTTCATAAACGGTTTTAGCAACGCTTAAACCTGTTTCACTCAGCTTGATTTCGTGATTGTCCGATATTGTGATAAATTTGTTTTGCTTAAGATTTTTCATTGCGATTGATACACTTGCCTTTGAAAGCTCAAGGTGATTTGCAATGTCAACGCTTCTTACATAGCCGTTTTTCTCCTGCAAAACAAGTATTGATTCCAAATAATCTTCAACCGATTCGCTTACTACCATTTCGATTTCTCCTTGTAAAAAAAGTTAGAAACAACTAACCTTGTATTCAAAATAAAAACGACTTGAAGTCGTTTCTTTTTTTTGCCTGTTAGTTAGCACAAACTAACTATAATAATGTTATCATATTTTATTTTTCTTGTCAAGAGGAAAAATCAGGGCATTGCAGGGCAGGGGTGTGTTACTCCTCGTCCTCGAAAAGTTCTTCCATTTTAACACCGAGTATTTTGGCGCAAAAGTACACCTCTTTGTCGCTTGCAAGCCTAACCTGACCTTCAAGCTTTGAATAGCTTGTAGGGTTGATGTCAAGCCCGTAAACCTGAAGCTTTGAGATAAAGTCCTTTTGCTTTATTCCTTTTTCTTTTCTGAGTTTTTCGATTTTTTTGCCGACCATATTGCAGTTGCCGTAAGCACGCTTTCTTGTTTTCATATATACCACCGTAAAGTTAATTTCTCTAATCAAATTATATTGTCTTTGTGACTTGACAAAATTCCGTAACGGAATTATAATACGCTTGAGGCAACATACTTTTTATTCTGTTTTTTTACTTGAATTGAATAATGCAATGAGGTTTTTTGCATAAAAAATGGTGTGATTTTGCACTTTTTATGATTTTTAAAAACTTCTTTTCTAAAATATCATTGACAAGTTATATGGTTTTATATCGGCGTCGAAAAACCGTAATTTGATAAAGGAGGAAAATTTATGAAAAAAACATTAAGTGTACTTTTATCATTATTAATGGTAATAAGTATTACCTTTGGTATGGATTTTTCAGCACTCGCAGATGATAGTACGGATGAAGACACTCCTAAAGTCAACACCACTTACTTCATTGATAAAGCAAACAAAGTGATTGAAATTGATGCCAAGGGTGAAGAAACAGGCGAAGCTTATAGCTTTATGAGTCAGTCCGATTATGAAGAAGTTACCGTAAATAATTGCTATTCGCTTGTAATTAAGAATGCGACCAAAGTCAGCGATTATGCATTCGGTGGTATGTTTTTCAGCTCAATCACATTTGATGACAAGCTTGAAGAAATCGGTGACTATGCGTTTAACGGAGTCGGAGAATTTACAGGTGTGCTTGACACTAAAAATGTTAAGAAAATCGGCAAGTACGCTTTTGAGGGATGCTCTGAATATCAAACGCTTATAACAAATGCCGAAGAAATAGGCGCCAACGCTTTCAGAAATAATGACAGCCTTAAAAATGTCACATTGAAGAATACAAGTACTATTCAAAATCAGGCTTTTGCAGGCTGTAAAAGCTTGGAGGAAATTTCATTTGCGCTTTCGACCAAGTTTATCGGCAGTCAAATGTTTGATAATTGCTATTCGCTTGAAACAGTAATTATACCAAACGGCTGTGAAACTGCTATCGGTGACAGGATTTTTAGAAATTGTAAAAAGATTTTAAAATTCTATGTTCCTAATACAGTTGAAGATGTCGGCAGTAGTGTTTTTATCGGTATTCCTAACGCAACAAGGAAAACTTTTGCCGTTATCACAACCGAAGGCAGTTATATCCAAAAAGTTGCAAAGGACGCTGTTATTAACTGCAACACAAACGCCGGCGTGGTTAAGGTTAATTTTGACGCAGGCAGAGGTACTTGCACCGAAAGTGAAAGAACATATAATATCGGCGATGTTTACGGCGAGCTTCCTACTGCCACTGCCGATAATGCCGATTTTTTAGGATGGGATAACCAAGAATGGGGTTGCGATGTTTTCGAGGATGATGTAGTTTACGGTAGGAACCATACACTTACTGCCATGTATGAGGAGAAGACATATACAGTCATCTTTAAAACAAACGGTGGCACAATGGCTGACAACCTTAAGACTATGGAGATTCAGTATTACGACAAATACGGCAAACTTCCTAAGCCTACAAAGACCGGTTATAAGTTTATCGGCTGGTTTGACATAAAGGGTAATCAAATTACCGAAGACACACAGTATTTGGAAACACAGGACACTGTCCTTTACGCAAGGTATGAAGCTAACCAATATACGCTTAAACTTTATGTTACAAGCTATGTAGGTGTAAATAAACAATATGATTTGCTTGACACCGTTGAGCTTAAATATGATGAAGAGTACATCTTGCCGCTTTCAAGGGATATAATGCCTGAAGCGAACAAGGACAAAGATTTCTTTGGTTGGAGCACAAGCAGTTCGGGTATAATTTCATACGGCGACGGTGAAACAGTTAAAAACCTGACATCAAAGGACGGCGAAACGGTTGCCCTTTATGCTACCTGGTCAAGCTATGCAATTAAACCTATCAATGAGCTTCAAACCGTAAAGCTCGATGCTTCCCAATTAGCCAATGCGAATAAATATAAATTCGGCTTCACGACACCTAAGAGTGGCGACTATCAGCTTAAATTCAGTGGTAATGTAAAGAAGGTATATATTGAAAATAAACTTGGTGCTTCTGTTGCCACTATTGACAATTCAAACAGTATGAACGAAATTGTCACATTGCAAAACCTTAACAGAGGTACTTATGTTGTAACTTTTGAAACTAAGTCGGTACCTACTACTGTTAATTTTATTGTCACTTCCGTCAGCGCAGTACCTATTCACTTTGACGCAAACGGTGGTACTCTTGAGTCGTATACAAAGGAATATGCCAACGGCGAACAGTACGGCAATCTTCCTGTTCCTAATAAGACAGGCTATAAGTTTGCAGGTTGGTTTGATTCAAACGACAATCAGGTGAGTGATACCGACATTGTAGACGGCGTGGCTACTCTTACTGCACACTGGAGTCCTATCGTATATAAGGTTCAATATTTCAATTTAGCAGGACAAAAGCTTCCTGTATCTCAAAGTTTTACATACGATGTGGAAGGCAGACTCAAAACCGGTGCCGAAGTCGGCGTTGCAAACGCAAAGCCTAATTATATTTTTGCCGGTTGGGCAACTGCAAGAAATAAGGATTCTGTCGATTATAAAGACGGCGCAGTAATGTTTAACGAGAGAAGTACGGCTTCAACCATTTCACTTTATCCGGTATATATTCCGGGTGATGTGGTAATCACAATCAATTACTATGACGCCGACAAGCAGTTTATCGGCAGGCAAACAGTAGGTAACAATACAACCGTTAACCTTAAAACAGCGATTGACCTCGGCTACCGTAAAACCGGTTACACTCTTGCCGGTTGGTCCGACAGTTCTGTTTCATCGGATATTAAGTACACCGACGGCGCTAAGGTTGACATTGCAACCAATAAAGTTTCAATCGGTCTTTATGCTGTTTTAAAGCCGATAACATATAATGTTGTTTTCCACGATATGGACGACGGCATTTTGAGCCAGTTTGATGCTTCATACGATAACGAATATTATATACCTAAATATAACAGCTACATTCCTAACGGCTACAGAAATGCCGGCTGGACAACAAACCCTAACGAAACTGCCGTAGAATATAAAGAAGGCGCAAAATTCAAAAACCTTTCATCTACTCAAGACGATATAATCGAATTTTACCCTGTTATCAAAAAATCAGGTAAATTTGAGGTTACTGTTTATGAATTTGGCTATGCAAGAAGATTGATGAGCAGCTACACGGCAAGCTGGGACGATGATACATTTACTTTCCCACTTATCGACAATGTAAGGCAAGAATATGTAGATAAGTATTTCGTAGGTTGGAACCTTGATAAAGACTCAACAATGCCGGATTATCTTCCGGGCGACACCATTGACGCCGATTATATCGAGGGCGACATTACCCTTTACGGTATTTGGTCAAAGAATATGGTCCTTGTCAGCTTCAGAAACGGTAACACAAGCACTTCTAAATATATGCCGAGTGGTGATTATTTAGGTGAGTTGCCGACTCTCGAAAAGAGTGGCTACAATTTCCTCGGCTGGTTTACCGAAGAAACCGACGGATTTAAAATCGATGAAAATTATGTAGTCCCTGAGGACGAAGAAAAAGTTGAATTTTATGCACACTTTGAAAAAATCGCCGAATATGTAAATCTTAAAATTGATGATATTCAGGCTGTAGGCGATGATGACAGCGATGATGTTGTCGAATACGCTTGGTCAAACCTTACCGACGCTGAGAAAAATATTAAGGCTGAAAAAGGTACTAAATACAGCTACTATCTCCCTAAAAATCTCAAGCTTAAGGGCGTTGAAAGTTCAAGCGACGCACCTTTCCTCGGTTGGTTCAATGAGTGCTGGGATAAAGATGATCAGTTAAATACCAACGGCACAGTACAAAATAATAAAACCGTTTATCCACTTTGGAATATTACAAGAATTTCGGATGTTACTATCAAACCTACAAGAGAGTTTAGAGTAGGTACAACCGTTAACAGACAGCATTTCATTGTTACCTTGTCAATAAACGGTTCAAAGAAAGTTAATGCCGATTGGGTTAATATCGACAAAACTTACCTTGATGAAGAAGGTCAGCAGGTTATTAATTTTGATATTTATTACGGCTACGGTCTTGTAACAAAGAGCTTTGTTATTGATGTTAAGCCTGAACAGGACACAACAAAACCGTCAGAGCCTGATACAACAGAGCCTACAAAACCGAGTGAGCCTGATACAACAGAGCCTACAAAACCGAGCGAACCTGACACAACAGAACCGACAAAACCAAGTCAGCCGGATACTACTAAGCCGACAGGCATCGGTCATATTGACGATGAGGATGATGTTTCACAAAATCCTACAAAGCCGTCAACAGAGCCTTCAAGTTCTGTTACAAATCCTTCAACTGCTCCTTCGCAGTCGACAAGTCAGGTGACTGCAACTACTAAAGCTTCAACAACTCAGACAACTCAAACCACTGCAACCACAACCTTGCCATACCCTTCTCAGACTGCAAAGGCTGCTACGAAAGTAACAGTTAAAAAGCCAAAGAAAACTTCTGTTAAAAAGGTTTCAAAGGGCAAAAATAAGGCAACCGTTTACTGGGCAAAAACAAGTGGTGTTAAGGGTTATCAAGTTCAAATTGCAACGGATAAGAAGTTCAAAAAGAACAGGAAAACCGTAACAATTAAAAAGCAAAAAACAACAAAAACCACACTTAAAAAGCTTAAGAGCAAAAAGACCTACTTCGTTCGTGTTCGCACCTACAAAACCGTCAACGGTAAAAAGGTTTACTCTGCTTGGTCAAAGACTAAGTCTTTTAAAGTAAAATAAGCGAAAAGAGAGCCGTAAGGCTCTCTTTTTGTTTTAATCGGTTGACTTTATTAAGCCTCCTTTGTAAAGGGAGGTGAGTGAATTTCACGAAGTGAAAGAGACCGTTACTCCAAATCTCTGATTTGGGAGAAACAGTCCGGTGGACTGTTTCGTAGTAACTTGGGTATGATGTGACGGAGGGATT
>JBNMGQ010000079.1:0-9790 GCA_050872345.1 Eubacterium sp. | reverse complement strand
GGTGGTAAAATTACAGCCGACTCCTCAAACGGCATAACCACATTTAAAGCTACATTTTAATATTAAAGAAAAATCGGGTATTTTTAAAATACTCGATTTTTTTAATGTTCGTTTAATTTTTGCTCATTATTATTAAGACAAGGGTGATATTGAAGCCGACGATATTTCAACAGTATCTGTAAATCTTAAGTCATCAACTTTTGAAGGCTCGATTAATAATTCAAATTCTGCAAAAGAAATCAACCTTACACTTGATAAAGACTCAAAAATTAAGCTTACTGCCGATACTTATGTAACAAGCCTTGACGATGCCGACTCGTCATATTCAAATATCGACTTCAACGGCTATAAGCTTTATGTAAATTCAAAGGCTGTTAATTGATATTCAAATATTTGGCTTCCTTTTTAAGCCTCCCTTGTAAAGGGAGGTGGCACGCTTGCGTGACGGAGGGATTGTCAGGCAAACAATGTTTGCCCCTACAGCTTTTTCGCAATTAGATTATACGAATTTTAGGCTCCCTTGTGTAAAGGGAGCTGTCGGCTGTGCCGACTGAGGGATTGTCAGGCGAACGCAGTTTGCCTATATTTAATAACAAAAGGACACACTCCCTTGAGCGTGTCCTTTAATTCTTTTAATATGATTTTTTTCTGCCTTTTTTATGTTTAATCGGCTTTTGATTCATTGTGTTTTTAAGTTCCTTTTGCGCTGCTTTTCTAAGGCTGTCTGCATCGTGAATAACTGTTTTTTCATAGCAGTGACTGAGTGCCTGCGTCAAGCCTAAAAGAATAAATAAATTGATAATTTGCTTTGGTGAATTGAAAATATAGTCTGTCAAACCAAAGAGCAAATACATCATCATTGAAGTGAAAACGCAAAATACAAGCGTGAATTTCTTGCCGTTGTTTGCATTGATTTCAAGAAGCTTACCGAATGCACAAACAAGAACAATTACTAAAAGTACAAGACCGATTATGCCAAGTTCCACCCAAGTTTCAATTACAAAGTTGTGACCGTGTGGCTTGTCAAGGTCGTACATATTGAGAAGTATCTGACCCGTTTGCTCAACGCCGAAGCCTGTGCCGAAAATAAACGGCAATGCGTTGTGGAAAATAAAGTCTAACAAACTGCCCCAAATTTTTAAGTGCGCTGCCGAAGATTTTGCTGCTTCTGCGCCGGCACCTCTTGCTTTAAATATAATTCCGTATCTTGTCAAAAGCGACGGAATAATAACTGCAACAGTCGGAACGAATATTTGAAGCATAGGCTTTTTGTGCTGTTTGAATAAAACAATAAACATAAAAAGCCATCCTACAATGGCAATTACGCAACCACCACGGGTAAGCGTTGCACTGATACCACCACTGATTAATACATTAATCATAAAGTATGTAATCTTGTGCTTTTTGCCTTTTGTGTTTAAAAACAGATAAATTGAGATAGGGTAAACTATCATCAAATATGTTGCAAGCAAATTAGGGTTTGAGAAAAATCCACTTGCTCTTGAATCCCACCAAAGTGTTGTGTCAATGTCAAACGGAAGCCAGGTGTAAACCATTTTGTCAAGTGGCTTGTAAAACGGAGTTACAAATACCTGCGACTTTTCAATGTAGTCATATTTGAAAAGTGTGTACGAGCATATCTGCAAAACGGCAACGAGTCCGTTCAAAGCACCCGATAGTGACATTGCTGCAAGGAGCCTGTCAATCTTTTTCCTTGTCCTTACAAGGTTGTGAATCATAACCTCGATTAAGAACATACCCCACCAAAGTCCGGCAGTGGCTAATGAGGAAAACTTGGTGTCGGACCAAAGTACGCTTACAATCGCATATCCCATAAACGCCATCATAAGCTTGCCGAGAGTACCTACTTTAGCCTTTTTACCTTCCCTCGACCATTGAACTTTAAATACAATAAATCCTATGAAAAGTATAAACGGACTCACATACTCAGGCAATATAGGAAATAAAAATACCGTTGCCAAAAGCCAGCACCAACCCGGATTGGTTTTATATTGCTGCTTAAGGCTTATTAATTTTTCTTTCATAACTAAACCTCAGCGAAATTTCGCTTTTATATATAATTTTTAAAATAGTGCACAAATCACAGATTATAATATACACTACTTGTATCAAATTTGCAAGTATAATAATTTACCATTAATTTTTTATGAACAAAATTTGCCTTGTTAATAATTTCCTTAAATAATGTTTATTATATAATATAATTAATAGTGTTGCATTAATTTTTGTTTTATAGTATAATTACCAAGTATCTAATCATATTTTTCCTTGAGCCTTGGCTTGAGGAATTTAGGAGTGAAATTATGGACGAAAAAGACTTGAACAATCTTAACGACCCAAACGAAGAAAAAGATTTGAATGACAATCTTGAAGAAAAAGACGGCGTTAAGTACGAAACGAATGACGATTGGGAGTTTGACGCTAAGGCACCTACTCTTGACGACGACCTTGTGATGGAAAATCAGGAGTACAAAATCTCATTTGAAAAAGAAAAGCCTGCACCTAAAAGGGTGAGCAGAAACGAAGCACCGATGCCTTCACCAAACCCATCCGACCAAATTGTTATTAAAAAGGAATCGCTTAAGTTTATTCCTCTTGCAATTTTCCTTGCTGCCGTTATTGCAGTAGTTTCGGTTTTCGGCGTAAGATATTATACCGTTCCGAACGGTAAAGAGGGCAAGTATATGAACCCTGCTTCGGTCGTAGCAACTGTTGACGGTCAAAAAATCAGCATAGGTATGTACGACTATTATTATGCAAGTATGGTAAGCTATTATGAGCAATATGCTGCATACGGCTATTTTGACCTTGATACTACAAAGGATTATTCAAAGCAGTATACTACCGATGATGACGGTAATAAGGTTTCGTGGCAGAAGTTTTTTGAAACCGAAGCTCTTCACGAGGTAGAGCAGATTACTACTTATTATTCTAAAGCTGTTGATGCAGGCGTAACTCTTACATCTTCTCAGCAAAAGACTATCGATACTCAAATTCAAACTCTTAAGGACTCTGCTTCTCAAAGCAATGTAAGCCTTGACCAGTATATTAAAGCTAACTTCGGCGCTTACTGCAGTGAAGATACAATCAGACTTATGCTCAAGCAGTATTATATGAGCGCTAACTATAAGGGTATGTATAAGGCTGAAACAAAGGTTAGCGACAAACAGGTTAAGAAGTATTATGACGAGCATAAAACCGATTATGAAAAAATCGAGTTTTACTATATTGCCACTCCATACGATTCAACCGACGACGACTCTAAAGCAAAGTCAGTTAAAAAGGCTGAAGAGATTATGGCTAAGATGAAGGACAAGAAGTCTGTTTTGGCACTCGTTCCTGACATTTATTCTTCTTATATCGAATCCGATGTTAAGTCTGCTATGGAAAACGACAGCACTCTTACTAAGGAAAAGGCAACAGAGGAAGCTGTTAAAACTTATGAGAGCAATGTAGTTGCCACAGTATCGGGTACAACAACACCGTTTGACGATGAAATGAACGACTGGCTCTTCTCAAACGATACTAAAATCGGCTCAAAGAAATACTATATCGACGCCGAAAACAATTATATCTATATCGTTTTGAAAACTTCAAATGCAACTATTGACGATGATGCAACTTATAATGTAAGGCATATTCTTATCGAGCCTGAATCAGACGACGATTCTTCATCTTCAACTTCTTCAACCGAGAAGAAGTATACAAAGGCTCAGTGGGCTGCTGCAAAGAAAAAGGCTGATAAGGTTTTGGCAGAGTTTAATAAGACAGATAAAAGCGAGTACTCATTTGCAAAACTTGCCGAAAAGTACAGCACAGACAGCGCTTCAACTTCTGCCGGCTCAGGTGATGCTTTCGGTGGTCTTTATGAAAGCGTAGCACTCGGTGATATGGTTGAGGAGTTTGAAAACTGGTCAACCGATAAGGCTCGTAAGTACGGCGATGTTGACATTGTTAAATCCGATTACGGCTACCATATTATGTTCTTTGTTAAGGCTTGCCCTGAATATGAGTCAAAAATAATTTCTCAAATTAAGGACGACAACCTTTCAAATATGGTTGAAAAGGCTGAAGTTAAGGTTCACGAAAAAGCAATTCAAAAAGCAGTTGAAAAGGAAAAGCAGGCTAAGGAAGAAAAGGCTAACGCTTCATCTTCGGCTTCTTCAAGCTCATCTGCTCAAAGCTCAACTTCTGCTTCAAGCGAGAGCACAACTAAGGCAAATTAATGTCAAAATAAATAATAATTTCAGAAAATATAAAATAATTCTTGTAATATTCGCTTCAATAGTGTAAAATAATCTTTGAATTAAATTTGATTGAAATAGGTAGGACGAAAAAATGGCAAAAAAACAATTAGATGATGATTTGTTGACAGGAGGCAGTGTTAACGCTGATGATAAGTCAGCAAAAAAAGCTGCTAAGGCTAAAGCGTCAGCAGAGAAGAAAGCAGAAAAGGCTGCAAAGCTTCGTGAAAAGAATGAAGCTAAGAGAGCAGAAGTTAAGAAAGAAATTGATGCTCTTAAGGCTAAAAAGGCTGAAACTACTGACGAAAAAGAGCTTGAAAAACTTTCTGCTCAAATCAAAAAACTCGGTGAAAAATATTCTCAAATCGGCGCAACAAGTAACGGCGTAGCTCCGAGAACAGCTAAGATTATCAAGTCTGTTATCTGCATAGTTATCGTTGTTGCTCTTCTTGTAACATATGTTGCAACAGGTGCTGTAAGAAAAGGCTTTATCGCTTCTCTCAGTATCCCTGCAGAAACATTTACAGGTATGACCGTTTCAAATTCCGACGGTTCATCTAAGGCTAAGATTAAAGTAGCTACATATAACTACTATTTTGCTATGACTTATAATAACCTCAGAAGCAGGCAGGAGCAGTACAGCCAGTACGGTCTTGATTTGAAACAGTATAATCTTGATGTTGACTTCGACCAGAAGCTTTCAAAGCAGACTACTACTAACGATAATAAGGAAACAGTTACTTGGGCTGAATATCTTCAGGAAGAAGTTATTAACTCAATCGAAGATACTTATACTTATTATCTTGCAGCTAAGGAAGCTAACGACGGCAAGGACCCTGAAATCACTGCCGACCAGAAGAAGGAGCTTAAGGAAACTCTTGATAAGTACAGAGAATCTGCTCACAACTACGGCTATACACTCAGTGGTTACCTTGTAAAGGCAATGGGTAAGGGCGTAACAGAAAGCTTGTTTAAGCAGGAAGCTACAAGAAGCTATATCGCCGAAAACTATAAGTCAAGCCTTAGCGACGAAACAAGCAACAAGAAGTATACAACTAAGGACTATGACAATTATAAGAAAAAGCATGAAGACAGCCTTAAAGCTGTAGATATTAAATTCTTTGAATGCTCAAGCGAAGATGACGCAAAGGCATTTAAGAAGGCACTCAAGGCTGACGGTTCTAACTTTGCAGAGCTTGCTCAAAAGTATGCTACATCAGACTTTGACAAGCAGGCTTATGAAGATGACGCTTATTCAACCGAAATCGGCGTAACTAAAGAGAACCTTCAGAATAAGCAGTATGCTATTGCAACTGCCGACAGTAAGGATAAGAACAGCTACCCTGGTCTTGACTGGCTCTTCAGCTCAGACAGAAAAGCAGGCGATTCATATCAGTACAGCACTTCTGTAGTTTATGTTATTGCACCTGCTTCAATTCAGGACAGAAATACTGTTAATGTTCGCCACATTCTTATTGCCCCTGAAACAGACAGCAATACAGAAGCTAAAAACGCTACTGACAAGCAATGGGCAGCAGCATATAAGAAAGCTACTAAGATTCTTGACGAATTTAACGCAGGCGATAAGACAGAGGACAGCTTTGCAAAGCTTGCTAAGGATAACTCAACAGATACAGGCTCTAAGGATAACGGTGGTCTTTATGAGGATGTAGTTCCGGGTCAAATGGTTAACTCATTCTCAACTTGGTGCTTCGATTCATCAAGAAAAGCAGGCGATACCGATATAGTTAAGTCTGACTACGGCTATCATATTATGTACTTTGTAGGTAAGGGTGACCTTAAGGCTTGGCAGTATACAGCTAAGCAAAAGCTTGCATCTGCCGACAGCACTTCTGCTACAGATAAGCTTGAAAAAGATTACTCAATCAAAGTTAACTGGCTCGGCTCTCGTTACTTTGAAAAAGATGTCGACATTGACAACTAATTAACGAACAAAAAGAGGTTGTATTTTCAACCTCTTTGTTTGCTTTATTCTAAGGGGAAGTTTAATGGTAAAAAATTCTGATGTGCAAAAGCTTAAGGATGAGATTTCTCGTCTTATGGCTGCACTTGAAGATGTTAATTTTGAATGTCAAAGGCTTGAAATTATCAATTCAAATCTTGATTTTCAACTTAAATCTGTCAATAGGGAATTAAAACAGAATATTGCAACGCTTGAAGCTCTTGAAGAAGAGAACAGCCGTCTTAAGGCACAGCTTGAAGAGAAGAAATAATCATTCAACCTGTTCTTTAATGTCGTTTAAAACTTTCTTTTCTATTCTTGACACATAGCTGCGACTTATGTTTAACCTCTGCGCAACTTCTCGTTGTGTCAGGGGTTTTTTGTTGTTTAAACCGTAGCGTAAAATGATAATTTCTTTTTCTCTTGTGTCGTCCATATTTTTGATTATTTTGGCAACCTTTTCCCACCGTACCTTCTTTTCCAAATCTTCTGCAAGGTCAATATTTGAACTTATCGTGTCCTCAATCGTTAAAGGATTTCCGTCTTTGTCAACCTCCAATGCGTCGCCTAAATATACATCGTTTCCTTGCTTTTTGCCACTGCGAAAATGCATAAGTATCTCGTTTTCAATGCACCTTGAAGCATATGTCGCAAGACGAACGCATTTGTCCGAGTCAAACGAATCAATCGCTTTTATAAGTCCGATTGTACCTATACTGATCAAATCGTCGTTGTCGTTTGTCTTTGAGTAGTATTTTTTCACAATGTGACTCACAAGCCTGAGGTTTCTTTCAATCAGTATCGCTCTTGCGCCTTTGTCACCGTTTTTCATTCTCTCAAGCATTTCCTTTTCCTCTTTGTGACTTAACGGCTTCGGAAAGCTTGAACTGTTTTGAATGTGTAAAATAAAGTAAATTATGTTAGCACTGATTGCCGAAATTAAAGCAGATAACATTTTCATCACCACTAAAATATATGTACATTTTATCTCGATAATGTGCATTATATAATATTTAACAAATGCTCTTGACTTGTACTATATTTAATGGTAAAGTGTGCTTAGATACAGGTTTGGAGGACTAATAAATGAAAACGGATTTGATAAACGGAAAACCGATAAAAAGCATTGTCTTGTTTGCGCTTCCGATTATGGCAAGCTCAATGCTTCAATATAATTATAACTTGGTTGATAATATAATCGTCGGCAGGTTTGTCGGCACAAATGCCTTGGCTGCCGTCGGTAATGTCGGCTCAATCAACGGCTTTATAATCGGCACTTCGCTCGGCTTGACTTCGGGCTTCACAATTTCCGTTGCGCAGGCTTTCGGCGCAAAACGGTTTGACAAAATGAATAAGTACGCAGGTAACAGTATTTCACTTGCTTTTATAATAGGTATGGTGATTATGCTTGTGGCGCATTTTCTTTCACGACCACTGCTTAGGCTGATTGATACACCTGACGAAATTATCGATATGTCGGCGCAGTATATTGATGTGCTCTATTATGCCGTGCCTATTCAAATGTCGCTTAATAATTTTAACTCACTTTCCCGTGCAGTCGGCGACAGTAAACGGCCACTTTACTTTTTAATCGTAAGCGTAATAGTCAATTTGGTGCTTGATTTTCTTTTTGTCGGTTACTTCAAATGGGGAGTTATCGGCGCTGCGTGGGCAACTGCAATAAGCGAACTTGTCGCAATGATTTTGTCTGCAATAAGCGTTTTTAAGTATACCGAGGAATTTAAGCTTGATAAATCGTCGCTTAAGCTTGACGGTAAAATCTCTTGGTCGCAGATTAAAATAGGTATTCCTATTTCGCTTCAGTTCAGTATTACTTCTGTCGGTTCAATGGTGCTTCAAACTGCCGTTAACGGTTTCGGTGCCAATGTTATTGCAGGCTTCACTGCTGCCGGTAGGGTAGAGCAACTTACGAATATCCCTATGTCCGGTCTCGGCGTAGGCAATATGACTTTCGTGTCGCAAAACTACGGCGCAGGCAAGTATGAAAGAATAATCAAAAGTGTAAAGCGCATATTTATTCTTGATGTAATCGTTTCGCTTTTCTGCAGTGCAATTTTGGTCGGTATCGGTCCGTTCATAGTTAAACTGTTTATGAAAGAATATAACGCAGAAATTATGAACGCAGCCAACCATTACCTTTGGGCGATTGCCGAATGCTACAGCCTTGTTGCAGTTTTGTTCGTGTTCAGAAATACTCTTCAGGGTCTCGGCTTTACATATGCAAATATGATTGCCGGTGCAGGTGAATTTTTCGGCAGACTTGCCGTTGCACTTGTCTTTACACCACTTATCGGCTTCAATGCTATCTGCTATGCAGGGCCTGTTGCTTGGCTCCTTGCAGATATACCACTCATCATTATTTATCTTGGTAAGAAAAAGAAATTTGTACAATTGATTAAACAAAATAATCAAAAACTTAAGGGGGAGATTTAATATGTATTATGTTGTTTTATCAGTCGGTATCGTTGTTTCGCTTATCTTTTGCTTTAAGAGAAGTAAGGGTTATAGCGTAAACAATCTGATTTTCAAATCGGTTTCAAGCCTTTGCTATCTTTTGACTGCCGTTTTTGCTCTTATCACTAATTGGCAGGCTTATACTTACGGCTCACTTGTAATTATGGGTGGCGCTCTCGGTCTTGTCGGCGATATTTTGCTCGACTTAAAGGGAATTTATAAAAATGAAGAAAAAGTCTACCTTAAAGGTGGCTTCATTTTCTTCCTTATCGGTCACATTTTCTACTTCTGCGCAGTAATTTATTCGATTAAGATGAAGTGGTATTTTGTTCTTATCGCAGCAGTCGTTTCAATAGTTATCGGCATTTTGACCGTTGCTTCTGCAAACCTTATGAAAGTTCACTACGGCGCATACAGACGAATCGTTGCCGTTTATGTTTCTTTCCTTGCTATGACTTCTGTAATTTCAATAATAGCTGTTTTTGTTACTCATTTTGAAAAGGCATATGTCATTATGGCAGTCGGCTCAATTCTGTTCCTTCTTTCCGATGCCGTGCTTTCTAATACCTTCTTCGGCAGAGGTAAGGATAAACCTATCCACCTTTTCATCAACCACTTCCTTTATTACGCCGGTCAGTACCTCATCGCAGCATCAGTTATCTGTGCGTAAAAAGAGGAATATTAAATAATGAAATTTGATTTTTTTATGCTTTTTATTGATTTGGTTTTGCCATTGATAATGCTTGTATCGAGCTTTTTCTTTGTTAAAGGTGGATCCAAAAATATAAATTCACTTGTCGGTTACAGAACCGAAAGGTCTATGAAAAATAAAGACACTTGGCAATTTGCACATCAATATTGTGGTAAACTCTGGCGAAAAATCGGTCTTGTTTTTGTACTCATAACTTTGGCTGTTCTTGTACCCTTCTTATTAAAAACAAGCACTAAAATCTACACTGCTGTAACATTTGTAATTTTTTCTTTTGAATTTGTTTTGCTTTTCTATTCAATTTTCAAAACGGAAAAAGCACTTTCAAAATCATTTGACAATAATGGCGATAAGAAAGAAAAATAGGCTCCCTTGTGT
>JBNMGQ010000078.1:0-10108 GCA_050872345.1 Eubacterium sp. | reverse complement strand
GGAGGCTCAATCGGTTAAATGATTATAAACTATAATTTATCTCTATCTTAAACCGTTATTGAATCTGCTTCAAGGTTTAGAAGTTTACTTATTTCAAGCGCAATATCGTTCAAATTGCAATCAAGTTCACCCATAAACCACTGTTTATACACATTTACTATACCACCTGCGAAGTAAGAAATTCGCAATTTTACAGTTTTCGAATTTTTCAAATGCTCGGGTATATCCGTATCCGACAGCATATGATTTGAAAATATCTTTTTAAGCTTTTCAAGAAACATCTCGGAATTATTAGACCTAATAAGCACCTTATAGAAATCCTCATCTTTTTCCAAAAATCTGCTTATTCTCAAAAGCAACGGTATAGGATTTTGAAAGAAATTTTCATATTTAAACTCTGCTAAAATATTAAGCATTTCCTCAATAAATTCGTTTTCAATTTCCTCCGTCACTCCCCTGACATCTGGATAATGAGCGTAAAATGTGCCACGGTTTATATCAGCCTTTTTAACTATGTCGGTAACAGTTATTTTATTCAAATCTTTTTCCTTAAGCAAGTCTGTATAAGCCTGCCTGATTAACGCTCTTGAACGCTTGGCACTTCTGTATTCTGCTTTCATTCCCATAAAATCACCTCAAAATCCATTAATTTTTCATAATCTGTACGATTTTGTATAAATCAAAAATTTTTGATTATTGAATGTTTTATCACTTTAATTATAATAAAGTCAAACAGCAAAGTCAAACACTTGTATGATTTTAGTTGTTTTAATAATTTTGAAAGGGATAATACATTATGAGAAACTATGACAGAGTACATCCAAGAAAACCGGAAGGAATTGAAAACAGAAAAGCCCACATTATCGGTGGTGGTATAGCAGGACTCAGTGCTGCTGCATTCCTTGTTCGTGACGCTCAAATGCCGGGCAAAAACATAACCGTTTATGACAGCTTACCTATATTCGGTGGTTCAATGGACGCTTGTGGTAACGCTGAAACAGGCTATATTTCTCGTGGTGAAAGAGAGCTTGAACCTTATATGGAATGTCTTTGGGATTTGTTCGGCTCAATTCCGTCAATTTATGAAGAAGGCAGAACCGTCCTTGATGAAACAAGAGAATGTAACAAAGATTTTGAAATTGATTCTAAGCACAGATTATGGGAAAAAGGCTTTGTTCCACACGACGAAAGCACATTTGGTGTAACGCCTGAAATTCAGGAGCAGTTCATTCAAATGATGATGACAGACGAAAAAGAACTTGAAGATGTAACAATCGAGCAATGGTTTGCGCCGGAATTTTTTGAAAGTCAGCTTTGGTATTATTGGTGCGCTATGCTTGCATTCCAGCCATATCACAGCTTGATTGAAATGAAAAGATATGCCGTAAGATTTATGCACCAGCTTCATTTAATCAGGAGCCTTCGTGGTATCCTTCGTACAAAATACGACCAATACAACAGTCCTATCTTACCACTTCAAAAATACCTTGCAGATAACGGTGTGAATTTCGTAGCAAATACAACGGTTGAAGATATGGATTTTGAAGATGTCAACGGCAAAAAATCTGTTGAAAAGCTTCGTATGATTTGTAACGGCGAAGAAAAGAATGTAGAAGTCGAAAAAGACGACTTGGTATTCTTTACAAACGGCTCAATGACTCAAAACTCAACAAGAGGCAGTATGAGTGAAGCACCTGTTATGAACAAGAGTACGGACAAAAGAGGTTGCTTTACTCTTTGGGAAAGAATCGCCAAAAAGAGCAACGATTTCGGTCGTCCGGAAAAATTCATTTACTCACCTGAAAAGAGCAATTTTGTAAGCGTTACCGTAACCGTTAAAGATTATCCTAAGTTCTTTGAATATTTGGAAAAGAAAACAGGCAACCCTACCGGCAAAGGTGGTGCAACAACATTTGTCCATTCACCTTGGTTTATCACCTACGGTGCTGCACTTCAGCCTATTTGCCCTGACCAACCGGACAATGTTCAAGTGCTTTGGTTTTACGGACTTCATTCAAACGAAAAAGGCGAATATATCAAAAAGCCTATGAACGAATGTAACGGCGAAGAAGTGCTCAGAGAATTTTTATATCACTGTGGACTTGAAAAAGAAATGGACGAAATAATTTCCCATTCAATTTCTATTCCTACAGTTATGCCTTATATCACCTCTCAATTTATGCCGAGAAAAACAACAGACAGACCTGAAATTATACCAAAAAGCAGTGCAAATCTTGCATTTATCGGTCAGTTCGTTGAACTTGAAGGCGATGTTGTATTTACTGTTGAAACAAGTGTAAGAACTGCTATGACGGCAGTTTATAAAATGCTTCACCTTGACCGTCCTATCACTCCTTTATTCAAGGGTCAATACGATATAAGAATGGTTAATGTCGCACTAAAAACACTTCTCGGCAAAGATAAAATCGAAGTGTCCGATTTACCAAAGGTAAGTCCTCTTAAAATCAATGCTATGCAAAAGCAACTTGTTGATTTTATCAATTCTATTCCACCTGTACCTGAATATTACAGCGAAAGATATGAAAATAAATAATTAACAGCATTATTACTCGGCAAGACTTAACTTGCCGAGTAATTTTATATTTAGTTTAAATTTGTTTTAATAGCTGTTTAGTGAAAGAACATAATATAAGCGTATCAAATCAAAGGAGATAACAAGATGAAAATAACCGGCACCGAACATTTCGGTATTGCAAGAAAAATCGTATCAAATATGACAAGTGAAAGCTGGGAAACGATTCCACACGCTTGTGTAACATATGACGCAGATGTAACTAAGCTATTTGACACATTAAAAGAAATAAACGAAGGTAAAGACAAATCGCAGAAAATCACCGTCAACACTGCTATGCTCAGGATTATTGTTGAAGCACTCAAGGCGTGTCCGAAAATGAACGGACACATCGAATTTAACCGTAAGCTTGTAAGAGGTAAAGTAACTACCCTTGAAAACATTGACATTTCTATGCCTGTTGTACTTAAAACAGGTGAAATGATGACAATTAATATGCACTCTATGGAATCAAAAACAATGAGCCAAATGAGAGATGCAATTGCCGATTCAATGCGCAGAGCAAACAACTCGGATATGAACGAGGTTATGTTTGAAGTGTCAATGGACAACACAATTCAAGGTCTAAAAAAAGGTAAAATTGCCCAAACAATTTATCGACTTATAGGTTCAAAAACAGGCAAGCACAAGGTTAAAACTCTTTCGGGAAAAGCAAAAAAAGATTACTACTCAATACCTAAAGAGGACAGACTTACCAAGCACGATATTGAGCAAGGTACTATCACAATCTCCAACCTCGGCTCAATTTATCGTAAATGGAAGGGTGAATGTACAATTCTTGAAATCATCCCTCCTCAACTTGTGGCAATCGGTGTCGGTGCAAGTCAGAGAAAACCTGTATGTACCCCACAGGGTGACATTTCATCGGCATTGATTTTGCCACTAACCGTAGCTTTTGACCACCGTGCGCTTGATATGGGCGATATGGTTCCGTTTTTTGAAAAGCTTGATGAAATTTTTGAAAATGCAGAAATTATTAAGGAGTGGATATAATGATCAGAACTGCAATCAACGGCTTTTTTATGGCGCTTGCCGACAGTGTACCGGGTGTATCGGGTGGTACAATTGCACTCATTTTAGGCTTTTACGATAATTTTATCGGCTCGATAAACAAAGTTATCTACGGCAAAACGGAAGAAAAAAAGGAAGGCATAATTTACCTTTTGAAGTTATTTTCGGGATGGGCAGTAGGTATGATTCTCGCCGTACTTGCCTTAACTGCATTTTTTGAGAAAAATATTTATGCTGTATCTTCCCTGTTTTTAGGCTTTGTTATTCCGTCAATATTCATAATCGCAAAGGAAGAATACAAAACAATCAAGGACAAATGGCAACATACTCCTTATGTTATTGTAGGAATTATAATCGTTTCGCTTTTAACATATTTCAACGGTAAAATAAGCATTATGTCACTTGATATGAGCCATTTTTCAGTCGGCTCGGCTGCTTATCTTTTCATTGCAGGTGCAGTTGCAATCACGGCAATGTTTTTACCGGGCATTTCAGGTTCAACAGTGCTTCTTATTTTCGGTGCTTACATTCCTGTTATGAATGCAGTCAAAGAAGTTTTGCACCTTAACTTTAAAGTTATACCTATGATAATCGTATTTGGTTTAGGTATTCTTTTCGGTGCACTTGTATCGGTTAAAGCTATTCAAAAATGTCTTGAAAAATTCAGAGCACAAACGGTTATGCTTATTATCGGTATGCTCATAGGTTCACTTTATGCAATAGTAGCAGGTCCTACAACCGTGGCAGTATCAAACGAAATTATTAACACAAGCAATTTCAGTATTCTCTTTTTCATTATCGGCATTGCGCTTATAGCACTGCTTGAATTTACAAAGTATCAATTTGAAAGCAAAAAGGCTTCTCATTAAGAGAAGCCTTTTTTGTAGCATTTTGTTTCTCTCCTATCGTCAGCATAGCTGACACTTCCCTCATCAGAGGGAAGCAAGGAATTGGTTATAATATATCCTGCAAGGTTTTGGAGGAAAGGAAATCCTCGATAACATCGTCAAGTTCTTTCCAAAGGACATATGTTTTACAGCTTGGTGCATTTTCACAGCTATCGCCCTCGCCTACGCACGCAACAGGAGCAAGACTGCCCTCAGCTGCGTTAAGAATTGAAGCGATTGTATAATCCTTTGGCTCACGGTTGAGCATATAGCCACCGTTTTTACCCCTTACACTTTTAAGAAGTCCGTTTTTATTAAGCGAAGATACAATGATTTCAAGATACTTAATACCGATATTTTCACGCTCGGCAATATCCTTAAGCGACAACGGTCCACCCTCCTGATTTTCGGCAAGGTCAACCATAATACGAAGAGCATATCTGCCCTTAGTTGAAACCATCATTATTCTTCACCTCCGAAATATTCCTTAGCTATTCTTACGCTTTCCATAGCGTCCTTTGCGTAATAGTCTGCATTAATCATCTTAGCATACGACTTAGTAAGCACGGCACCACCGACAAAAACTTCTGCGTCCGTGTTATCGTGGATAAGCTTAATTGTCTTTTCCATATTAGGTACTGTAGTAGTCATAAGAGCCGAAAGACCGACAAGCTTAACATCATTTTTTTGAACCTCTTCAAGCACCCTTTCGCACTTGACATCTTTGCCGAGGTCGATAACATCAAAACCGTAATTTGACAAAAGCACCTTGACAATATTTTTACCTATATCGTGAATATCGCCCTCAACTGTTGCAATAACAATCTTATGTTCGCTCTTCTTTTCCTCACCGGCTAAAATCAAATGCTCCTTAATCACATCAAAAGCAACCTTAGCAGAATCGGCACTCATAAGAAGTTGAGGCAAGAATACTTTATTCTTTTCAAAGCCGTCACCGACAACATCAAGCGCCGGAATAATATAATCGTTAATTACATCAAGCGCAGCCGTATCTTTCAAAAGTTCCTTGGCACAAGTGGCAGAATCCTCCTTAATACCCTTAATAATAGCAGTTTTAAGGTCAGTAACGCCTGCTGCCTGATTGTTAGAAGCAGAAGCCGTAACCGATTCAATATACTCTGTACAGTTATCGTCAAAGCCCTCAAGAGCATTATATGAATAATACGCATTCATCATACTTTCACTCAGTGGATTGATAATACCTGCCGAAAGACCGGCTTTAAGTGCAAGAGTAAAGAAAGCAGTATTAATAGCTTCACGCTTAGGAAGACCGAAGCTGATATTAGACACACCCAAAACAGTGCCTACACCAAGCTCGTGCCTAATATATTCAACTGCCTTAAGAGTTTCTTTAGCATTATCCTTGTTAGTTGAAATCGTCATTACAAGTGCGTCAACAACAAGGTCTTTTTTATCTATACCGTAGCTTTCGGCAGTTTTGATAATCTTTTTGGCAATTTCAATTCTGCCCTCGGCAGTTTCAGGAATACCGGACTCATCAAGGCAAAGGCAAACTACAACGCCACCGTACTTTTGCACAAGTGGAAATACCTCACTCATAGACGACTGCTTACCGTTTACCGAGTTAATCATCGCCTTGCCGTTATACATTCTCATAGCTTTTTCAAGAGCCAAGGTATCGCTCGAGTCAAGCTGAAGTGGCAAAGGCAACACACTTTGAAGGTTATAAACTGCTTCTTGAAGCATTGCGACTTCGTCAATTTCAGGCAAGCCGACATTAACATCAAGGATATGAGCACCCTTTTCCTGCTGCGCTATACCCTCTTTAATTATATAATCAATATTATTATTTCTCAGTGCTTCTTTAAAAAGCTTTTTACCGGTCGGATTAATTCTTTCACCGATAACAACAGGCTTTTCGCCTATTGTTACAGAAGTCGAATACGAACAAACGACGGTATCGTTTTTCTTTTCAGGTACACTGTCAGGTATATCCTTGCAAAGTTCAATCATCTTTTCGATATGCTTTGGAGTAGTACCACAGCAACCACCTAAATATGACACGCCGAGTTTTGCAATCTCTCTCATATCCTCGGCAAACTCATCAGGTGAAACATTATAAACAGTCTTGCCGTCAACAGATTCAGGAAGTCCTGCATTAGGCATAACAAGAATAGGAAGCGAAGTGCAGGCACGAAGTTCTTTAACGAGTGGAATCATCTGCTTAGGACCCAAGCCACAGTTAAATCCGATTGCGTCAACCCTTAAACCCTCAAGCATTGCAACTGCACTTTTAACATCGCCACCTGTTAAAAGCCTGCCCGACTCGTCAAAAATCATTGAAGTGATAATCGGCAAATCGGAATTTTCCTTAACAGCAATAACGGCAGCTTTAAGTTCGTACATATCGCTCATAGTTTCAATAATAGCAACATCCGAATCGTCCTTACCTGCTCTTACAACTTCGCTGAAAAGTTCAATTGCCTTTTCAAAATCAAGGTCACCCATAGGCTTAAGAAGCTTACCTGTAGGACCAATATCAAGTGCGACCTTTTTACCTGCCCTTTTAGCAAGTGCAACACCTGCTTTTACAAGCTCGTCCACATTGTCATACTTAAGCGAATTTGCGCCAAAGGTGTTGGCAGTAATAAATTCTGCGCCTGCCTTTGCATATCCCTCGTGAACGGCAAAAACTCTTTCAGGCTCGTTAATATTAAGTTTTTCAGGCAATTCACCTGCTTTAAGGTTGAGCATACTGCCCATACCACCGTCAAAAAATCTAATCATTTTCAATACCTATAAAAGCAGTAACCGACTTTGACGGCACCATTTGGTAAGTATCTGTCAAAGTAATTCCGATACGCTTTGTTATATCCATAAGTTCAAACAGTTTTTTATTTTCTTTAATATCAAGGTCAAAATAACCCGGTGAGTAACGCATACGAAGGCTCATACCCTGCTCTTTAAGTTCATCCTCAAGAGAGTCACACACTTCTTCAATCTTAGAAGCAAGGCACGCTTGAAGCACCATTGCCCTTGCAATATCGGTTGAAGGATAAGTACGAAGAAGCCTGTCACATTCAGTACCCAAGGTTGCGCCGAAAAGGCAAACTCTTTTACAGCCTTTCATATTATCTGCAAGCCTTTTACTGCTAAACACAGTGTCGCCGATAATAACCTTATCGTCGGTAACCTCACAGTCAAATATCCTGCTTATCGTCTTAGGTCTTACGCATTTATTAACCTCGGCACAGCAATCATCAATAAGGCTCAAAAGCCTTGGGTCGTCAACCTTTGAATTAGTACGCAAATAATGAAGTATTTCTGTCTTATTCATTGATTATAGCTGAAAGTCCTTCCATAATTTGATGAGCGACATCAGGCTTATTCATAGTATAAATATGAATATTATTAACGCCGTTTGCCATAAGGTCAATAATCTGCTCTGTTGCATAAACAATGCCTGCCTGCTTCATAGCGTCAGGATTATCGCCGAAGCGCTCCATAATCTTAGTAAACTTAACAGGAAGTGAAGCATTTGAAAGTTCAATACTTCTCTTAACCTGATTTGCATTTGTTATCGGCATAATACCGGCAATGATAGGAACATTAATTTCCTTAATTTCACACATTTCACGGAAGTTATAAAACTTCTCATTATCAAAAAACATTTGAGTTGTGATAAAATCAACACCACAGTCAACTTTTTCCTTAAGTCTTGCAATATCCTCAACTCTGTTAGCTGATTCAGGATGAGTCTCCGGATAGCACGCAGCACCGATACAAAACTTATCCCTCTTCTTAATTTCGTTTACAAGCTCATAAGCGTGATGAAAATACTGGTGCTCGCTCATTTCAAAATCTTTAGGAATGTCACCCCTCAAAGCAAGCACATTTTCAATACCGTTTGCCTCAAGCTCATCAAGAACGCTGTTAATCTTTTCCTTAGTTGAAGTAAGGCAGGTAAGGTGTGAAAGTGGCTCAACTCCGCCCTCTTTAATCGCATTTGCAATTTCGGTTGTGAAACCACTCGTAGTACCTGCTGCGCCGTAAGTTACGCTCATAAACGACGGCTTATCCTTAACCATCTGTTCAACAACAGCCTTAGTATTAGCAATTTTATCCCATTGCTTTGGTGGAAATACTTCAAACGAAACAGTAACTTTTTTATTGTTTAATATATCTTTAATTTTCATAACTTGTCACCTGTATTTATATTAACCTATTTTATTGCATATGGTATTATACTACCTTTTTAGTAGGAATACAAGAGCTATTTGTTTCATCGTCTATATTATTACCGTTTAGCTTAATTGAATTACCTGCTGCAATAGTTGCCAAACTGTCACCCAGTTGAGTAAAAAATACCGATAGCAAAGTAATCTCATTTTCATTTTTACCGTTTGCTATAGCACAGGCAAGAGCCGACACAGTCATATTAAGCTCACAACCATCCATATCATCACCTCTTTTTGTATTTTTTAATTGAGGATTTATATAGCATAAGTGAGTATAAGTGAGTTTACGAGAGTTTTATACTATTTTTATAAATTTGTTGTTGACTATTAAATCTTCTTGTGTTATTATATGTGAGCAAACGAAAAAGGACCGTTTAGGTCAAATTATTTAGGAGGAATTGATTATGTCAACATTTTTACCAAAAGCTGACGAAATCACTCGTAAGTGGTATGTAATTGATGCTGCTGGCAAGCCTCTCGGTCGTGTAGCAAGTGAAGCTGCAGTTCTCCTCAGAGGTAAGCACAAGCCAATCTTCACACCTAATGTAGATTGCGGTGACTTCGTAATTATTATCAACACAGACAAAGCTGTTCTTACAGGTGACAAGCTTAACAAGAAGCTTTATCAGCACCACACCGGTTACATCGGTAACCTTAAGGAAGTTAAGTACGGCACACTTATGGCTGAAAAGAGTGACTTCGCTATGCAGCTTGCTGTTAAGGGTATGATTCCTGACACAACACTCGGCAGAAAGCAACTCACAAGATGCCACATTTACAAGGGCGCAGACCACAAGCATGAGGCTCAGAAGCCTGAAGCTTACGAATTATAATAGGAGGTATCTGAGTTATGTATGAAACTAATCCATATTTCTACGGTACAGGTAGAAGAAAAGAATCAGTAGCTCGTGTACGCTTATACGCAGGTACCGGCAAAATCACAATCAACGACAGAGACATTGACGATTACTTTGGTCTTGAAACACTTAAGCTTATCGTTCGTCAGCCACTTGCTCTTACTGAAACAGGCGAAAAGCTTGATGTAGTATGCAGAGTAAACGGTGGTGGCGTTACAGGTCAAGCCGGTGCTATCCGTCATGGTATCGCAAGAGCTCTTCTTCAGTATGACGAATCTCTTCGTCCTGCTCTTAAGAAGGCCGGATTCCTTACTCGTGACCCAAGAATGAAGGAAAGAAAGAAGCCGGGTCTCAAAAAAGCTCGTCGTGCTCCACAGTTCTCAAAGAGATAATCTTTATATAAAAAACGCTCCTGTTATCAGGGGCGTTTTTTCGAGCTTTTTTGAGACACGAGGCTCCAAATTTGGTGACTGTAAGGAGCAACAAATTTGGGAGAAACAGTCCGGTGGACTGTTTCGTAGCGAGTAGATTCTATAATGC
>JBNMGQ010000077.1:0-10364 GCA_050872345.1 Eubacterium sp. | reverse complement strand
TTTGATATTCAATTAGTGATATTGAAATAAATAGTCTAATTATTTGACACTTCGGTGCGGTTATGGCTGCTTATTCACGACCGCAAACTATAATTTATCCACTACATAATAACAAAAGCCTTTAGTCTACACTTAAATGTGAAAACCAAAGGCTTTTAATTATTTATCTTCTTTTAATTGTTTTTTGAAAATTAATCTGAAAATAAAACGAGTGAAAGGGCCTGCATAAAATATTTGCCAGCAGAGAGCCATAGGGAAATTACGAACGCAAATTCTACAGAAATTAGGAATAATATGTGTAGTGTCCTGAAAGCCGAAAAGAAGGCTTGCAATAAAACTCATAAGTGGGCACATAAATGCAACCGTTACGCTTGAAATCACAAGAGTAATTACGAACGGATTTGTACTCTTTGGGTCAAAAAGCTTGAATGTGATTTTTTGAGTAAGCTTACCAACTGCAAAAAATTCAAGCAAAAAAGCAACAGTGCCCATAATAGGCAATTCCTTGAATGCAAGAAGAAAAATGTCGCTACCCATACCCTTATCAAAAGCGATATTGTAGCAAACCATTGCGTAGACCATAACGATTACCATTATGATTGTGAAAATAAAGTCTTGAAATTTAGTTTTTGGCATAAAAAAATCTCCTTAATAATAAATTCAACTCAAATAAAATGTGTTGTTCGTTATCATTACGGAGAATGTGCGTTTCCAATTAATACCTGTATTCGGTTGTCAAAGTGTGGTAATTATATCAAAATTGAAATGAAATGTCAAGAAAAAAATCAGCCTCTTAAAAACAAGAAGCTGATTTTATCGGTAGGAGCAAGCCCCTACCCTACGATTCTTTTTTATTTAAAGCAAGAGCAAGCCATTGCCCTACAATAATATTATTCGGTTAGATTGAAACCTCGTGAGCAACATTGTAAAGGTTCATATCGATTGACTTCTTCATATTGAGTGCTTCAAAAATATCGTAGTCAACAACATCTTCCTTCTGAGCTGCAACAACACGGTTACCGATATTGTTCATAAGAAGCTTAACAGCGTAGTTACCCATACGAGTAGCAAGAACTCTGTCCTTAGCAGAAGGTGAACCACCACGCTGAATATGACCGAGTACGCAAGCACGAGATTCAACGCCTGTCTTAGCCTCGATTTCCTTAGCAAGCTCGGTTACATCAACATCTACGCCCTCAGCAACAATGATGATAAAGTGCTTTTTACCTGTACGCTGAGTCTTTTCCATACGCTCAATAATATGTTCCTGAATATCATAATCAATTTCAGGAATAAGGATTGAAGTAGCGCCACAAGCAATACCTGCGTTAAGTGCAAGGTAACCTGCTCTTCTGCCCATAACCTCAACAACAGTACATCTGTCGTGTGATTCGGTGGTATCACGAACACGGTCAACCATTTCCATAATAGTGTTAAGGCAAGTGTCATAACCGATAGTGTTATCACAGCAAGCAATATCGTTATCAATAGTACCCGGAATACCTACGCAAGGAATACCTCTTTCGCTGAGGTCTCTTGCGCCACGGAATGAACCGTCGCCACCGATAACTACAACGCCCTCGATACCGTGCTCTTGGCAGGTACGAATAGCCTTTCTCATACCTTCTTCGGTAGCAAACTCAACCGAACGGGCAGAGTAAAGAATAGTACCGCCACGGTTGATAATGTCCGATACGCTTCTAAGGTCCATTTCAATAAAGTCGCCGTTGATGAGTCCGTTATAGCCACGAACTACACCGTAAACCTTAATACCGTTTTCGCATGCTGTACGAACTACTGCACGAATAGCAGCGTTCATACCGGGTGCGTCGCCACCACTTGTTAATACCGCAATTGTTTTCATAATATATGTCCTCCTATATAAATATAGTCAATATGCCAACAAACATAGTTTAATACATTTTATATTCTTTATCAAAAAAAGTCAATACCTGTCACGATATTGTCATAAATTAATGAACAAAAACAACATTTTCGTCGCCGAGTATCCTTTTAAGTTCCTTAAGTTCTGTCATATTCACATCAACAAAGCATTCTCTCGGCTGAAGAACATACCTTTTATCATCAGTATAGTAATAATAAAGAGGAATGTTACCGTCGAAAATATCGGTCACACGCTTTGCAAGGGCAATATTTTCGTCATTCTCATTTTTAAATCTGAGATAAAGAGCAACCTTCTTTTTCTTTTTCGGTGCCTGTGAAGTATTTTGACGGTTTTGATAATAATTATTTTTAAACTTACCACTTTCAAGGTCGGCGCTTGTAGGTGCACTGTCAATACCTGCTGCAAGGATTTTAGCATCCTTTTCCTCTTCAAGCGAAAGATTGCCCGACACCGTGATAACACTGCCGTCATAAAGATATTCGGCATATTTTTCAAGTTGTTTTGAAAAGACGATTATTTCAATCGTGCCGTACAAATCTTCAATAGTTACGAATGCCATTGACGAGCCGTTTCTCGTTTGCTTGAGCGTAACATTTGTAATGATACCACAAGTACGCACGAATGATTTATCCTTATAAATTGACATATCGTCGTTAGCACTTTCGAGAAGTTCACCGACATTTGCAAAGCCTATTTTACGGCAAATATCGTCGTACTTATCCATAGGATGACCTGAAAGATAAAGACCTGTCATTTCCTTTTCCATTTTAAGAAGTTCGGATTTAGGAAACTCGTCAATGTCGGGATAATTAAATTCAAGCGAAGAATCGTTACCTTCGGGTGCAAAAAAGTCGAACTGACCGTACATTGTGCGTTGCCTGTACACATCGATTTCGCCGACCATAACCGGCAAAGCCTGAAGCATTTGGCGCCTGTTTTTATCAAAAGAATCCATAGCACCACAACGAATAAGGCTTTCAACTGCACGACGGTTAAAATGCTTTTCACTCATACGCAAGCAAAAATCGCCGAGGTCGGTAAAATCACCGTTTTCACGCTCTTTTACTATATCGTCAACAAATTCTCGACCTACATTTTTTATACCCAAAAGACCGTAATTTATAACATTTTTATTCGCCGTAAAGCCCTGCATAGACGAGTTGATATTAGGTGGCGCAAGGTGGATACCAAGCCTTTTACATTCTGCCGTATACCTTGCAACCTTATTTGTTTGGTCCAAAACCGAGGTCATAAGAGAAGCCATAAATTCGGCAGGATAATAGCATTTCAAATAAGCCGTACGGTATGCAACAAGAGCATAGCAGGCAGCGTGTGATTTATTAAAAGCATATTTTGCAAAGTCCGACATTTGGTCAAAAACAGTATTTGCAATCGACTTATCAATGCCGTTTTTCTCACAGCCTGAAATAAACGCAGTTCTTTCCTTTTCCATAACATCAAGCTTCTTTTTACTCATGGCACGGCGCACAATATCGGCTCTGCCGTACGAATAACCTGCAAGTTCACGGAAAATCTGCATAACCTGTTCCTGATAAACTACGCAGCCGTATGTGTTTTCAAGAATAGGCTTAAGCTGTGGAGTAAGATATTTAATATGGCTCGGATTATGCGAATTATCAACAAAAGTGTCAATTTGATTGGCAGGACCCGGACGGTAAAGCGAAGTGGCAGCAATTAAATCTTCAAGCCTTTTAGGTTTAAGATTCATAAGCATACGCTTCATACCACTTGATTCAAACTGAAACACACCTTCGGTCAAGCCTTTGGAGAAAAGAGAGTAAACTTTTTCATCGTCAATATTTATTTTGTTAATATCAATACCTGCCATTTTGCTTGCGTCATCAATAACGGTAAGCGTACGCAAGCCGAGGAAGTCCATTTTTAAAAGACCGAGTTCCTCAAGCGAAGTCATAATATATTGAGTAACGGGCACACCGTCATTAGTTGCAAGAGGAACATACGAGCTTACAGGGTCGTGAGTAATAACAACACCTGCTGCGTGAGTTGAAGTATTCCTCGGCATACCCTCAACCTTTTTAGCCGTTTCGATAAGCTCGTTAATCTGTTCATTTTCTTTCATTAAGTTTGAAAGTTCTTTCGACTTATTAACTGCCTGCTCGATTGTGATATGAAAATCATTAGGCACAAGCTTTGCAACAGCATCAACGGCAGCATAAGGCATACCCATTGCCCTGCCGACATCCCTGATGGCAGCCTTGGTTGCAAGAGTACCAAAAGTTACGATTTGCGCCACATGGTCGGCACCGTACTTTTGAGTTACATAGTCGATAACTTCGCTTCTTCTGACATAGCAAAAGTCAATATCAAAGTCAGGCATAGAAACCCTTTCAGGGTTCAAAAATCTTTCAAAAAGAAGATTATATTTCATCGGGTCAAGGTCGGTAATTTCCATACAGTAAGCAGCAATTGAGCCTGCGCCCGAACCTCTGCCGGGGCCTACCGGAATACCACGGCTTTTAGCAAACGACACAAAATCGGCAACGATAAGGTAGTAGTCGGTATATCCCATTTTTTCAACCGTTTCAAGCTCATAATCAAGACGGTCATAATATTCTTTAGGTGGATTTTCGCCGTACCTTTTTTTCATACCGTTTAAGCAAAGCATTTTGAAATATTCAAAATGGTCCATATTATCGGGAGTTTGATAATACGGCAATTTGGTATGACCGAACTCAAAATCAAAGTTGCACATATCACTGATGATTTGAGTATTATCTATAGCCTCGGGTGTATCGGCAAAAATCTCCCTCATCTGCGCTTCCGATTTAAGATAAAATTCGTTAGCGTGAAATTCAAGACCTGTGTCGTCGCCCAAAGTTTTGTTAGTGTTGATACAAATAAGCACCTGCTGAATTTTAGCGTCCTGCTTTTCAATATAGTGCACATCGTTAGTGGCAACAAGTGGTATACCTGTTTCACGGTTGATACGCTTAATACCTTCGTTCACCTGAATTTGCTCGGGTAAGCCGTGATTTTGAAGTTCAAGATAGTAGTTGCCCTTACCGAAAAGGTCGTTGTACCAAAGGGCAGTGTCCTTAGCACGGTCGTAATCCTTTTGCAAAAGGAATTGTGGTATTTCACCTGCAAGGCAGGCAGAAAGGCAGACTAAGCCGTCGTGATATTTTTCAAGCAAATCGTGGTCGATTCTCGGTTTAAAATAGAAGCCTTCGGTATACGCTTTCGACACCATTTTGATAAGATTTTTATATCCCTCTTCATTTTTGCAAAGCAAAATCAGGTGGTTATATTCCTTATCAAGTACCTTGTCACGGTCAAATCTCGTTCTCGGCGCAACATAGACTTCGCAACCGATAATAGGCTTAATGCCCTCAGCCTTACAGGCCTTATAAAAATCAACAGCCCCGTACATATTACCGTGGTCGGTAATAGCAAGAGACTGCATACCAAGACTCTTTGCACTCGACACAAGCTGTTTGATACGGCAAGCACCGTCAAGCAAAGAAAACTCGGTATGTGTGTGCAAATGAGTAAACATTATTCAACATCCTTTTATAATGTATATAATAATTATAATATATCTATAGTTGAAATTTATCTCTCCCTCAGTCACTGCGTGACAGCTCCCTCGTCAGAGGGAGCCAAGTCCTTGCTTCCCTCTGACGAGGGAAGTGTCAGCTACGCTGACGATAGGAGAGAATAACAAAGTCAGCCATTATCAAATCTGCCCTGCTATTTCAACAATTTTCTTTAACCGATGATTAACGCCGGAGCGTGAAAGTCCACTGAGCTTTGCAAGTTCGTTCAAAGACGCTTCAGGATTTTCCTGCCTTAAAATTGCGATTGATTTTAAATCGTCGTTAAGATAATCAAGACCCTTAAGTTCTTCAATCTTTTCAATAGCCGAGCTTTGCTGCCAACTTGCTTTAACCGTTTTTTCGATATTTGCAGCTTCGCAGTTAGCAGTCCTGTTCGCCTTATTTCTGAAATCTTTAACTATTTCAACATTCATCATATCGAACATAGACGAAACGGCGCCCATAATATAAAGGCAATCCTCAATAGCTTCACTGTCCTTAAAATAAACAATGTTGTAGCCTTTTCTGTTAGTAGTCTTTGGCGAAAGGTCAAGCTCCTCCAAAAGAGTCACAAGACTTTTAGAAAGGTTCAAAAAAGGAACGGTATATTCCAAATGATAATCCTTGTTAGGGTCGGAAACCGTACCACAGGAAAGAAAAGCACCTGCTAAAAAAGCGTGCTGGCAATTTTCACAATCGAAATTTGAATGGTTCACTTTTAAACTGCCGGCACTGTTGTGACCGAAATAAGAAAGAATCTTGTCACACTCGGTTTTACTCTCAATAACAACACTGTGAGTTTTGCCCTGTGGCGAAGTTTTAATGTCGCATTTAACATTGCAGTATTTTTCAAGAAGCTTAACATAAAGCCTTGCTATATTTTCATTTTCGCTTTGAAGCGCAATTTCAAAATTTGAAAACGACTTGCCGAAAATGCACATTCCGTAAAGCAAAGCTTTTTCACAACAAGTGCTTTCATATTCTTTTTTAAGTAATTCGTTTTTAACCTGCTGTGAAAATGACATTATCTTCTGTTTATATCCCTATGACTTACTGTTACATTGTCCCACTTTTTAGAAAAATGCTCCTTAAGAGCTTCTGCAAAGGCGACACTTCTGTGGTTACCACCGGTGCAGCCGATTGCAAATACGATTTGGCTCTTGCCCTCTTTAATATAAAGTGGGTTGAGGAAATCGAGAAAATCGATAAGCTTGTTTAAAAGTTCCTTTGACTCGTCAAATGAGAATACAAAGTCCTTAACTTCTTCGTCAAGACCTGTTTTATCCCTGAGTTTTTCGTTCCAATATGGGTTTGGAAGGCATCTTACATCAATAACGAAATCGGCAGAGTTAGGCACGCCGTACTTAAAGCCGAATGACATACAGTGAATGTTCATCATTTCCTTAGCGTCACCCAAAAGAAGCTCACCGAGTCTTGTACGAAGTTGCTTTGAGTCAATTGTAGAAGTATCGATAATATGGTCAGCCTTAAGTCTTAACGGCGCTAAAATTTCCTTTTCGTAGTCAAGTGCATTTTGAATATTGCCGTTAAATTTGTCGGCAAAAGGATGTTTTCTTCTTGTAAGCTTATAACGCTTAAGCGCTTCCGTATCGTTAATATCAAGATATACAATCTTAGAAGTATAGCCATACTGTTCAACATCATTAATGCTTGCAATAATCTTTTCAAAAATATGACCCGACCTTACATCGACAACCATTGCAACCTTGTTGTAATAGTCGCTGTTATTTGCAAGAAGACTTACAAATGTAGTCATAAGTTCAGGTGGCATATTATCGATGCAATAATATCCTGCATCCTCCATAAAAGCCATGGCAGATGATTTACCTGCGCCACTTACACCTGTTATAATTATAAGTTCTTTAGTATTATCCATATTATACCTCTACTTCGTTACTCTTATTTCCATTTCAAGCTTTACGCCTGTTTCTTCAAACACTTTTTCACTGCACTCTTTGCACAAAGCGAGCACATCGTTGCAAGTTGCATTGCCCTTGTTAATAACAAATCCTGCGTGCTTAACGCTTACCTGTGCGCCACCGACGCTCTTACCCTTCAAGCCACATTGCTCAATAAGTGCACCTGCAAAATGGCCCTCGGGTCTTTTAAATGTTGAGCCTGCCGACGGATATTCAAGTGGCTGTTTAGCTCTTCGTCTTCCGATAAGGTCGTCCATTTTAGCTTTGATTTCAGCCTTATCGCCCTTTTTAAGTTTAAGATAAAGACCTGTAATAATTGCGCCGTTATCGTAATAAGCGCTGTGACGGTACGAAAGTGAAATATCGTCACCCTCAAGAAAGCCGACATTACCGTCTTTATCGATATGCTCGCATTTATAAAGCACATCCTTCATCTCGCCACCGTATGCGCCTGCGTTCATAAAAGCAGCTCCACCTGCCGAACCCGGAATACCGTATGCAAATTCAAGACCGGAAAGCGAATGTTCATATGCAAAACGGCAAAGAGCTATAAGCTTAGCACCCGATTTTGCATAAATTGTTTCATCGTCTATAAGCTTAATCTCGGAGAAAGGCTCGCCGAGAATTAAAACGCAAGCATCAATACCACCGTCGTCCACCAAAAGATTAGAGCCGTTACCGATTGCAATAAGCCTTACATTTTCAGCCTTTGCACATTTCACAAATTCACCGATTTGCTCCTCATTTTGTGGATAGACAACGAGCCTTGCATTGCCACCGATTTTGAAAGTGGTATGAAGGCTCATCTTTTCATTTTCAAGATACTTGCAATTAAATTTTTTACAAAGTTGAATTAATTGTTCCAAGTTATCACCGAATTTTATTTTACCATACCAAGCAAAGCAGCACCGATTACACCGGCGTCATTACCAAGCTCAGCCTTAACGATTTTAGTTTGAATCTTACTGTGGATAGAATATCTCTCAGCCTGAACGAAACGGCGAAGTGGCTTCATAAGAGTTTCGCCCTCATTACAAATACCACCACCGATACAAATAATTTCCGGCTGAAGTGCATTTACAATATTGATAAGTCCGCAAGCAACATACTTAATGTAATTGTCAACTACCTTAATACCTGCAATATCACCGAGTCTCATAGCGTCAAATGCTGTTCTGCCCGATACTTTGCCTTCTTCCTTAGCAAGCTTGTGCATAAGTGAGTCAGGATATTCTTCCATAGCCTTCTTAGTCTGTCTGATAAGAGCAGTAGCAGAAGCGTAAGCTTCCCAACAACCCTTACGGCCACAAGAGCACTGCTCACCGTCAACAACGATTACCATATGGCCACATTCACCACCGGCATAGTTAACACCGTTAACAATCTTACCGTCAATGATAACACCTGAGCCGACACCTGTACCGAGAGTTACGGCAACGAAATCCTTTGCACCGTTACCTACACCTGCCTTAGCTTCGCCCAAAGCAGCGCAGTTAGCGTCGTTTTCGATAAATACCTTTTCTTCGCTCTTATTAAGTCTTTTAGCTAGCATAGTTCTTGCAGGAACATTGTTAAATGCAAGGTTGTTTGCAAATTCGATAACACCGTCGGCGTTAACAGTACCCGGAGTACCCATACCTACGCTGTCAATATCGTCCATTGTAAGACCTGCTGCCTTAACAGCTTCCTCGCATACATCGGCAATATCGTCAAAAATTTCCTCTGCGCTTCTCGGAGAATTAGTCGGAGTTTTTGATGTACCGATAATCTTGTACTCTTCGTTTACTACCGATGCAACAATATTTGTTCCACCCAAATCAATACCAATTGTATACATTTGTTTTACCTCATATCCATAAAATTTTATTAATTCTCAGTGGCAAATCAGCTTTGCCAAATTTCGATTTCCCTGTCTACCGGTTGAACATCGTCCATACCAAGGCTAAGCATTAAATCCTTAGCTGCGTTGTAGCCCATCTTCTTTTGACGGTTATTCATAGCAGCAGTTTCAACGATGACGGCAAGGTTACGACCCGGTGTAACAGGAACGGTAATAGCCGGAACCTTAACGCCTAAAATATTTGCATATTCGTTATCAAGACCGAGCCTGTCATATGCCTTAGTTGAATCCCAAGCTTCAAGCTGCATAACCATATCAATCTTCTCACTCGGTTTAACAGCACCCATACCGAAAATTCGCCTTGCATCGATAATGCCTATACCTCTAAGTTCAACGAAGTGACGAATATTGCTCGGCGAATTACCCCTAAGCGTTCTTTCGTTAATTTTCCTGATTTCGACAGCGTCATCGGCAATAAGTCTGTGACCACGCTTTATAAGCTCAATGGCAGTTTCACTCTTACCTGCGCCACTTTCACCCGTGATAAGCACACCTTCACCGTAAACCTCAACAAGAACACCGTGCCTTGTAATTCTCGGGGCAAGTTCGGAATTAAGAAAAGCGATAAGAGCTGCCAAAAACGGCGAAGTTTCCTCCTGCGTTTTCAAAAGAGGCACACCGTTTTTCTTGCACGAATCGTAAAGATAATCCGGAATTTCAAGACCCCTTGTAACAACTGCAGCAGCCGGATGAAGTGAGAGCCAGCAATCAAGTGCTTCATCTCGTTCTTCGGCTTTCATACTGCGTATAAAGCCTATCTCCGTCCAGCCGAGTATCTGTATTCTCAGTGGGTCAAAATAATCGGTATATCCCGTAAGCACAATGCCCGGTCGATTTACTTCGCTTGTCGTAATCAAAATTTCGTCTGCTGATTTAGGCATATAAACCGTTTCAAGCTTATGAAAATCAATTATTTTTTCAAGCGAAACAGAATATGTTTGCGACATAATCCATTCCTCCAAATTAATATACAAAAGCATTATAAAGTATTTTTATTATTTAATCAAGATATTTTTATATAAATAATAAATAAAGTATAA
>JBNMGQ010000076.1:0-10427 GCA_050872345.1 Eubacterium sp. | reverse complement strand
TAAAAGAGTGTTTGAAACGGTGAAAAATGCAATAATTTCATTTTTAGAAATTGAAAACGAGGTGAAGAAAGATGAAAAAAGATAAAGCAATAATGGCTGTGATTATGTCGTTACTCTTAGTCATTTCAATCTTTTGTGGTTTTCATATGTCGGAAAATACGACACTGCAAGCAGAAAAGCAGCAGGTGCTAAGCTGAGTGGTAATACTGTTTTCGTGAGTGAACAGAATTTCAAAAAGTGCGGCAACAGCGTTAATTATTGGGTGTTCTCAAATGACTATAAAAAGAAAAAATCAAAAGCAAAGAAGAATGTTACCAAGTATGTTGCTACTAAATCACAAGCGCTTAATGTTAGAGCAAAAGCCGATAAATCGTCGAAGGTATTAACTCTGCTCAAAAAAGGCACTAAGGTTACTGTTACAAAGGTCAGTGGCTCTTGGTCTTATATCACTGCTCCAACAAAAGGTTGGGTAAGCACAGCTTATCTTTCATCAACTAAGGTTGTTGCCGATAAGCCGAAAAAGGTCGTATACAAAACAACCGTCGGCAAGCACTACAGGCTGAAAGGCAAAACTTACCTTTACAAAAATCAAAACCTTACAGGAATTAAATATGAATATCTGCCGAAAACTGAAATTGTCGTTCAAAAGCATATCAACGCAACTGTTGATAAGGTTAAGGTCGTAAAGACCGGTAGAGTAGCCTACACAAAAGTAAATAGTTATAAATAAAAAAAGCCCTCAGTTCTTAATCGAACCGAGGGCTTTTTTATTTTTCTTCACCTTTTAAAAATTCATCTATCCATATTACTTTTCCGCTTTTATATTTGCGAAAATGTCCTCTTACACTGAATACTCCCTCAGGGGAACTGTGAGTATTCGAAGTAATCGTATATAGCTTATTTTGAAATTCCTTGATGAAATAATGCTTGTCGTTATCGTCACTCCTTGCTCTGACGGTCGTTGAAGAACCGTCAACAAGATTTCCATAAAGAATTAATGCGTTAACAGAAATATAGCTTTCAACTATCAATTTTAACATATGCTGAATTTCGTTGCTATTTTCTACGCCGTCGCTTAACCGGTAATGAATGCCGTAATCGTTAACTCCTTCAGGTGTAGCTTCTATTTTGCCTTTGGCGATTTGCACTTTGTCATATTTAACACGAAATTCTAAATAATCGTGCTTTTTCTCAAAATATGCAACAAGTGATTTTCCATTTTCTTTATCAGGATAAATTCCAAAATCAACTTGGACTTTATCGAAATAATAACGGCTATAAGGTGATACGGCTTTGATTAACTCGTGATTTTCAGCTTTCCACACCATTAACTGATTATATGAATTTTCGTCAATGTGAATTATATTCAAAATATTTCACCTCATTCTTTAGAAATATCTAAAACATCTTCGAAAGAGCAGTTTAAAGCTTTGCAAAGCTTATAAACAGTGAGCGCTGCAGTGCCGTTAATATCGCTTCGCCCTTGCTCATAATATTGAATCATCCTAATGCTAACTCCTGACAGTTTTGAGAGCTGAGACTGGCTCAGCCCTCTTTCTTTTCTAATTTCTTTCAAACTCATATTTAAAAACTCCTTTAATTAAAATTTCATTAAAACTTGCGAACAAAGAAACTCCTTGCCGTATTTGTCGAGGAAATCATAATTTTCATCAATGTATTTATTTATTTCACTTTCTCGTTGCTCGGAATTACAAGAAAGTTGTGAAACATAATCGTAAACAGGGTCAAAAAGTTCGTCAAAAAGTTTGTCAATAAGAATGTCGCTTACTAATGCTTTTCTGTCGTCAGCAATAAGATAGCGGTAATTCTTATAAATGAGCTTGTTAATGTAATCGGCAACAAACGCAGGGCTGCGTGATTCTCCAGCAGTTATTTTTCTGTCAGAATCAATAGAATCTTCAACTACGCTTTTGAGTTCGTCAACTGAATGCTCAATAGTATTAACGAAGCAATCGAGTACTTCGGAGTTTTGAAACTCGTTATCTTCGTCATATTCGTTTTCTTGAAGTTCGAGATAATCAAAAATGAGGAGTTCATAAATTGAACCGTCTTGATATTTGGAAGAACAGGTGGCTTTTTCGCTTTCGAAGCATTTCTTCGCTTCTTCAAGGTTATCGAAACTTGCGATTAACTGCGCATTGCTGTCTTCATAATCGTAAGTGTTTATCATATCGTTGGTGCTCCACACCTTGCCGTTTCTTTTTGTTTCAAAAGTGTCCTTGTAAATTTCGTACTTTTTCATTGTTTTTTCTCCTTGATATTATTTTAAAATTGAATAGGCTAAAAGCTTGATGATGCCGGATATGATAAAGAAAAGTCCGACAAAAAGTAAAAATATTTTTAATATTGACATTTCTTTTAATATGATATACAATAAGTTTAGGGAATGTTGCAGCGTAAAGCTGCAACACCCTTCAAAGGAAACTCTTATAGCTTTTTTTCTATCAATATAAGAAGAATTCCTACTGCTAAGTCAGACAAAGCGTTGAGTAAAACTGAGGGTAAATCAATATTTCTCAGTGCTTTGTTTGACTTTTTCTTTTTACTTATCACATCATATTTCCTCCTTTTTCTAATTTATTGAGATTAATAAGTTAACACTTATCTCTCTCAACAATTATATTATACAGTAATTACTGTATAATGTCAAGACTTTTTTTGAAACTTTTTAATATTTTTAAAAAAAATAAAGAGTAGCTTGGAATACATTCAAGCTACTCTTTTATAATGAATTTTTTACACACTTTTTACACACTTTGGCACAGTGTAGGACAGTTTTAGAAAGGTTTTGCACATTTGAAATCTTGAAAATAAAAAACCCCGAAACACGCATAAACAGAAGCGTTTTCGGGGTTTTTATGGTGGAGCTGATAACCGGACTTGAACCGGTGACCTCATCCTTACCAAGGATGTGCTCTACCACCTGAGCCATATCAGCAAAAATGGCGACCCGGAACGGGTTCGAACCGTCGACCTCTAGCGTGACAGGCTAGCGTTCTAACCAACTGAACTACCGGGCCATTGCGAAATGTATTATATAGTAACTTTGGGTCAATGTCAAGATTTATTTTGCATTTTTTGAAAAAATATTTTTGAATTTGAATTTGCATTCTAAATATAGTATTATATACATATCAAATTAAGGAGCAAGTAAATGCCGAAAGATTTACATATTCATATTGAACGATACGATTACAGCGTGGAGTCTATAGAAAAATTTATTGCAAAGGCTGAAAAAATGGGACTTGATGAAATATGCCTTCTTGAGCACAGTATCAGGTTTAAAGATTTTCATCCGGCTTTTAAAGAGGCAAGAGAATATAATTCTTATCAAAGAAAATGGTTTGACGAAAAGGCTAAAACGGCTAAACAACTTGATGAGTTTAAGGCGCTTGCAGATAAAATCAGGCAAAAGTCTTATCCTGTAAAGGTTAACTTCGGTCTTGAGATTTGTTGGTTTGAACAGCACGAGGATTTTATACGAAATCTTGTGTCGGATAACTTTTTCGATTATCTTTTAGGTTCGGTTCATTGGGTGGATAATTGGACTTTTAACCAGCGTAAATATCAGTGGCTCGGTCGTGATGTCGACGAAATTTACCGTCGCTATTTTGCACTTGAAAATTCACTTGTAAAAAGCGATATATTCGATATTATTGCGCATCCTGATTTAATTACCTGCCATAATCTTTATCCGTCTTATGACTTAAAAGACGAATACGATAACCTTTGCAAAAATGTTAAAAAACATAATATGTACCTTGAAATGAATACTTCAAAAGGCTTGGGCGTTAATGATGAATTTTTTGAAATCGCACTTAAAAACGGTGTCAAGTTTTCCACCGGCTCCGACGCTCATAGAATTGAGGATGTAGGAAGAAATATTGAAGATGTTAGTGATAAGATAAATTATAGTTTAGCGTAGTAAGTTAAGGCTCTCTTGCAAAGGGAGCTGTCGGTTTACCGACTGAGGGATTGGAAAGGCGAACGCATTTCGCCCCTACGATAGTCTTATCATTTTAGACTGTTTTAATTAGAAAAACACCGTAGGGGCGAACTGCGTTCGCCTATCTCTCCTATCGTCAGCATAGCTGACACTTCCCTCGTCAGAGGGAAGCAAGGGCTTGGCTCCCTCTGACGAGGGAGCTGTCACGATAGTGACTGAGGGAGAGAAAAAATACAATGTGGCGAAGCCGTCAACCAATTATAAACTATAATTTATTTTACTTATCCTTAGGTTTACACACAATTGCCACGGTCAGTCCACTCAGCATTGCGACCGTAACACCTACTGCGCAGGCTTGAAAAGGACCTGCAACCACGCCTAAAAATCCGTCCTTTTGCACTGCTTCTTTAACGCCTTTTGCGAGTGCTGCGCCGAATCCTGTAAGTGGTACCGTTGCACCTGCTCCGGCAAAATCTATCAAATGCTGATAAATGCCTAAACCACCTAAAACCACACCTATGCAAACAAACATAACAAGAATTTTTGCAGGTGTGAGTTTTGTTAAATCAATAAGAAGCTGACCTATAACGCAAATAAGCCCACCTACAACAAACGCCTTTAAAAATATCATTTTGAATCACCGTTTATAATTTTTGCTAAAGCTTACAAAATATACACTTTCTTTGATAAAATGCTCAAAATTAATAATATAATGCGAAAATTAATGTGATATAAATTCTTGATATAACTTGACAAGTGTGTTATAATCAACATAAAGAGAGGGAAGTAATTCTTAGGAGGGTTTTGTTATGGCAATGACATATGATTCAGTTGTTCAGGCAACAAGAAAAAAGTTTTTAAATACTGATGTATCTTCAGTACAGGGTACTCTCGCATTCCAGATTAACCTTATCGGTAAGGTTGAAGGTATTTTTTATATTGAAATTAAGGACGGTCAGGTTCATGTTGAGCCTTATGAATATTACGACCGTAACGCTATTCTTACTGTTAACGCTACTAATTTCACAAAGCTTATCAACGGTAAGCTTGACCCTGTAATTGCATTTACAACCGGTAAGCTTAAGGTTGACGGCGATGTTAATGCTGCTCTTGAACTTATCAAGTTCATTAATTAATTTAATTTGGGACTGTTAAATATCAGTCCCTTTTTTATTGAATTTTTTATTTTGGGTGATACTATGTTTAAAGAAATAAAAGCAACCGATATTAAGGACAATATCGTCGATTTGCTTAAAAATAATTGGGGACTCGTAACTGCCGGTAACAGCGATAAGTATAATATGATGACTGTTTCCTGGGGCGCTATGGGTGAACTTTGGGGTAAGGACAGTGTTACTGTTTATATCCGTCCTCAAAGATATACCGAAGAATTTGTTGACTCTGAATCTCATTTTACTTTGAGTTTCTTTTCGCTTGACGATAAGCAAAAGGTTCATTCTGTTTGTGGCTCAAAGAGTGGCAGAGATGTCGACAAAACAAAAGAGTGTGGCTTGACTCCTAATTTTGACGAAGCTGCACCTTATTTTGAAGAGGCTAAGCTTGTCCTTGTTTGTAAAAAAATGGCAAAGAGTAAGTTTGACCCGAAGGAATTTATTGACTGTGAAATTGAGGGTAAATGGTACCCTGAAAAAGATTTTCACTATATTTATTACGGCGAAATAGAAAAAGTCTTGATTTCTGAATAATTATGTAGTATAATACTAACACAAAAGGTAGGGGTTTGCCCTTATTTCATAGTGTAGCGTACGGGCCCTGTGCAACGGGATGCTACGAACCTTGTCAGGCGGGGAACCGAGCAGCAATAAGTGGATTATTCTGTGTGCCGCAGACAAGTCTGTGCGTTACATTATGAAATAAGCTGTCTCTGCCTTTTATTATATTAAATATTAAAATACTAATTTAGGAGTGAAAGTATGTATCAGGTTTTATATAGAAAATACAGACCTAAGGTTTTTGCCGATGTTTACGGTCAAGAGCATGTTACTTCCACTCTTAAAAATGAAATTAAAGAGGGCAGGATAGCGCACGCTTATCTTTTTACAGGCTCTCGTGGTACGGGTAAAACTACCTGTGCTAAAATTTTGGCTAAGGCTGTTAACTGCGAAAACAGTGTTGACGGCGAACCTTGTAACGAATGTGAAGTGTGTAAGGGTCTTGATAACGGCACTATCTACGATGTGGTTGAAATTGACGCTGCGTCAAACAACGGTGTTGATAATATCCGTGACCTTAGGGAAGAAGCTAACTATACACCGAGCCGTGGTAAGTACAGAGTTTATATTATAGATGAGGTTCATATGCTTTCAACAGGTGCGTTCAATGCGCTTCTTAAAACGCTTGAGGAGCCACCTGCTCATGTAATCTTTATTCTTGCTACTACCGAGGTTCATAAGCTTCCTGCCACTATTCTTTCCCGTTGTCAAAGGTTCGATTTTAAACGAATCCAGCCGGAAACTATGTCGATAAGGCTTAAGCAGGTTGCCGAGCTTGAGGGTATGGAGCTTAGCGACGACGCTGCAATTCTCATCGCCCGTATTGCCGACGGTGCTCTTCGTGACGGTCTTTCGATTCTTGACCAGTGCGCAGGCAGAAGTAAGAATATTGATTCTGCCCTTGTGTCCGAAGTAGCAGGTCTTGCCGGCAGAGAATCACTTTATAAGCTTACCGATTGCATTAAAAATAACGACAGTTCGTCTGCTATGACGATTATTTCCGACCTTTATCAAAACAGCTACGATATGGAGCGCCTTTGCGTTGAAATGATTAATCATCTTCGTAATTTCCTTATCGCTAAAACTGTTAAGGACAGCCGTGGCTTGATTATTTGTACGGATGATGAGTATGATTCAATCAAATCATCTGCCGAGTCCTTTACTTTGGAAGCTGTCATTTATGCGCTTGACCTTTTCCAAAATACACTTACTAAAATTAAATCGGGCGCAACTGCAAGGGTTGAAATGGAAATGGCTTTTGCAAAACTTTGCGAGCCTAAGCTTGATGTGAATATCGATTCTTTGATTGATAGGATTTCTAAGCTTGAGCGTGATGTTGCCCGTGGAGTTAAGGTTCAAAATGTACCGGCTCCTCCTGTGGCAGAGGCTGTACCTAAAGCTGAAGTTAAGGCAGAGGAAAAAGCATTTACGCCTAACACTCAGCAGGAAAGCACAAGCACTGTTCAGCCTACACCTTCTCAGGATTTACCTAAGCCTGAACCGGTACCTGAAAGTGCACCTGTAGGTAACATTCCGACTCCTGAAACTGCGCCGAAGCCGGCACCTACTGCCGATGCCAACACCCAGTATGAGTTTACTCAGTGGGCTGATTTTATGGATGTGGTTCATAAGCAAAACATTGCGCTTTTCGGTGTTTTAAACGGTTCCCGTGGTTTTATCAGGGGTGAATATTTCCTTATTGACAGCCCTAATCCGACCATCATTCAGTTCCTCAAAACGCCAACCTATTCAAAGGCAATCAAGCAAGCGCTTTATGATGTGACCGGTCAAACATTTAAACTCGGTATATTTAAAAAGAAAAGTACCGATGCTCCAAAAAGAGATTTGCTTGAAGATTTAATTCATCAAGCCGAAGATAATATAAAAATAAATTTTGAATAAAAAATAGGAGAATTACTTATTATGAAAGCAAGACTTCCACAAGGTATGGGTGGCGGACCACAGAATATGCAGAGTATGCTCCGTCAGGCTCAAAAAATGCAAGAAAATCTTGAAAACAAAAAAGCAGAACTTGAAGAAAAAGAATATGTTGTTACTTCGGGTGGTGGTATGGTTGAAATCACTGCAAAGGGTGACCACTCAATCAAGGCTATCGGTCTTAACCCTGAAGTAGTTGACCCTGACGATGTAGAAATGCTTGAAGATATGCTCGTAGCAGCTTTCAACGAAGCAATGCGCCAAATCGACGAAGAATCAGAGCGTGAGCTGGAAAAGGTTACCGGCGGTCTCAACATTCCGGGCCTTTAAAGCACATCTTTTTCCATTATACTGCGTTAGAGATTGCTCGCAGTATCTATATACAGCTTCGCAACCTCTGCCTTGTCTAATGAAAAAATATGTAGCTTTAAATAAAATTTGTTTTATTTAATACTCTATATACAGCTTCACGATTTCTTCCTTGTCTTTCACAAAAATCTGTAGTTTTAAATCTAATTGTTTTCTGTCAGCTATGCTGACGATAGGAGAGAAACATAATTAAAATATCGTAGGGGCGAACATTGTTCGCCTGAATTTCCAGAGGTTAAAAATGGCATTTGAACTTGCACCACTTCAAAATTTAATAGACCAATTTGAGCGTATGCAAGGCATAGGTCACAAAACGGCTCAGCGTATGGCGTTCTATGTTCTCGGTCTTTCAGATGCCGAAGCTCGTGAATTTGCCCAAGCGATAACCGACGCTCATACTAAAATCAAGCAGTGCAAAGTTTGTTGCAACCTTGCCGACGATGACCTTTGTCCTATTTGCAAAAGCACCACTCGTGACAAGTCAAGTATCTGCGTTGTTGAGGACCCTCGTGATGTCGCTGCAATTGAAAGGACTCACGAATATAACGGTACATACCATGTTCTTCACGGCGCTATTTCACCTATGGATAATATCGGTCCGGACCAAATCCGTATTAAAGAGCTTATCGCAAGGCTCGGCGACGGCGAAGTTGAAGAAGTAATTATGGCAACTAATCCGACCGTTGAAGGTGAAGCGACTGCTATGTATATCAGCCGTTTGCTCAAACCTATGGGCATAACCGTCAGTCGTCTTGCTTACGGTGTTCCTGTCGGCGCAGACCTTGAATATGCCGACGAAGTTACGCTTTCTCGTGCGCTTGAGGGCAGAAGTTTAATATAATTAAAAGGAGTGATAGTCTTGAGTAATAATGAAAAGCAAATAATTGCAAATAATAAAAAAGCCTATCACGACTATTTTGTTCTTGAAACTTATGAAGCCGGTATAGAGCTTTTCGGTACGGAAATCAAATCTATTCGTAACGGCAGAGTCAATCTTAAAGACAGCTTTTGCTCGGTTGATAACGGCGAAATGTTTGCTATCGGTATGCACATTTCACCTTACGAGCAGGGCAATCGTTTTAACCGTGACCCAATGCGTAAAAAAAGGCTTCTCCTTCATAAGAAAGAGATTATGAAGCTTTTTGCAGAAAGTCAACAGCAGGGCTTGTCAATTGTCCCTCTTAAGCTTTATATCTTTAAGGGCAGGGCAAAGCTTGAAATCGGTCTTTGTAAAGGTAAAAAGCTTTACGATAAGCGTGCCGTTCAAGCTAAAAAGGATTCCGACAGAGCAATTGACCGTGCTATGAAAGGCAACTATTAATGAAAATAACCTGTGTTCAATGTGGAAATGAGTTTGAACTGACGCAAAATGAAATTGACTTTTATGAGTCCAAGGGTCTTGATTTGCCGAAAAGGTGTAAGGATTGCCGTGACCGTAACAGTGGTAAATATCTTGTGTCGTACAGCAAAACTCATCCGGTAAATTTACTTTTTTTCGTTTTGTTTTTGGCACTCGGAATTGCCGTTGCTTATCTTGATTTTTCGGCGCATACCTTTGTCGGCGTTGCTCCGATAATCATTATTTCAATTTCAGGCGTTCTTTCGCTAATATTTCTGTTTTGTTATAAGACTCGTAGGTATTATGATGTCTCATTCAGTAACAAGTATAAATATAATTTTTACGACGCTGAAAATTTAATAAACCATTACAATAAGCATAAAGACGATGTAAACTGCGATGATATTGAAAGCTATCTTAAAATGGCAAACAGCGTTATTTCAGATAAAAAATCTATAACAAAAACTGTTTCAAACGGTGATAAAATATATTATAATAAGCGTACGGGCGATTATGTTGTGTTATCAAAGGCAGGCTATATCCGTAGCTATTATAAATCAACACTCAATCATTTTTTGAAACAATAATTTAATATGGGGATGAAAGGATTTCGACAGGGTCGGTAAGCCTTGATCAGCGAGTAGAGGAGTTGCACCTCTTTAAAAGTAACACTTAAAAATCAACTGACAACAATAGATCAGTAGCTCTCGCTGCGTAATTAGCAGCTTGCGTTCTCCCAAAGAGTGCCACGGCTTTGGACAGAGCGTCGACTTAGTGGCGAACATGAACGGGAGAGCGCCTCGGCTCTCGTCAGGTATTAGAGGATACCGTAGCGGATAGGCTGTTTGTCGCCGATACGTGAGGGGATAACTTAAACGATAAACTACACTCGTAGAGCCCTTGGTAAGCCAAGTTTGGACGCGGTTTCGATTACCGCCCTCTCCACCAATGGAGTATAAGTCGAACCCATACTTTGTGTGTAACAAGTTTGTGGTCGTTTATACAGTAAGAATACCGAACAGAGTATAATTGCTCTGCTCGGTATCTTTCTATTTATGGAGGAAAAATTTATTTAAGTAAT
>JBNMGQ010000075.1:0-10582 GCA_050872345.1 Eubacterium sp. | reverse complement strand
GCCGGTTACCCGACCTACGCCCTTAGCAGGGGCGCCTCGTCACCAACTTGAGTACTTCTGCAAGTTGACGGGTTAAACCTGTCAAGATTAAGTTTTGCACATCTCGTGCGTGTTATACTTTATCATAATTCAAGTAAAATGTCAAGTATATTTTTAATTTATAATAAAGTTATTTATTACATATAATATTATCGGTGATAATATGAGCAAAAAATTATTGAAGCTTGATATAATCGGATTTGTCTTTGTGAGCATACTCGGAACGCTTTCGCATTTCTTTTACGAATGGAGTGGCAGCAGCACAATTATAGCACTTTTTTGCCCAATCAACGAAAGTGCCTGGGAGCACTTAAAACTGATCTTCTTTCCTTATTTAATATGGAGCATCATTCAGTGTTTTATTATGAAAAAGGCAAATATTTTTTCTGCCAAATTCATCGGTGTTTTAATCGGTATGGCAAGTACGCTTTCATTTTTCTACACCTACACAGGAATAATCGGAAAGAATATTGATTTTTTAAACATACTATCATTTTTCATCGGTGTACTCATTGCATTTATAATTGATTACGCAATAATCAAAAGTGATAAACTTCAAACCAAAAGTGCAAATATCGTATCTATTATAGCATTTGCAGTTATGGGCGCAATTTTTATACTTTTCACTTTTGCTCCACCGATTATACCTCTTTTCAAAGACCCGATAACTTCAAGCTACGGAATATAAACAGCAAAAAAAGCGACCGATTTTCGGTCGCTCAGCGTGTAGAAAAAGTCTAATAATAAATTTCTACACGCTGGAGAATGTTGAGAAAGTGAGATAAATTTTGTATTTTGCGAACGGGTGCTGTACTTTGTTCTCACTCACTACGAAACAGTCCACCGGACTGTTTCTCCCAAATTTGTTGTTCCCTACGGTCACCAAATTTGGAGTCTCGTGTCTCTTGTGCTTTGCACAATTCACTCCCCTGAGCAAAAGGCAAAAAGTGCCAAAAATGGCTTGGACCCGATGTCCAAGCCATTTTTCAAATAGTGACCGTTTAAAATTATTTTTGGCAAGAGGAAGCCCTTGCCCTACGAATAGTCTGACTACATTTTTATAATTTGGCACGGTTTAGCCACTTTATCAACAGTCTAAGCGACCGATTTTCGGTCGCTTTAGTATGTTATATAGTATGTCTGTTTTTGACTTTAAGTCTTTCCATAGCACGAGAAAGGCTTGCCTGAGAGTGGTAATATTCCATAATCGAGTGCTTTTGACGAAGTTCCTCTTCTGCTCTGAGCTTAGCCTCATTAGCACGACGCTCATTGATTTCCTCAGGAAGCTCAGCCGAAATACAAACAAGCATTGCTTCATTATTAAGAAATTCAAGAAAACCACTGCCGACAAATGCGTTAATTGTTTTACCGTCGGCTGTAATGATTTTCATTTCACCGAAATCGATAGGATAAACGCAGTTTTCGTGGTGAGCAAGGAATGCTTCGCTGCCACTATGAAGTCGTGGAATAGTAAGGCTTTGAGCCTGACCGTCATAAAAGACTTTATTAGATGCAATTATTTTAAGTTGAAAAGTATTCATAAAATCACCTTATTTTTCAAGCTTTTTTGCATTTTCCAAAACATCTTCAATAGTACCTGTATTGAAGAATGCCTGCTCAGGAACATCATCAACTTCACCGTCAATGATAGCCTTGAAGCCTTTAACTGCATCTTTAACAGCTACATATTTACCCGGCTGACCTGTGAATGCTTCAGCAACATGGAAAGGCTGTGACAAGAACTTTTCAATCTTTCTTGCACGGTAAACAGTAGTCTTATCTTCGTCGGAAAGTTCTTCCATACCGAGGATAGCGATAATATCCTGAAGTTCCTTATACTTCTGCAAATATTCCTGAACCTTACGAGCAACCTGATAATGTTCTTCGCCTACTACATCAGGCTCAAGGATACGAGAGTTAGACTCAAGTGGGTCAACTGCAGGATAAATACCTTTTTCAACAATCTTTCTTGAAAGAACGGTTGTAGCATCAAGGTGAGCGAATGTAGTTGCAGGAGCAGGGTCGGTAAGGTCATCGGCAGGTACATATACAGCCTGAACCGAAGTGATAGAACCGTTCTTTGTAGAAGCGATACGCTCTTGAAGTTCACCTACATCGGTTGCAAGGGTTGGTTGGTAACCAACGGCTGAAGGCATTCTGCCGAGAAGTGATGAAACCTCGGAACCTGCCTGAACAAAACGGAAGATATTATCAATAAAGAGGAGCACATCCTGATGCTCAACATCTCTGAAATATTCTGCCATTGTAAGTCCTGTTTCGGCAACACGCATACGAGCTCCCGGTGGTTCGTTCATCTGACCGAACACAAGTGCAGTCTTGTTAAGAACGCCACTTTCGCCCATTTCTTTCCACAAATCGTTACCTTCACGGCTTCTTTCACCTACACCGGTGAAGATTGAGTAACCACCGTGCTGAGTGGCAACATTAGTAATAAGCTCCTGAATAAGTACGGTTTTACCAACGCCGGCACCACCGAACAAACCGATTTTACCACCCTTTGGATAAGGAGTCAAAAGGTCGATAACCTTAATACCTGTTTCCAAAATTTCTACATTTGCGCTTTGCTCCTCAAATGTAGGTGGCTTACGGTGAATAGCCCAATGTTCCTCGTTATCAAGGTTATCAAGTCCGTCAATGGTTTCGCCTACAACATTGAAAAGTCTGCCGAGGGTTTTATCGCCAACAGGAACTTTGATAGCGTCACCTGTGTTGATAACCTCCATATCCTTGCAAAGACCTTCACTTGCTGCAAGCATAATGCAACGAACGCAGTTGCCACCGATATGCTGGCTAACCTCCATAACAAGCTTTTTACCGTCTAATTCTACTTCAAGAGCGTCCTTAATTTTAGGCAATTCATCTTCAAACTCAACATCGATTACAGGTCCCATAACCTGAACAATTTTACCGTTTTTCATACAAGGACACCTCCTAATCTTCTTTCTTTTTTTGTGCCTTGGCACCTGCTATAACCTCAGTAATCTCCTGAGTGATGGCAGCCTGCCTTGCACGGTTATATTCTATACCCAAGCTTTTGAGCATATCCTTTGCAGCGTCTGTAGCTGTTTGCATAGCCATCATACGGGCATTATGCTCAGAGCAATAAGACTCAACAAGAGCACCATATACGAAACCTGAAATATAGTTAGGTATAATATGGTCAAACACAGCGTTAATGTTTGGTTCAAACGACGCCGTTTCATACTCATTGTGCTCATCTTTAGTTTCAAACTCTACCTTCTTCAAAGGCAAAAGCTGTTTGATTTCAGCATCAAAGGTAACAGAATTAACCATTCGTGTATAAACGACATAAACCTCATCAAGCTTCTTTTCCCTAAAAAGCTCAACTACCTTTTCACTGATAACTCTGGCTCTGTTAACATTAGGGTTTTGAGCTGTGTATTTGAAATCTATATCGATTGGAATATTCTTTTTTTCAAAATATTTACGACCTACCTGACCGACAACAAAAAGCATATTTTTATTATCGGAAAGAGCCTCCCTCTCAGCTATCTTGATAACATTGTGGTTATATGCACCTGCCATACCCTTGTCGGCTGTGACTACGATATAACCCTGCTTTCTCTCCTGCTTCGGTAAATCTGCTCTTTCGTCAAAGTAGATATTACCGGTATCAGGTGAAAGTTCAAGAATTTTTGCAAGAGAATCCTGAATTGTATAGAAATAAGGCTCTGTATTTTTAAGGTCTCTTCTTGCCTTTTGAAGCTTTGAGGACGAAATCATATACATAGCGTTTGTGATTTTCATAGTGTCCTTAATCGACTTCATTCTGGCTTGAATTTCACGAGCATTAGCCATTATTAACCCTCTTGATAACTCTTTTTAAATTCGTCGATTGCATCCAAAATCTGCTCTCTTGTACCGTCTTCAAGAACTTTTTCCTGCTCGATGGTATTAACAAGTTGAGCCTGATTTTCGTGCATATATTCAAGCATTGCATTTTGGAATTTCTTAACATCCTCGGTTGGAATATCCATATACTTTTTACCTGTTGCACCAACAAGTGAAAATACCATATCACTGAGTGAAAGAGGATGACCGAGTGGTTGCTTAAGAAGTTCCATAAGACCCTTACCGTAAGTAAGACCTGCTTTTGTTTCTTCATCAAGGTCAGATGAGAACTGAGTAAATACTTCCATTTCACGGTACTGAGCAAGGTCGATTCTAAGTGAACCTGCTGCCTTCTTCATAGCCTTTGTCTGAGCTGCACCACCAACACGGGATACGGAAAGACCGACATTTACAGCAGGACGCATACCACTGAAGAAAAGGTCACTTTCAAGGAAAATCTGACCGTCTGTGATAGAAATAACATTGGTAGGAATGTATGCAGATACATCGCCTGCCTGTGTTTCGATAATAGGAAGTGCTGTAATTGAGCCACCACCGAGTTCGTCGGTAAGACGGCTTGAACGCTCAAGAAGTCTTGAGTGAAGATAGAATACATCACCCGGATAAGCTTCACGGCCCGGACTTCTTTCAAGAAGAAGTGAAAGAGCACGGTAAGCTACTGCGTGTTTACTCAAATCATCATATACGATAAGGCAATCCTTACCTTGATACATAAAGTATTCGGCAATAGCAGTTGCAGCATATGGTGAAATATACTGAAGTGACGCAGGTTCACTTGCTGTTGAGCAAACTACGATTGTGTAATCCATAGCGCCTGCTTTTTCAAGTGTATTAACAAGCTTAGCAACGCTTGATGCCTTTTGACCTATTGCATTGTAGATACAAATTACATCCTTACCCTTTTGGTTAAGAATTGTATCAAGAGCAATAGAAGTTTTACCTGTCTGTCTGTCACCGATAATAAGTTCACGCTGACCACGACCGATTGGGAACATAGAGTCGATTGAAAGAATACCGGTTGCAAGTGGTGTATCAACGCTCTGACGGTCAACGATTGACGGAGCCGGTTGCTCAACAGGACGATAACCGTCTGCCTTAATTTCGCCTTTACCGTCGATAGGCTCACCGAGTGAATTTACGATTCTGCCGATAAAGCCTTCACCGACAGGAACACCTGCTTTTTTATGTGTTCTCTTAACCTTAGTACCCTGTTCAACACCTGAATCGGAGTCGAAAAGAATAACACCGATTTGATGCCTTTTAATATCCTGAACCATACCTTTTACGCCGTTTTCAAATACAACAATTTCACCGTACATAGCGTGGTCAAGACCGTGGATAGTAGCGATACCGTCGCCGACTCTGATTACGGTGCCGATTTCCTCACTGTTTGTGTGAAGTTCGTATTCGCTTATATCCTTTTGTAAAACAGCAAGAACATTATCTGTATTAACAGCATTGCTTCTTGCCGAATCCATAACCTTTTGCTTGATACCGTCAAGCTTTCTCTTAAGGCTCATATCAAACTGCTTATCGCCGAGAGTTACAATAAAACCACCGATAAGACTGTCATCCTTAACAACCTTGATTACGGCATCATCCGTATGTGCCTGCTTACAAACAAATTCTTTGATACCCTTTAACTGTTCGTCATCAGGCTCTGTTACGCAGGTAAGTGTTGCTTCTGCAACATTGTTTTGCTTGTTGAGAGCCGAAATATATGCCTCAACTATTTCGCCTAAGCTGTCAATTTTGCCGTTTGACGCAAGCTCGCCGATAAAATCTTTAACAGACGGAGCAAAAAGGTCGCCGGCAACATTTTTCTTTTCCTCAAGATTAACATTAGGGTCGTTAAATATGTCCCTGAGTTCATCATTTGATTTGACAGTATTTAAAGCTTCTTCCAAGCTTGACACACTTGCGTGAGCAGAAAACAGTGCGTCAAGATATTTTTCAATATTTTGAATCATTATTTATCACTGCTTTCATTTAAAAATTCGTCATAGAGCATTTTGTTTGTTTCGTCTGAAACTTCCTTGCCGACAACCTTAGTAGCTGCCTGCATAGCAAGCTCTGCGATTTCCTGCTTAACTGCAAGTCTTGCCTTTTCGCTTTCAAGGTCAGAAGCCTTTTTAGCGTCAGCTTTAATCTTTGCTGCGTCGGTGTTAGCCCTTGCAACAATCTTGTCATACTCGCCCTTGGCATTATTTCTTGCCTCAGCAATTATTGCTTTCTTTTCATCTTCAACGCCTGAGAGCTGTGACTTATATTCTGCCTGAAGCTCGTCGGCTTTCTTTTCTTTTTCTTCAGCTGCCTTGAACTGACCTTCAATCAATTCCTTACGCTTATCAAGTGTTTTCTTAATTGGTTTAAATAAAAACAGTTTCATAAGCACAAAAAAGATAATCAGGTTTATCAAGGTCCAAAGAATATTTATGTCAAATTTTAACATTATAATTATGGTCCTTTCTCATCAAACTGTTTTGATTAAAAACTGTTTTATTTAACCAAGAAAATAATCATAATACAAGCTACAAGTCCGTAGATAGCTGTTGCTTCAGAAAGAGCAGCACCAAGGATAAGAGTTGTACGAATCTGACCAGCCATCTCAGGCTGACGAGCGATAGCCTCAACGGCTTTACCTGTAGCAATACCGATACCAATACCTGCACCGAGTGCACAAATAAGAGCAATACCTGCACCGATAGCAATAACTGAACCTGTCATAATAATAATCTCCTTATTACTTAAATAGTATAATTAAGCGGCTTTAGCCTGCTTTTTGTTCTTTTTACTTGCTTTTTTAAGCTTTTTCTTTTGTTTGTCGGTTGTTTCCTCCGACTCCTCAACAGCTTCCTGTAAATAAAGACCTGTTAAGAATACGAAAATGTATGCCTGAAGTAAACCGTCGAATATATCAAAATAAAGACTGAATACTGTAGGTAAGAATATCGGAACACAAGCTTTGATAAGCTCCATAATAATGAATGAACCGATTACATTACCGAAAAGACGCATACAAAGCGATAGAGGTTTGGTAATAACTTCCATAAGATTGATAGGAGTAATTATCCAAATCGGCTTTGTAAATTCCTTCAAGCGCCCGATGAAGCCCTTGTTTTTAAATGCAGTGTACTCTACAAGCACTATACTGATAATAGCAAGGCAAGCAGTTACCTGCATACTCTTTGTCGGTGGTTTAAGACCAAACAAACCGATGATGTTTGAAACACCGATGAAAAGAGCCACACTCATAAGCCAAGGAATAAACTTTTCAACCTTTTCTCCCATAATGCCTTTGAAAAAGTCTTGCGCTTTTTCATAAGCAAGCTCGAGCAATGCCTGACGCTTAGAAATTTCACCTGTTACTTTAAGGTTTCGAGTTAGGATAATCGCAAGAACTGTCATTACCGCAATGATTATCCAGCTTACCACTGTTGCCTCATCGAAGCCGAGCTTAAAATTACCAATTTTAAAGCTGAACACTTCTTTCAGTTCGAGCTGGTCGGTAAGTTCTTTTTGAAGATCCACCTTCATTAAAATAGTATCAAACGTTGCAGTCACCCCCTTGTTTGTACTGTCGTGATTATACTACAATGAAATTTGAAATTCAAGCCTTTTTCACCAAAATTATACAAATTGTTTTGATTGTAATTACTATTTGTAATGATTGACAAATTAAACAAAAATCGTACAAACTATTTGTGCAAAAAAGCTATACAAATCAGTAGCAAATCACATAAACATATGTTATGTCTACATTTGTTAATATATCAACCAATTATGAACAAATCAAGAACAAGCGCAATAAACGGCATTTTGCTACAAAATTGAACCTTTCGTTCAAATTTTTTGTTAAAAAATGGTGTTTACATATCCATTATTTTATTATATAATATATACTCAAAAGCAAATATAATAATTTAAAACTATATTATATGTCACAAACTATGCGATAAGGAGTTAAAAATATGGCAAACGACCAGAAAAAGATGGTTGATTCCATCACATCTATGGACGAAGATTTCGCCAAGTGGTACACCGATGTCTGCAAAAAGGCAGAACTTGTATCATACACCAGCGTTAAGGGTTGTATGGTTATAAGACCTTACGGCTACGCTATTTGGGAAAATATACAAAAAATTCTTGACGGTATGTTTAAAGAACTCGGCCACGAGAATGTAAATATGCCAATGTTCATCCCTGAAAGCTTGCTTCAAAAGGAAGCTGACCATGTTGAGGGTTTTGCGCCTGAATGTGCTTGGGTAACATACGGTGGTAACGAAAAGCTTGAGGAAAGGCTTTGCGTAAGACCTACTTCGGAAACACTTTTCTGCGAGCATTTCCGTGATATTGTTCATTCTTACAGAGATTTACCAAAGCTTTACAACCAGTGGGTATCGGTTGTAAGATGGGAAAAGACTACAAGACCTTTCCTTCGTTCAAGGGAATTTTTATGGCAGGAAGGTCATACTCTTCATGAAACAGCTGAGGAGGCTATTGAAGAAACAGAAAGAATGTTGAATGTATATACAAAGTTCTGCCAAGAGGACCTTGCTATGCCTGTTGTTCAGGGTATGAAAACTGACAGTGATAAGTTTGCAGGTGCAGAGCGTACATATTGTATTGAAGCACTTATGCACGACGGTAAAGCACTTCAGGCAGGCACAAGCCACTACTTCGGCGACGGCTTTGCAAAGGCTTTTGACATTCAATTTTCTAATAAAGAAAACAAGCTTGCGTATCCTCATCAAACTTCATGGGGTATGACAACAAGAATGATCGGCGCAATCATTATGACTCACGGTGACAACAACGGTCTTGTTTTGCCACCTGCCGTTGCACCTATTCAGGTTATCGTTGTTCCTATTGCTCAGCACAAGGAAGGCGTACTTGACAGAGCCAACGCACTTTGCGAACAGCTCAAGAAAGTTTGCCGTTGCAAGATTGACGACAGCGAAAACTCACCGGGCTGGAAGTTTGCAGAATATGAAATGAAAGGCGTTCCTGTAAGAGTTGAAATCGGTCCGAGAGATATTGAAAACAATCAGTGCGTTATAGTTACAAGGCATAACAGAGAAAAGACTGTTGTATCGCTCGACGAAATTGAAACAGTTATTCCTCAAAAGCTTCAAGAAGTTCGTGACGGACTTTACAAAAATGCTCTTGAAAACAGAGAAAGAAGAACATATAAGTGCACCACTATGGACGAAATCACAAAGGCACTTGAAGAAAACGGTGACGGTTTTGTTAAGGCAATGTGGTGTGGAAGCGAAGAATGCGAAGACAAGGTTAAGGAAGTTACAGGCGTAGGTTCCCGTTGTATTCCGTTTGAGCAGGAACAGATTTCAGATGTTTGCGTTTGCTGTGGCAAGCCGGCTAAGAAAATGCTCTTCTGGGGCAAAGCATATTAATAACAAACAGCAGTATTTCTACTGTTAATATATTTTATAATACTATCGGGGGAAACTAAAATGGCAGTATTGGTTACAGGTGGTCTTGGCTACATTGGTTCACACACTTGCGTTGAGCTTATGAATGCAGGTCAGGAAGTAGTAGTTGTTGATAATCTTTACAACTGCAAAAAAAGTTCTTATGACAGAATCAAGGCTTTAGTCGGCAAAAACTTCAAGTTTTATGAATGTGACATAAGAGATGCCGAAGGCTTAAACAAGGTGTTTGAAAACGAAAACATTACTTCTGTTATTCACTTTGCAGGTTTAAAGGCTGTAGGCGAAAGCGTACATAAGCCACTTGAATATTTTGATAATAATGTTACAGGCACACTCGTACTTCTCGATGTTATGAGAAAGCACGGCTGTAAAAAAATTGTATTTTCATCATCTGCTACAGTATATGGTATGAACAACATTTCGCCACTTACAGAAGATATGGAAGTAGGTGGAGTTACAAACCCATACGGCAGAACTAAATTTATGATTGAGTGCATACTCAAAGACCTTTATGTTTCTGACAACAGCTGGTCAATCTGCCTTCTCCGTTACTTCAACCCTATCGGCGCTCACAAGAGTGGTACTATGGGTGAAGACCCTAACGGTATTCCTAACAACCTTATGCCATACATTACTCAGGTTGCTATCGGCAAGCTTGACCACCTTAATGTATTCGGTGACGATTATGACACTCCTGACGGCACCGGCGTTCGTGACTACATTCATGTAGTTGACCTTGCACTCGGTCATATCAAGGCTGTTGACAAGGTTGAGGGCGAAGAAGGACTCTTCATCTACAACCTCGGTACAGGTGTAGGTTACTCTGTTCTTGATGTAGTTAAGGCTTTTGAAAAGGCTTCGGGTAAGGAAATTCCTTATGTTATCGGTCCTCGTCGTGACGGCGACATTGCTACTTGCTATTCAGACCCAAGCAAGGCTTATAAGGAGCTTGGCTGGAAAGCTGAAAGAGGTCTTGACGAAATGTGTGAAGATAGCTGGAGATGGCAAAGCCAAAATCCAAACGGCTATCCTGACTAATAGCTATATATAATATGTATAAAGGACAACGGATTTCCGTTGTCCTTTCAGACTGTCGATAAAGTGGCTAAACCGTGCCGGATTATAAAAACGCAGTCAGACTATTCGTAGGGCAAGGGCTTGCTCTTGCCGAAAATAATTTTAAACAGTTACTATTT
>JBNMGQ010000074.1:0-10601 GCA_050872345.1 Eubacterium sp. | reverse complement strand
TATTTGTTTTAGGATTTTTTATAATTGTAAGTAAAAGGAGAAGAAAATGAAAATTCTTGTCAGTGCCTGTCTGCTCGGTGAAGACTGCACATATAACGGCGGCAGCAACAGAAATGAAAATGTTATCAAACTTAGCGAAAAGCACACATTAATCCCGATTTGTCCGGAAACGTTTGCGTGTCTTCCTACGCCGAGAGTGCCAAGTGAAATAAAAGGCGGCAGAGTTTATTCAAAAGACGGAAAGGATTTAACAAAAGAATTTTACGACGGAGCGGAAAAAGCACTCTATATTGCAGAAGAAAGCGGATGTCAGGCAGCAATTTTAAAAGAAAAAAGTCCGTCTTGCGGATTCGGCAAAATATATGACGGAACATTTTCCGGCACACTTACATACGGCAACGGAATAGCGGCGCAAATGCTTTATGAGCACGGTATCAGGATTTACGGGGAAAGCAATGTAGAAAGAATTTCGTTTTTAGATGAGTGAATTGTGCAAGAATAATGAGGCGACAATGTTCGTTCCCACAATATAAATATACAATTTTTATAATTCAACAGTAGATAAAGCATAAGGCGCCCAACCGTTAGGTTGGGCGCCTTGAGTTATTTATTATTGAATTTTTAAATCTTATAATTGATTAGTACATCGGTCTATACCTCGTATATTTAATGACCTATTCTAAAATACTATTATATAGATTATATATTAAATTAGTATTTAGATTAACTTACTAACCCATTGGACTATACCTCTTAAAAATATTTTATATTATAGCTTTCGCTACAGATTATCGGCAGGATAATCACGATTTGCAAAGAAATCATCTATACCTTTACTATTAAGTTTTTCGCACCCGATAGTAATTTACCAATTCTGCCGAATAACTTTTATATTACACTTCATAAAGCTTGTATCCGTTATAAGCAATTCCGTTTTGCTTCAGTCGATACATTAATTCCGTTATTTTATTGGGTTACTTCTCGGGTGCTTGTCTGACCTGGTTCTAAATCCATTGGACAAGCCTCCTCTCGTATTCTGAACAAGTTAAGCGATAGAGATGCTTTGGCAGGTATCTTTAACTCTATACCTTTAATCTTTCCTTTCTCGTCTTTCGTTTGCCTTAAGTCTATCTCTTTTGTTCATCTACATATTAGCATTCATTTTAGCATTTGTCAATAGTTTTTTTGAATTTTTTTATATTTTTTTAGTAATTATAAACAATTGATTAAAAATCAATAATAGTATTGACTCTGAGCGCAAAAGTATATATAATATTAAAGGTAACTTGATTAAGGAGGCTAATATATGGCTGAAAACGAAGAATACTACGACCCTGACATCATCAGTGTAACAGATGACGAAGGCAACGAATTACTTTTTGAACTTCTTGAAAGATATGAAACAGACAATGATGTCTATGTTGCAATAACTAAATATAATGAAACAGACGAAGATATTGTTGACGGCGATTACGAAGTAATCACACTTAAAGTTCAAACAGATGACAACGGTGACGAATACCTTGTTGAAATCGAGGACGAAATGGAATACGAACAGGTTTCCGATATTCTTATGCAAAAGATTGAGGAAAAATATGATGTTGAATATTTCGAGCCTGAACAGTAATAATAATTAACAGAATCTGCCCTTCTCGACAACCACCGGCTTTAGTAACCCGAACAAGATTTATTAGGGATTTGTCTTCTTTGAAACGGGAATGCAGACCTCCCTTTTTAGGACGCTGGTAGCACAAAGTGATAAGAGCTTAACCCACCTGCTTTAGAATGCAGGTTATTGTCAGCCGATGGCGGCTGGGTGGATTTTTTAATAAAAAGAAGTGAGAGTTTAAATTTAGACTCTCACTTCTTTTTTGTTATTCTTTAGGTTTCATTGCGTTATATGAAGTTAAAACAGCTTCATCCGATATATTACAGCCAAGCTCATATAAAGGCACTTTTGCAAAAATTTGCTCAAGCACATCAAAAAGGTTTTCCATTTTAGCTTGATTAAGTTTTCTTACGGTTTGAGAAAAGATATTAAACACAGCCTTGCTTGTTTCAGCTTTTTTAATGTAATTAGTTTCACTTCGACTCAAAAAGCAAATACCTGCAAGCTTAACAACCTTAGGTGTTGAATAATCATATTTACCACTCCAAGGTGTGCCACAAGCGTAAGCCGTACCGTCTATCAATCGAATTGCAGGCTTGTCGTCGTTAAGTATATATGCCCTATCACCAAAGTGCTTGAGCCAAAGCTCGGTATGGGTTGATTTGCCCGTACCACTGTCGGCTGAAAAGGCATAAGCATAATCGTCAACAACTACACAAGACGAATGAAGCAATATACCGTTATAATTAATAAGGTCGGTATAAAAATCAGAACCGGTAAGCATATATTCCCAGTCGTCCTGAACAAGCTCCGGATGCTCAGCCATAGCATTTTTCACACGCTTTTCATCAACATTGATTGTTATATCAATATTTTTTTCATCTTGATTTTTTGCAAGATACGGTATTGCCTGCTTAGCCGTTCTTCCCTTTTCATTTACCATTTCAACTTTAAGTCCTGCTATATCATAAATCATATTTTCACCTTTTAAAATTATTACCTACATTAACTTTTAGTATAAACGAATAAACATTTTGCGTCAAGGGATAATATAAGGACTTTAAAATTTAAACGCTTGACTTTATAGAACATTTGTTTTATTATTGTTTATAGAACTTATGTTCGATAACAATTAGAACGGTTGGCGAAATGATTATGGAAAGGCAGATACTTCATATTGACTGCAATAAATTTTATGCAAGTGTGGAATGTTTTTTACACCCTGAGCTTAAAGACAAGCCCGTCGCTGTAGGTGGAAGTGAAGAAAGCAGGCACGGAATAATACTGACAAAAAACGAAATAGCGTCAAAGTACAATCTTGTCGTAGGTGAACCGTTATGGAAGGCACGGCAAAAGTGCCCCGATTTAATAGTGATACCACCAAGCTTTCCGACTTACATTGAATTTTCCAAAAAAGTCAGAAACATTTTAGAAGACTATACCGATTTGATTGAGCCGTTCGGACTTGACGAAAGCTGGATTGATGTTACCGGAGATTGGTACAAAAGTGGACGGGAAATAGCATTTGAAATTAAAGAAAGGGTAAAAAAAGAAGTAGGAATTACGGTAAGCGCAGGTGTAAGTTTCAACAAAGTTTTTGCAAAGCTTGGTTCCGATTACAGAAAACCCGATGCTATAACCGTAATTTCAAAAAAGAATTATAAAAATATTGTTTGGCCGTTAAAATGCAGTGATATGATTATGATAGGCAGAGCCACTTCAAAAAAACTCGGTTTTTACGGCATACACACTCTCGGTCAGCTTGCAAACAGCGATGAAGCTTTTTTAAAAAAGATACTCGGCAAAAACGGAGTTATGCTGAAAAGATATGCAAACGGACAAGATGACGCTCCTGTTCGGCACAAAGACATTGAACGAGAAGTTAAAAGCATAGGCAACGCCACAACCACGCCGAGAGATTTGGTAACAAACGAAGATGTTAAAATCATATTCAGTGTGCTTGCAGAAAGCGTTGCAAGAAGGATGAGAGATTTAAACTTAAAAGGCACTACCCTATCCATTTATGTAAGGGATAAAGAGTTAGAATCATTTACAAGGCAATGCAAAATGAAAGCACCGACTAATGTAGTAATTGAAATAATCGACAGTGCAATGAAGCTTTTTATTGACAATTACGATTGGAAATTACCGATACGAAGTCTTGGCATAAGTATGACTGATTTTGATTACGACGAAATCATACAATTTGACATATCAAAATCAATTGAAAAAAGAGAAAAGCTCGAGAAAATCGATACGGCTGTAGATGCGCTAAAAGACCGATACGGCAACTTTTGCATACAAAGAGGTACGCAACTTGTTGACAGTGAACTTTCGCATTTTAATCCGTATGACGACCACACGATACATCCTGTATCGCCTTTATAACTAATATAAATGGTATAATTTACTTTGGAATAATTTATGATTTTCATTTGAAATTTAATTTTTAAACAGCTATAATCTGCTCACACATTAAATGTGAAATAAATTTAAGGAGTTTTTCAAATGATTAGAAGAATTATTCATATAGATAAAGAAAAATGCAATGGCTGTGGCGCATGCACAAATGCGTGCCACGAAGGTGCAATAGGAATGGTTAACGGTAAAGCTCAGCTTTTAAGAGATGATTACTGCGACGGTCTCGGCGACTGTTTACCCACCTGCCCTACAGGTGCTATCACCTTTGTTGAAAGAGAAGCACTTGAATACGACAAAGAAGCAGTTGAGGCAAATATGAAAAAGAAGCAAGATGAAGGCAAAAAAATATTTACCGGCTGTCCGTCAAGTAAAATGCACATTTTTAGCAAAAGAAATGAAAATGCTGACAGCAACTCTTTTGTACCGATGAGTTCACAACTTGGTCAATGGCCTTGTCAAATCAAGCTTGTACCGATTAATGCGCCGTATTTTGACAATGCCGATTTACTCATTGCAGCCGATTGCACTGCTTATGCGTATGCAAATATGCACAACGAATTTATGAAAGGTAAAATTACGCTTATCGGTTGCCCAAAGCTTGACAATATTGACTACAGCGAAAAGCTTACAGAAATAATAAAACAAAATAATATCAAAAGCGTTACTGTTGTAAGAATGGAAGTACCTTGCTGTGGTGGACTTGAATATGCAACAACAGAAGCCATTAAACGAAGTGGTAAGTTTTTACCGTGGCGTATTGTCACAATCAGTATTGACGGTAAAAAGATTGGGTAAGTAAATTATAGTTTAACTTATTAAGGCTCCCTTGCAAAGAGAGCTGTCGGTTTACCGACTGAAGGATTGGCAGGCGACCACAGGTCGCCCCTACGAAAGTCTTATTATCTTAGACTATCTAAATTAGAAAAATCACCGTAGGGGCGAACTTTGTTCGCCCGACAATCCCTCCGATTGCTTTCGCAATCACCTCCCTTTACACAAGGGAGTCTAAATTGGGTCAACCGATTATAAACTAATTACCTAAACTCCACTCTAAACTCGCTATCTTTAAACGACAACGATTTTAATGTGCCGTTATTATTTTGAATAAGGACAAATGAGCCAAATGAGGTTTTGCCCTCATACTTTACACCGTTATCTATAATATGCTTTTGGGTATCTTCATTTTCAAGAGCATTTATCACATCATAAATTATTATTGATACATTTGCTTTTTCAAAATTTTCACCGTTAATGTCATACGAGAAGTCATTATAAGAAAAATTTACATTATTACCGTCATATGTCATAACAAGACCCAAAGCATTAGTATTATTTATCTTAGTCGACACACTCGACTCATCTTTACAAATTTCACACTCGAAAGAAAAATCTCCCAAAGTAACAACGGCATTTTGATTAAATGTCGAAGGAACTTTGGGAGATTTAATTTTTGCTTGGCATGAGCACAAGAATATAAAACAAAGAAATATTATTAAAGAATAGGTTGCAATTTTTTTCACGCTATCAGTCCTTAATCAAATTCGGACATCAAAGCACCTAAGACGGAAATCATATCTTCAACCGTCATACCTCTTACAGAAAGCTCTTTTGCACAAATGTCACCACATCTGCCGTGGATATAAACACCTGCTTTGGAAGCTTCAAAAGGAGTTAAACCCTGAGCTATGAATGAAGCAATAATACCTGAAAGCATATCACCCGTTCCACCCATAGCCATACCTGCATTTCCGGTAGTATTAAAGAACACATCATTACCGTTTGTTACAATTGTATTTGCGCCTTTTAAAACGACTGTTACATCATTTTCTTTTGCAAATGCCTTTGCAACCTCAAGCCTATGGGCACAAACATAGTCAACGGTTTCGCCAATCATTCGAGCCATTTCACCCGGATGAGGTGTAACAACAATCGGTGCTTTTTTATCCTTTAATATATCTATGAAAGGTACTATAGCATTTATGCCGTCAGCATCAAGAACGACAGGTGCTTCGCTTGTTTTAATCACCTGATCAACAACTACCTGAACATCATCATTATTGCCGAGTCCACATCCGATAAGAACACTGTCAGCCCACTTCAAATCTTCAAAAATATCACCGAGTGCACCGATTGAAATTGTTTTAGCTTCGTTTTCACAAAGTGGTTTAAAAATCGGTTGCATAAGATGAGAAGTCATAACAGGATAAATTGACTTCGGAAAAGCGCATTTTAAAAGTCCGACTCCACTTTTAACGGCAGACTTTGCGCATATAACCGAAGCACCCGGCATTAAATACGAGCCACAAATATTAAGCTGATGACCGAAAGAACCCTTATTTGAATTAAAATCACGACTTTTAAAATTCTTTTTTACATCTGACTTTGTTATTGTGTTTGCATATTTTTCTTTATAATGTTCTTCTTTTATACCAATATTAACAGTATAAATTTTGCCACAATAAGCGTTTGACGGTGGCAGAACATGAGCATATTTAAGTGTTGAAATTGCAATAGTGTAATCAGCTCTAACTGCTTTAGCAACCGAACCGTCGGTTGAATCGGTACCGCTCGGTGTATCAATGCTTACAACCTTAGCACCACTACCGTTAATGAAGTCAAAAATTTCGTCAAAAGGTGCTCTCGGTTCACCGTGAAATCCTATACCGAATATAGAGTCAATAATTAAATCATAATTTTTGTCTTTAATATCTGTATAGTAATATACCTTTACACCGTTTTCTACAGCTTTATCATAATACATTTTAGGTTCGGCTATAGACGGTTCTTTATCGCACAAAATTATATCGGCATCAACATTAATACTATGCAACAAATCGGCAATAACAAAGCCATCGCCGGCATTTTTACCGTTGCCACAAAATACAGCCACAGAATTTTTTTGAAGGCTGTCGCCGAATATTTTACAGATTTTGTTAAAGCAAGCCGTACCGGCGCTAAGCATAAGGCCTGCTTGCGAAGAATCGGTTTTAAAGGCATCATCTTCAACTTTTTTTATTTGTTTTGCAGTTAAAATCCTCATAGATACCACCTGTTTATGTGTTAAGTAAAATAGCTTTACATTTTACCACAATATCACTGTAGCAATTGCATATTCTCCGTCGTGAGAGATTGACAAGTCGCTGTTTTCAATATTATTAAAATAAGGCTTGCCGTTTTCATTATGCAAAACTTCAATTTGATTCAGTGGCAATTTTATGCCGGTACCCAATGCTTTAAAATAAGCTTCTTTAGCAGCAAATATACCGGCAAAATTTTCAGCCATTTTACAATATTTCCTTTCCTTTTCGGTAAAGACTTTATTCAAAAAGGAAGGACTTTTAATACTGTTTTCAATTCGTGAAATTTTAACTATATCAGTTCCGATTTGATACATTTAATCACCTATAGGTTTAATGGAGAATGACAATCTTTTACCTTTTAATGAACCTACACGGTCGTTTTTATTAGGCAAAGGTCCACACGCATTTGAACCGGCTCCCAAAACAGCACAGTCAATATTGACGCAAGTAGTCGGCATATCAACAAGTTCTTCCCTGTGCATTGCCTTCGCCCACTGGCTTGAAGTATAGTGACTTGCAGAGAAGATAAACGGATTTTTGATTGCTTCAAATCTCAAACCATAGCCGTCATTGTCTGTAACTTCTGCATAACGGACATCACATCTTGTTGCGCTTTCCTGTGGTTTAATGTAATCCTCTTTAAGCTTATCTACTGTAGTAGTGTAAATTCCTGTTAAAGCATGTTCCTTATAATCAGGAAGGTTGACATCCTCACCAAGACCGAAGTATTTAACATTATCATATTCCTTAGGCATTTCAAGCATTACGCCGTATCTCGGCAAGAACTTAACGGCACCACCGGCAAGGCAATTAACATCTACATTAATTAAGCCGTTTGAATAGATTGTATACTTAATTTCGGTCAAAGCTACCGGCAAAGCACGAGATGCATTTGACTTAATTTTTGAAATAATAACAATATTATCGCCGTTTTGTGTAAAGCTACTGTCTTTACAGTTATCAGTAACCGTATCGAGTCTTAAAGCATTCCAATACTTGCAAATGTTTCTGTCGTTATCAAGAGGTGCACGATAAAACTGAGGTACAAATCCTTTGAAATCACCAAGTGGGAACGGATTAATCATCTCGTGTCCCTTATAAACATAAGAATTGATAAAGCCTGTCTTTTTATCAAATATCATTGAGCCGTTATCGAATGTGATATAAAGCTTACTTTCGCTTGGCTTTACGGTTATATTTGAACATTTCGGAGTTTCCCTTTTAAGTTCACCTTTGCTTAAAACAATCTGTTCATATGCAACTTCAAAATCATCAATCAAATAAGTAAAGATAATGACATTATTCTTTTCAGTGTCAACATTAATATTGTCAAGTTCTACTACTTGCCTGCTCTGTGGAGCAACGCAAATATTAAATTCGCCTGATTTTGTTTCAACTCCATCCGTCAAGCATTTATACTTTACAGTAAAGTCGGCATTTTCAAAATATATATGGCTGACAAAAGCATATCTGTTATCGGTAATTCGTTCGCATCTTACAGGACGATAGCAAACCTTCATCTGCTTTGCGCCTGAATGAGGAGTCCTGTCAGGGAAGAAAAGACCGTCCATACAGAAGTTTCCGTCATGCTTTTCTTCGCCGTGGTCACCACCGTATGTATACTTAACTTTTTCATTTTCGTGGTATACTGCATGGTCTGCCCATTCCCAAATACAGCCACCGAGCATATTATCGGCAGAATAAAAAATCTTAATATATCTTTCAAGTTCACCTGCGCCGACGCCCATTGCGTGTGCATATTCACACTGGAAGAAAGGTTTATTCTTATATTTAGGAAGTATACCCTTTGCGATTTTTTCGCACAAAACCGGCCAAGCATACATATGAGAAACTACATCGTAAGCAAAGCGCTTAGTTCTGCAAACGCCCTCATAATGGATAGGAATAGGTGATAATTTTTTGAGTTCATCATAGCAGAAATCTTGGTTTAAATAGCCGTGAGATTCGTTACCGAGTGACCACATAGTGATTGAAGCATGGTTTCTGTCTCTTTGGTACATTCTGTAAACTCTGTCCCAGTAGCGCTGTTGCCAATCTTTATTATGCGAGCAAGCACCCGGTTTATGAAGTTCGGTTTCACAGCCGTGAGTTTCAATATCAGCTTCGTCAATAACATAAATACCATACTCATCGCAAAGGTCAAGAAAAATAGGGTCAGGAGGATAATGGGAAGTACGAATACAGTTAACATTGTACTGTTTTGCAAGGCTGATGTCCTGTTCCATATCTTCAACAGTCATTACATATCCAGTTTTCGGATTTGAATCGTGATGATTAACGCCCAAAAGTTTGATAGGTTGATTATTGAAATAAAATACCTTGCCCTTAATTTCAATATGTTTAAATCCTATATTTTTTCTAACTGCTTCAATAACATTGTCGCCTTTAGAAAGAGTAATAATCATATCGTAAAGGTACGGACATTCAGCCGACCATTCGTGAACATTAAGGCTTTCAAAGCTAATTTTTTCTATGCTGTTCGGTGACACATTTATGCTTTTAGAAGCAATCAGACTATCGTCATCGTAAAGTGAAACTGAAAGTGTACAGTCATCGCTAAGCTTAAGTGACGGAATAAAATCAAGGCTGTAAGATGAGCCGAGATATTTTGTTTTTGCTTCAAAATCATAAATAGAGTTGTCGCCTGTTTTAAACAGCAGAACATCACGAAAAATGCCGTTTGAACGAAACATATCCTGCGCTTCGAGGTAAGTGCCATTTGTCCATTTATGGTTTTGAACAACTATTTCGTTTTTGCCTTTTATAAGATAATCATTAATTTCAAATTCAGAAGTATTATGACTTCCTTCGCTGAAGCCGACATATTTGCCGTTTACAAATACTTCAAGTCCACCGGCTACGCCTAAAAAAGTAAGCGTATAGTTTAAATTTAAATCGTCAATTTCAACGAATTTACGATAAATGCCAACCGGACAATCTGTAGGTATATGTGGTGGATTAGGCTTGAACTGATAGCGAGTGTTAACATAATATGGCTTTTCATAGCCTGTATATTGCCACATTGACGGAACGCTGATTTTATCAAACTTCACCTTATCGGTATCGAAGAAATTGTCAACCTTATTGCAATTATCAAAGTAGATAAAATCCCATTCACCTGAAAGACATTCAACCATTGAAGACGAATATCTTTCATTTCTAACATTGCTTTTAGCAAGCTCGTCGACACTTTCAAACGGAATAAAATAAGTACGAGGAAAAAGTATATTTTCCCTAAACTTATCAAAGTTATAAAAGTTGCCTGTTTTTAAATTATACTGCATAATTATACCCCTTAATTATAGTTATATTTATTATACAATACAGTACAAAATAAAACAAGATATTGATTAATAAAATTCATCCTTCGTTACTTTTAGGGAATGTATAACCATTTAAATTATAGTTTATCGTAGTAAGTCAAGGCTCCCTTGCAAAGGGAGCTGTCGGTTTACCGACTGAGGGATTGG
>JBNMGQ010000073.1:0-10808 GCA_050872345.1 Eubacterium sp. | reverse complement strand
GTACTTGCTTCCCTCTGACGAGGGAAGTGTCAGCTATGCTGACGATAGGAGAGATAGGCGAACACAGTTCGCCCCTACGAAAGTCTTGTCATTTTAGACTATCTAATCAGAAAAATCACCGTAGGGGCGAACTGTGTTCGCCCGTTAATCCCTCCGATTGCTTTCGCAATCACCTCCCTTTACAAGGGAGGCTAAACTATAATTTACAACGCCTTATAATAAACGCAAATATCCTTATATTCATCGTCGGCTTTGAAGCCTGATGGGATAGTGCCTAGAAGATTAAATCCAAGGCGTTCATAAAGGTGGCGAGCGTGAACATTATCGCTGACAACTGCGTTAAACTGCATAATTTTAAAGCCGAGATTCTTCGCATTGTCAAGGCAATCGGTTACAAGTTTTTCGCCGATATGAAGTCCACGGCTTGTTTTAGCTACGGCAAAGCTCGCGTTTGAAATATGGCCACATCTGCCGACATTGTTTGGGTGAAGAATGTACATACCGAGTATGGCGCCGGTGTCGGTATCTTCTGCAACACCACAGTATGATTGTGCGTCAAAGAATGATTTAGCGTCGTCAAAATCCGACAAGGCGTCAAGCTGAGGAAAAGCGACGCCGTCGATTACAACTTCGTTCCAAATTTCACGCATTTTTGATATGTCATTATCGTTATATTTTCTTGTTATAATATTCATAATATCACCTGTCACATTAAAAAATCAAAAATGTTTTCAATTTATTATTTAAGTAAGGATGGGCTTGCTCCATAAAAATATATCTATCGGCAGGAGTAAACCACTGCCCTACGAAATTTTCAACAATAAAATGCTGTTATAAACTAACAAAACAAAAAGGTGCTGATGACAGCACCTTTAGTTTTATTAGTCTGAAGTGTATGGGAGAAGAGCTAAATGTCTTGCTCTCTTAATAGCAGTAGTAAGCTCTCTCTGATGCTTTGCGCATGTGCCTGTTACACGACGAGGAAGAATCTTTGATCTTTCAGAAACAAATCTCTTAAGTCTTGTAACATCCTTGTAGTCGATTTCATCAACTTTTTCTACACAAAAAACGCAAACCTTCTTGCGACCCTTGCGTGGGCCACCGGCTCTGTTATATGCCATAATTAGTTTCCTCCTTTAAAATGGTAAGTCGTCGTCATCATCAACAATTTCTTCAAAGTCTGAGTTATCAGCACTTGCGTAGCTTGGAGCAGGCTGTGAAAATGCAGGATTTGTATTGCCCTGACTTTCAGCCTTAGAGCCACAGAAAGAAACTTGATTAGCAACAACTTCTACGGATTTTCTCTTATTACCGTCACGGTCGGTGTAGTTGCCTGTTTGGATTGAACCTTCAACAGCAATCATTGAACCCTTGTGGAAGTAACGAGAAATAAATTCAGCAGTTTGACGCCAAGCTATACAATCAATAAAATCAGCTTGTCTGTCCTGTCCCTGTGACTGATAACTTCTGTCAACAGCCATTTGAAAACGAAGAACAGAAATGCCGCTTGATGTAGTTCTAAGCTCAGGTTCGTAAGTTAATCTGCCCATAAGAACAACAGAATTGATCATTAAAATCCCTCCTATTATTCGCCCTTAGCTACGATTAATGAACGAAGTACGCCGTCTGTAATGTTGATAACACGGTCAAGCTCCTGTGGGAATGCTTCATCACTTGTGAAATCGATAACTACATAATAGCCGTCGTTTTCATAGTTGATAGGATATGCAAGCTTACGCTTACCCCATTCCTCAACATTGCCAAGAGTGCCATGCTTTTCGATGAGGTCAGTAAACTTCTGCTTTAAAACCTCAACTGCTTCTTCTCCGTTTGAAAGAGAGAAAACCATTACGATTTCATAATTTTTTAATGCCATTCTTTAGCACCTCCTTTTGGTCTTTTGGCCTGTACCTTTCGTACAAGCAAGGATGCTTTGTTTTTCAAAGCTGTGTTATTATATCAAAAATGCCTATATATGTCAAGCATTATTTGAATTTATTTAAGTATAACAGTCACGAGCGACATAGGCTTAATATCAAGCTTTTTAATGTTTTCAAGTTCAATTTGTTTAAGCTGATAGGTCTGCGTTGTTTCTATCAATTTGCACTCACAAAAAGCTTTATCAAGTTCAACAACTCTTCTTACTTTGCTGTTATTGACAATGACAAGTGCATTAGACTTATCCACAAGTTCAAAAGCAAAAACGCTCAAACCTCTTAAAGTGTTAAAATCAATATCAAGGCTTGTACTGTTTTGCTTGATATATTTTGAAAAGTGAGCCATTGCGTAGTAGCGCATAGCAATATAATAATCGGACCAGTCATCCTTTGCGACAAGTAAGCCGTCGCTGTAACACTTACCGTCACGAACTGCATTGTCCCATTGATTTGCGCAAACCCAAGCAGTCCAACTGTCAACGCCTGTATAAATCAAATCTTCACCGATTATCCTTGCCATAATAAGCGCCGATTCAATCGATTTTGTATCGTGCCTGCAAGGAAGCTCACACCACTCACTCATATCAAATCTCGGTGTTTTGATATTATCCTTCGCCCATTTGCCAAAGTCAACTTTAGTTTGAACATCATCGTCCGAGCCGTATGAATGGTAAGCAAAAGTGTCAAGATATTTCATAATAAGCTCACTTGATGAAAGAAGCTTATAATATTCCTTAGTATGGTCCTTTATGTTGCCACTTTCGGGGCCGTAAAGTTTAAGTGGTGAATTTCGCCTTTCAAGTTCCTTTGCAAAAGTTAAGAAGCAATCGTAAACCTCATTCGGTTCATAATGGCAACCTTCCTGCCAAACGGACTCGCCACCCCATTTCCACTGTGGTTCGTTAATCGGGCTGATATATTTAACCGGATAACCTTTTGACACAAAATGCTCTGCAATATCAATCATATATTTTGCAAAAGATTCGTACTTACTTTTGTCAAGATTTGAAAAATGCTCTGTTAAGCCACCACTCGTTTGACCGGTTACGGTTTGAGCAAAATGAGGTGAATTAGCGAAAAATATAAGTGTGTCAACATTGCCGAGTTCAAGCGACTTTTTCATCACCGACACGGCATATTTATCCTTGGAATAATCGTATGTACCGTCAGCATTCATAAACGATTCAATGTATCGCCAAGGATTTTCGATTCTGAGATTATTTTCATCATATCCACCACCGACATTGTAGCGATAGATATTCATTTGAAGTCCGTTGTTGCCGTAAAGAAGCTCTGCCACCTCGTCGGCAGTCTTTTCATCCTTAATTTGAGGTGACCACCAGCAGGCTGAACCACCGAAACCTTTAAGCTGTTTTATCTTTTTGGCATTTGAAAGATTAATTTTCATACCATCAACCCTTTATCATTTGTTCAAGCTTTTCAATATCCCTTGAAAAACGGCGCTGACTTACGAGCACGACAATTTCGTCGCCCTCTTTAATAGTCGTGTCACCCTTAGGTGTGATTGAAACGCCGTCACGCTCAATGCTGACTATTACGCAGTGCTTGCCCCAGTCAACATCCTTGATTTTCTTTTTGGCAACAGGACTGCCGACAGGAATTGTATATGTTTCAAGCACCTTTTCGTTAGTTTCAAAAAACCTTGGCTTTTCGTGATCGGTGCTGACAATTCTTTCAAAAAGATATTCATAAAACGGAGTTACACCGATGAAGTTAGCAGTTGCATAGCTGATAAGGCTTACAACGGCAAGTGGCAAAATATTGTTCATATTGCCCGTAAGTTCAAACACAAGCACTATACCGGTAATCGGACTTCTTACGATTGACGAGAAAAGACCTGCCATACCGATAACTACAAATTCCTCCCACATTTGAGGAGTAATGGCGTCAAACATATTTACACTTGCACTGCCGAAGATAGCGCCCATATATGCGCCCAAAATACAAAGTGGATAAAGAGTACCACCCGGCGCACCACTCGCAAAGCAAAGCGCACCAAACAAAAACTTGGTAGCAAGCAAAATGAAAAGGTACAAAATTGACGGATGCTCTTTAAGAAGGATAACCTCCATACTGTGGCCACCACAAAGAATTTGAGGCATAACAAGACCGACAACACCACTGAAAACAAATACCAACGGCATTTTTATGTAGTTGGGAATTTTAATTTTCTTATATAAGTCCTGCGCCTTACCCATAACGACATTATAAGCACATCCACAAAGACCGAGGAAAAATCCCATAATTATCAAAAGCCAATAATATTTAAGTGGAAAATTGACCGTATCATAATTAAAAACGGTATTTTGACCGAAGAAAAGTTTTGATATATAGTCGGCAGTGATAGCCGAAACAATGCCCATACAAAGAAGGCTCTTGTCAAAGGTATGATGAATTTCCTCAAGCACAAACATAGTGCCTGCAAGTGGCGCATTAAACGCAGCAGCCATACCTGCACCTGCGCCACAGCTAATCATTCGAAGTTCGGTTGTTTTGTCAGCCTTCGTAAGCCTTGCAACACCTTTTGCTGCCATACCTCCAAGTTGAACGCTCGGTCCTTCCCTGCCGAGTGACAAGCCCGAAAATACCGACGCAGTACCACCTATAAGCTTAACGAGAATTACTCTCCACCAGCTTGGATTGATATGACCCTTAACTTCGCCGTTGACCTGTGGTATGCCCGAGCCACCACCCTGTGGCTCCCATTTAACAAGAAGAGTAATAAGGTAACCTATAATCGCAAGAATAACAAACCAAACTGCAATTTTAACAGGATTACCCTTGACGAAGCTGATTACCTTCATCAATTTTTCTTCTGCGAAAGAGAGTAAAAAACGGTATAATACGGCAATAAGGCCGGACGCAATGCCGACCTCTAAACCTCGTACTAAAAGATAAAAACTTTCTTTTCGTTTAAATTCAATTTTTCTGTAAGTAGATTTATCTTTATTTCTCATAGCATTAATACTTCTTAAGCTGGTCCTCGTTAACATTTTCAAGGAACTCATCATATGTGCCCATACGGTCAATCACTCTGTCGCCTGAAATTTCAATAATTCTGTTTGCAACAGTTTGAACGAACTGATGGTCGTGAGAAGTGAACAAAATAGTTTCAGGGTAACGGATAAGACCGTCGTTAAGTGCAGTAATTGACTCAAGGTCAAGGTGGTTTGTAGGCTCATCAAGGATAAGCACATTAGCACCCGAAAGCATCATTTTACAAAGCATACAACGAACTCTTTCGCCACCTGAAAGGACATTTGCCATTTTAAGTGCTTCTTCGCCCGAGAATAACATTCTGCCGAGCCAACCACGAATATCAGCCTCAAGAGTGTATGAAGTATACTGACGAAGCCAGTCAACAAGAGTAAGCTCAACACCGTCAAAATACTTGCTGTTATCACTTGGGAAGTAGCTTTGAGTTGTAGTTACGCCCCATTTAAAGCTACCCTCGTCAGGCTCCATTTCGCCCATAATAATTTTGAAAAGAGTAGTTTTTGCAACAACATCGGAGCCGACAAAAGCAACCTTTTCCCTTGGGTGAATAACGAACGAAACATCGTCAAGCACCTTACGGTCACCGATAGTTTTAGTCAAATGGTCAACTCTCAAAAGGTCGTTGCCGCATTCTCTGTCAGGCTTAAAGTCAACATACGGAAAGCGTCTGCTTGAAACAGGCATGTCAATCATTTCAAGAGCATCAAGCTGTTTTTTACGGCTTGTAGCCTGCTTTGACTTAGCAGCGTTTGCAGAGAAACGGGCAATAAATTCCTGAAGTTCTTTAATCTTCTGCTCATTCTTTTTATTTTGATCTCTTGCCTGACGCTGACGCATTTGTGTATATTCGTACCAGAAGTCATAGTTACCGGTATAAAGCTGAATTTTGCCGAAGTCAACATCGCAAATATGAGTACAAACCTTATTTAAGAAGTGACGGTCATGAGATACAACGATAACCGTATTTTCAAAATCCATAAGGAAATTTTCAAGCCAACGAATAGCCGAAAGATCAAGGTGGTTAGTAGGCTCGTCAAGAAGAAGAATATCTGGATTACCGAAAAGAGCCTGCGCCAAAAGCACCTTTACCTTCATATCTGACGGAAGTTCAGCCATTTTCATATAATGATAATCGTCAGGCACGCCGAGTTTATTAAGCATAAATGCAGCGTCACTTTCGGCGTTCCAACCGTCCATATCTGCAAACTCTGCTTCAAGTTCACCTGCTTTGATACCGTCCTCTTCGCTGAAATCCTCTTTCATATAAAGAGCGTCCTTTTCCTCCATAACCTCAATAAGCCTTGGGTTACCCATAAGAACGGTTCTTATCACTTCGTATTCGTCATAAGCAAAGTGGTCCTGCTTCAAAACAGAAAGCCTTTCGCCCGGTGTGATAATAACCTCACCCTTTTGAGGTTCAAGTTCACCCGAAAGCACCTTCAAAAATGTTGATTTACCGGCACCGTTAGCACCGATAATACCGTAGCAGTTACCCTGCGAAAATGTAACATTTACTCTTTCAAATAATACTCGTCCACCGAACTGAACGGTAACATTACTTGCCTGAATCATTATTTTCCCTCCAAAAATTTCTCCGTATTTTTAACAAGTCAGAATTTTACGGATATATAATACTACATAAAAAGTACAATTACAAGTATTATTTATTTTAAGTTGATTTTATAATAAAATTAAAGTATAATATATTGTAATTTAAAAAGAGAGGTACAAAAATATGGATATAAAAATTTCACCGTCAATGCTTGCAAGCGACTACGCAAACCTTGAAAGTGAGCTTAAAAAATGCGAAATGGGTGGCGCTGATTTAATTCACCTTGATGTTATGGACGGTCACTTTGTTCCTAACATTTCTATCGGTGCGCCTGTTATTAAAGCTATGAAGAGAGTTTGCAACATTCCTTTTGATGTGCATTTGATGATTAGTGACCCATATTTTTATATTGACGATTTTATCAACGCAGGTGCAGATATTATCACATTCCACACCGAATGTGACAGCGACATTGAAAAGACAATTGACAAGATTATTGCAGGTGGTTGCAAGGCTGCGCTTGCAGTTAAGCCAAAGACCGATATTGAAGAGGTTTATCCGTACCTTGACAAGCTTTCAATGGTGCTTGTTATGACAGTTGAACCGGGCTTCGGCGGTCAAAGCTTTATGGAAAGCACAATGCCTAAGATTGAAAAACTCAGAGCAAAGTGCCCTGACATTGACATTCAGGTTGACGGTGGCATTAACGCCGAAACAGTTAAGATTGCAGGCAAGGCAGGCGCCAATGTTATGGTTGCAGGCTCAGCCGTATTTAACAGTGCCGACCCTAAAGAGGCTATCAAAATTCTTAAGCAAAACGCTAAAGCATAATCATACATTAACTGGCAGTGATTTTAATTTATGAAGAAAAAGAGTTTTTATAACAACAAAAACAGAAATACAAAATGGACCGAAAAAGAAACAGGTCGTAAAATTTCTTTTGCCGACAAGTATATCGAAGCAGGTACAAGCTCGGACAAGTTTGACATAAAAAGACCGAAGCAAAAGAAGAAAAAATTTAATAAGGATAAAACATTAAAGCTTTTCAAAAATGTATTTATTGTTATATTCTGCTTTGTATTTTTAAGTGTAGGCTACAGCGTAATGGACCTTTACATTGAACGAAACGCTATGCCGGAAACCGAAGCCAACACCGATTCAAGCGCAAGCTTCAGCGAAGTTAACCTTATGCTCAAGGGTATGGCAGTGCCTTCCCTTTCGCTAGACGCTTCCGTTATGCTCGACTCGGTTATCAAAAGTGCAGAGGACGAAACATACAACGCAGTTGCATTTGACCTTAAGCGTGACGACGGCACTATCGGATATGAAAGTAAGCTTGCTACAATTATGGCTTACGGTGCAATCACTTCGCCTGCAAGTGAACTTGAAAAATCCGTCAAAAAGCTTAACAATGCCGACATAATGCCTATCGGCAGAATTTCGTGCTACAAGGACAATATCGTGACCCGTTCGGACATTGACAGTGCAATCAAAAACGGCAAAAGCGTTTATCGTGACAACGAAGGTTATGCTTATCTAAACCCTAACGACGACACTGCTTACAACTATATCAAGAGCATTATTGAAGAAACAAAAGCAATGGGTATTACCGTATTTCTTCTTGACAACACTACGATTCCTGCCGAAGTTTCGGGCAACTACAACGACGGTTTTGCAAATTTGGCAAAGAAACTTTACAGCGAATTTGGTAACGACATTAAGCTTATCGAAGCAATCGACGAAACGATTGACGACCCTAATGTTAAAAATACAACCGAAGCAGTAACCGACGAGGACGGCGACATTGTTTATTCTCAGTCAACAACGCAGGATACCGAAGAATTTACAAACGGTTACGGCGACGCTACGACAGAATCGACTACCACGAACGGTACAACCGAAAGAGTACCTCTTACAGACGAGGACGGCGACATTGTCTACGGTAACGACGGCTACCCTGTTTACAGCACCGAAGAAGAAACTACCGAAACGACTCAGTCGAGTGATTCGCTTGAAGGCAAGGTTGACGACAGAATAAGCAAGAAGTCATCGGCAAACAAAATGTATTACATTTCAAGCAACAATGCTCAAAAGCTTAAGAAAGTTCTTGACAACAAGAAAATTACGAACTACATTGTTGCAAGCGAAAATTATTAATACAAGGTGATTTTAAATGAAAAAGACACTTTGCACTTTATTTGCCGTATCGCTGATATTTACACTTTTGCTAAGCACATTTCCTGCCGTGGCAGATGATGACAAAAGCAACAATTTGCTTTCAAGCATAAGCGTAAATTACGGCAAACTCGACCCTGAATTTGACAGCGAAACGACAAAATATACGCTTTACATTCCGAGTGATATAACAGAACTTATAATCACGCCGACACCACAGAGCAAAAGCGCAACGGCTAACAAAATCGATATGACATTGGCAATTGACCAAGAGCCGACGATTGCCGTTACCTGCACCGCTCAAGACGGTGAACAAAAGCAATACAAATTAAAAATAAAGCGCATTGACAAAACGCTCAGTGAAATTGAGGACGAGATAGCTCAAAACGGCTACGCAGTCTATATTAAGCAAACAAAATTTTATCAAAACACCGATTTTATAGTAACAATATCATTTGTTTTTGCAGGTATAATTATTTTGATTATCCTGTATTTTATCACAAGAAGAAAGCTTATCAATCCTTTCGACAAGGACGAAAAGCCGTTTTACAAAAAGCAATAAAAGTGAAAGCGAGATGAAACTATGGAGCTTGAAGAATTGACAATTGAAGAGATTGCCGAAAAAATATCTTCGCTTTGTGCAAAAAAAGATTATCGTCAAATTAAAGATATTCTTATTGAAACGAACCCTACCGACATAGCCGGAATTTTTGAAGAATTACCTACTGACCAAAGGCTTTTGCTTTTCAGGCTTCTGCCGAAAGAAGAAGCAGCCGAAACATTTGTAGAGCTTGACGGTGACACTCAGGAAGCTTTGATTACAGCCTTTTCCGACAGTGAGCTTAAGGAAGTTGTTGACGAGCTTTACCTTGATGATACGGTTGACATTATTGAGGAAATGCCTGCAACGGTAGTTAAAAGAATACTCAAAAACACCGACTCGCAAACAAGAAAGTCTATCAACACGCTTTTGAAATATCCGGAGGACAGCGCAGGCTCGATTATGACGCCCGAGTTTGTCGACCTTAAGCGTGACAGCACCGTTGAGGACGCATTTAAAAGAATCAGGCGCACCGGTGTTGACAAGGAAACCATTTACACCTGTTATGTTACCGACGCATCAAGACACCTTATCGGCGTAACCACGGTCAAGGAACTTTTGCTTCACAACTATGACGACAAGATTGAAGAGTTTATGGAAACAAACATAATCTTCGTTAACACTCACGACGATAAAGAAGTTGCTGCAAATCTTTTTGACAAGTATAATTTTCTCGCTCTTCCCGTTGTTGATATGGAAGAAAGGCTTGTTGGTATCATCACGGTCGATGACGCTATCGATGTATTGCAGGAAGAAAATACGGAAGATATTCACAAGATGAACGCTATGGTGCGTACCACCGAAAAGCCGTATTTGAAAATCGGTATATTTGAAACATACAAATCCCGTATTCCTTGGCTTCTTCTTTTGATGATAAGTGCAACATTTACCGGTATGATTATCACGGCATTTGAGGATAAACTTTCGGCTTTGATTGTGCTTACCGCTTTCATTCCTATGCTTATGGACACAGGCGGTAATTCCGGCGGTCAGGCAAGTGCAACAATTATCCGTGCACTTTCACTTAATGAGATTGATTTAAACGATATTTTCAAAGTAATTTGGAAAGAGATAAGAGTCGGCTTTGTTTGCGGTGTAACGCTTGCAATTGTTAACTTTTTCAAGATTTTGCTTATTGATAAATTGCTTTTAGGCACAAGCGGAATCACCCTTAAGGTTGACCTTGTTATCAGCCTTACTCTCTTTATCGAAATAATTTTTGCAAAAATGGTTGGCTGTACGCTCCCGATTTTTGCTAAGAAGATGAAGTTTGACCCTGCTGTTATGTCGTCACCGTTTATCACAACTATCGTTGACGCACTCTCGCTTCTTATTTACTTCGGTCTTTCAACCGCTATTCTTCATATATAAAATAAAAGGTGCTGATTCAGCACCTTTTTGTTTTTTAAATTATAATTTATCGTAGGGTTAACCGAATTAAGCCTCCTTTGAAAAGGGAGGTGGCACGCTTGCGTGACGGAGGGATTAACGGGCGAACGCAGTTCGCCCCTACGGTAATTTTTCT
>JBNMGQ010000072.1:0-10841 GCA_050872345.1 Eubacterium sp. | reverse complement strand
TGAGGAATTGAAAAGGCGAACGCAGTTCGCCTATCTCTCCTATCGTCAGCATAGCTGACACTTCCCTCGTCAGAGGGAAGCAAGGACTTGGCTCCCTCTGACGAGGGAGCTGTCACGATAGTGACTGAGGGAGAGAAAAAATATAATGTGGCGATAGCCGTCAACCTATTAAAAAATAACAAAGCCGAGGGTCAATGACCTTCGGCTTTTGATATATACCTATTATGTTTTGCTATCGTAAAATTGCGAAAGCAAGGTCGATAGCACCACCCAATACTTTGCTTGTCTTTTTCATATTTAAGGTTTCGGCAAACCAAAGAAGAATAAGCGCAACAAGAATTGCGATAACTAAAGTTTTTTCTGTCATAATTTGACCTCCTTTGTTTAATAATATTATATACTATTTATTTAAAAAATCAAGCAATTTTATACAAGTTAAACATATTTAAAAAAATCTTTGATTTTCGTTGAAATTCGATTAAGTTTGATTTATAATACTACTAATCTTTTATATAATGGGGGAATATAGGTGAGTCCGATTTTATTAGAATTAGTGCCTGACAGAAGTGCTACCTTCACTGCTACGGTTATTATTGCCGGTGCAGGTATCGTATTCTTAATGCTCGTGCTTTTAATTATCATTTTCTATATATTCGGAAAGGTAGTTTCAAGCGCAGAAGCTAAGGCAAAAAAAGGAAAAACCAAAAAAATAACCAAGAGTGAACAAAAGGTATCAGCTCCTTTGCCGGCACCTGCTCCTAAGGCAAGTGCACCACAGCCTGTTGTCGAAGACGGCATAAGCGGCGAAGTTGTTGCGGCTATTGCGGCTGCCGTGGCAATGAGCGAAGGAAACGGTGCTGTAGTTAAATCAATACGCAAGGTTAATGTTGTTAAGGTTGCAGGCAGGAACCCATGGGCAAATGCTGCTATCAGCGACAACACAAGACCTTTTTAGGAGGCAGTAGAATATGGAAATTTTACAGGGTGTTTGGGAAGTAATTGTCAGCATCTTCACAAACTCAGGTTATGCTTATTTCTTTACTGCTGACGGTGGCTGGAAAAACGCAATTATGCTCCTTGTAGCATTAGTTTTCCTTTATTTAGGTATTAAAAAAGGTTTCGAACCACTTCTTATGGTTCCTATCGCATTCGGTATGCTTCTTGCAAATATACCTGAAGCGAACCTTGCAGTTCAATATCATGACCTTGACGGCTTTAGGGATTTGCTTGCCGGCAGGGGTGAGTTTGTAGGTTGTACACCGGGTCTTATGGACTTCCTTTACTTCGGCGTTAAGGCTGGTATTTATCCACCTCTTATCTTCCTTGGTATCGGTGCTATGACTGACTTTGCTCCACTTATTGCAAATCCAAGTTCATTCATCCTCGGTGCTGCTGCACAGCTCGGTATCTTCTTTACCTATGTCGGTGCTATCCTTTTAGGCTTTGCACCTAACGAAGCAGGTTCAATCGCTATCATCGGTGGCGCTGACGGTCCTACGGCTATTTTCGTAACCTCGCAACTTGCTCCGTATATGCTCGGTACTATCGCCGTAGCAGCGTACTCGTATATGGCTCTCGTTCCGGTTATTCAACCACCTATTATGAGAGCACTCACAACTAAGAAGGAAAGAAATGTAGTTATGGGAAGCCTTAGACCTGTTTCTAAGCTTGAGAAGATTCTCTTCCCGATTATGGTAACCGTTATCGTTTCGCTTCTTCTTCCTGACGCTGCTTCACTTGTAGGTATGCTTATGCTCGGTAACCTTCTTAAAGAGAGTGGACAGACAGAGCGTATCGCAAAGGCTGCTCAAAACGAACTTATGAATATCATCACAATCTTCCTTGGCGTGTCCGTAGGTGCTACAACTTCGGCTCAAAGCTTCCTTAACCTTGATACAATTAAAATTGTTGTACTCGGTCTTGTTGCTTTCTGCCTTGGTACAGCAGGTGGTACACTCTTCGGTAAGCTTATGTATGTTATCACTAAGGGTAAGGTTAACCCACTTATCGGCTCAGCCGGTGTATCGGCAGTTCCTATGGCTGCCCGTGTATCTCAAAAGGTTGGTCAAAAGGAAAATCCTTCTAACTTCCTTCTTATGCACGCTATGGGTCCTAATGTTTCGGGTGTTATCGGTTCAGCCGTTGCAGCAGGTATCTTGCTCACACTTCTTAAGTGATAAGCTCTATTTAAAAACTATAAATAAAAGGGTGGCATTGTGTCACCCTTTTTTATGACTTATTATATATTTGAAAGGGAAAATTTATGGCTTTAAACGAAATGCAACAGCTTGCCGTCGATACTACCGAGGGTCCGCTTTTGATTCTCGCAGGCGCAGGCTCAGGCAAAACTACCGTTCTTGTTAACAGGGTTGAACATATAATTTCTTCTCGCCTTGCAACTCCTTGGCAGGTGCTTGCTATCACCTTTACAAATAAGGCAGCAGGTGAACTCAGGGAAAGGCTCGTCGGTGCAATAGGCGACGAAGCTAACGATATTTGGGCGTACACTTTCCATAGCTGTTGCTCAAGAATTTTAAGACGATTCAGTGAAAGAATCGGCTATACAAATCATTTTACTATTTACGATACGGACGATTCAAGGCGAGTGATGAAACAGTGCCAGAAAAATCTCGGTATCGAGGATAAGCTTATCAATCATAAGTCAATCCTTGCCGAAATCAGCCGTGCAAAGGACAGCCTTATTTCGCCTGAGGAGTACAAGCAGACTGCTCAAAATGATTTCAGAAGAAGCAAGATTGCCGATTGCTACGAAATGTATCAATCTCAGCTTAAAAAGTCGGACGCAATGGACTTTGACGATATTATTTTTAATACCGTTAAGCTTCTTGAAGAAAACGAAGATGTAAGGGATTTGTACCAAACTCAGTTTAAATATGTTATGGTGGACGAGTATCAGGATACTAACCACGCTCAGTATGTGCTCACATCACTTCTTGCAGACAAGTATAAAAATATTTGCGTGGTAGGTGATGATGACCAGAGTATTTACCGTTTCCGTGGCGCAACAATTGAAAATATTTTGTCGTTTGAAAATCATTACAAGGGTGCAAAGGTAATCAGACTTGAGGAAAATTACCGTTCTACTCAAAATATTCTTGACGGTGCAAACGCAGTTATTGCTCATAATAAAAACAGAAAGGGCAAAACTCTTTTTACCCGTTCGGGCAGTGGCGACAAGATTGTTTACAAAACCGTTATGAGCGAAACGGAAGAGTCGCAGTACATAATTGACGAGATTGAAAAGAATGTTAAAGCCGGAATGAAATTTTCCGACCATGCAATCCTTTACCGTATGAACGCTCAGTCAAGAAATCTTGAAGTTATGCTTACAAAAAGCGGTATTTCACACAGGATTATCGGTGGCCACCGTTTCTTTGACAGAAAAGAAATTAAGGACATTGTGTCGTATTTGGCAGTTATCAATAATCCGAGTGACAATGTAAGGCTTCAGCGTATTATCAATGTGCCGAAAAGGGCAATAGGCGACACTATGTTTGCAAATGTGCTCGAAATAGCAAACGGACTCGGTATGTCTGCTTTCGAGGTTTGCGAAAGGGCAGATGAATTTCAAAAAACTTCACGCAGTGCGTCAAAGCTTATGGGTTTTGCTAAACTTATCCGTAATTTTCAGCAGTGTATTGAAGAGGGTATGGGTCTTAACGATTTGCTTCAGGAAGTCCTTGAGGATACTAAATATTTAAGCTACCTTAACGAGGACCCTGAAACTTACGAGGACAGAGTTAACAATATCAAGGAACTTTCTTCTATGTTTGTTAAGTACGAGGAGGAAAGCGAGGACGCTAACCTTTCTGAATTTCTTGAGGATGTTGCGCTTATTTCCGATATTGACTCATATAATGAAGATGAGGACGCTGTGGTTCTTATGACTCTTCACTCGGCTAAAGGTCTTGAATTTCCGGTAGTATTCATTCCGGGTATGGAAGAGGGCATTTTTCCGGGCAACCAGTCGATGTTCAGCGAGGAAGATTTGGAAGAGGAACGCCGTCTTGCTTATGTAGGTATCACACGAGCAAAGAAAAAGCTTTATCTTATCTCATCTCAACAGCGTATGCTCTACGGTCAAACTTCACGCAATATGCCGTCAAGATTTTTGAGGGAAATTCCGTCGTCCGTTATTGACGACCAATCGGTTGTTGAGCGCAGAAGCTTTGCTTCGACTCGTTCGGGTTTTTCTTCGGGCGCAAGGGGTACATCTTCTTCAAGCTTCGGCACTTCTTCAAACAGAGTCGGCTCTATGAAACAGTCGTCAAGCAGTGCTCATAAATTCGGTCAAACAGGTAACTCGGCTCAAAAAAGCACGGTTGATTACAATGTCGGCGACACTGTTATTCATAAATCTTTCGGCACCGGCACAATTTTGACCGTGACACCTATGGGTGGCGACAAGCTTTTAGAGGTTGCTTTTGACAAGGCAGGTACTAAAAAAATGATGGCAAATTATGCCAGACTTGAAAAGAAATAAAATTTCGGTGATTATTGTACTTTTTTCTAAGTATAATTATATTAACCAAATTAGCTAAAATGACCTATATTTATTGTTTTCGGTGAACTTATTTGTGATTTTGTACAAATTAATTTTATTTGTAAAATAAAGTTGAATTTTGAATTGTTTTGTACTATATTAGATATGGTTTTAAGGGTTTGTAAATATATTTTGTGTTGATTAGAAACGGAGATAATCTATAATGGAAAAGAAAATTAAATCTTTTTCGGCAATTGTGATTTTGCTTATTGTTATAGCAATGTTTACTGCCCTTGGTATAACTAACGGTAAAAGCGTACCACAGGTTAAAGGCGTAAAAATGGCTGATAATACCGTAAGCTCAATTACTGTCAGCTGGAATAAAGTGAAAAAGGCTGACGGATATTATATTTACAGCTTTGACGGTGCGCAAAACAGATATGTCAAAATCGGAAATGTTAATTCAAACGATAAAACAAAGTTTGAAATTAAAGATATTTCGGGCGCAAGCATTTATAAAATCAAAGTTTTTGCTTATAAAAGCTATATGAAAAAGGAATATCTCAGCAAGGAAGCTAAGCCGATTACTGCTTTTTCACTTCCGAATAAGCCTGTGCTCAATGCTTTTTCGGGTGGTAAGGGCGTTTTGTCGGTTGAATGGAACGACTCCGACAATCTTAACGGCTACGATATTCAGTATTCTAAAACTAAGGATTTTTCACAGTATAAAAACGAAAAGCTTAACGACGGCAATGTGCGTAACTTTTCTGCAAATGATTTAACACCGGGTGATGTTTATTATTCAAGGGTAAGGTCGTTTATGACAGTTGATGAAAAGACTGTTTACAGCGAGTGGAGTGACACTGCGCAGGCTACCATTTACGATAAGGATATTAATATCGGCAAGGCTGACCCTAATAAGCCTATGGTTGCATTCTCGTTTGACGACGGCCCTGCTTATGATTATGACGGCTCAAACTCAACTCAAAGAATACTTAATGTTCTTGAAAAATATAATGCCCGTGCAACTTTCTTTATGGTTGGCGAAAGAGTCAACAGCGAAACGAAGCATTTGCTCGATAAGGAAATTGAGCTTGGCTGTGAACTCGGCAACCATACTTATTCTCATAACCACTACGGCTCACAGGTTACTGCAAGCGATATTTCAAAGGCAAGCAAGCAGATTGAAAAGGTCAGTGGCAAAGCACCTACAATGTTCAGATGCCCCGGTGGTAATGTAACTTCAACTATCAGGAAAGAGTGCAAAAAGGAAGGTATGGCGCTTGCTTATTGGTCAGTCGATACCGAGGATTGGCGCTCGAAGAATAAGAAGAAGATTTGCAAGAACATTGAAAATTATGTTTACGACGGTTCAATCGTTCTTATGCACGACATTTATCCGTCAACGGCAGATGCAGTTGAGGAAATCGTACCTAAGCTTGTTGAAAAGGGTTATCAAATCGTAACCGTAAGCGAACTTATCGCTGCTAAAACAGGCGATAATCCAAAGGCAGGCAACCAGTATGTTGACTATAAGACAATAAATAATAATACTCATTAATCAAAAGCGTCAGGATTTACTTTCTGACGCTTAATTTAAAAGGGGAGATTTTGTGGGTAAAGCAGATTCATTAAAGAAGAAAAAGCCTTGGTGGAAAAAGCTTATAATATTTGCAGTTGTGATACTCGCAATATATTTGATATTTCATTTTGCATTTGCCTATTTCAGTAATGTTATTTGTGAAAATTTGACTTCCATTGCCGAGAGTGAGCAGTACATTGAAAAGGGAAATGAAAAAGTCAAACTCGGTACATATTTTGAGGATATAGATTCTATATTAAACCAAAGCTTGGAACTTTCAAAACTTGCGTACGAGCCTGAAAACAAGGACGAAAACAGGAAAGAGCAACTTGAAAAGCTCGGATATGAAAATGTAATGCAGTTTAATAATAAGCCGTCACAACTTTATAAGCACCTTGCAAAGAAAAATAAAAATGCATCAATTATGATGTCTGCTGTTAATGCTACCGTTGCAACAAAAAAGCTTGACGGTGGCAAAATACTTGTGGCAATTGCTTTTAAGGGGACGGACTCATCTAACATTAATGATGACCTTTCCGATATGTATAAGGCTGTCGACAAAGACGGCTTTCATAAAGGCTTTATGTTCAATGCAAATCAGTTTAACAAAAAGGCTGATAAAATTGAATTTACCGTAGACGGCAAAAAGGTTTCTTTATCTCAAATTCTTGATGAAATGAAAAATGATGATTGCAAGTACAAAATGCTTGTAACAGGTCACTCACTCGGTGCTGCCGTCGCCGATATTTATTCCGGTTACTTTTTGAAAAATGAGAGTATAAATGACAATAACATTGTAACTGTCACATACGGCACGCCTAAAAGCTGTTCAAACGATTTTACATATGATGGCAATAATATAATAAATATTATTAATACAGATGATATGGTGCCTACAATCGGTGCTGAAAACCATCTTGGCACTTGCCTTTATTTCACTCCGAGCGAAAGTTTCAGAAAGTCAAATTATAAAGAACATTATGTTACACCGAACGCCTACAATTCATACAGCGACCTTATCAAAACTGCCGAATCAAGCCTTGTGGCGCACAATTTGGTGTTCAGTTATACTCCACTTGTAACTGAACTTGAAAAAAATCATTCATCATATTTTACAGAAAGTTAGATTATGGAATTTTACGAATTTTTTGAAAAAATAATATCTTACATACCGAATAATTTTGAAAGCCTTAGAGCGATATGTGAGTGGATTTTGCCGTGGCTTTTCGGCCTTCTTACTCTTGCAACTTGCTTTGTTGGCCACTTTACAGATAAGATTTGGAATGTATTTTTCTTCTTCGGTATCGGTTTTATTGTGCCGTTGTTTATCCTTTTTGTATTGTTTAAACCGAGTGGCGTTGTGTTTTGGATAATCGTTTTGCTTTGCGTTGCAGTAGGTGTTTTGTGTGCAATATATTCTCATCATCTGCATAAAACAAAGCTGTTTATTACAACACTTTTGATGGTTTATATTGCAGTGTCGGGTTATCTTATTGCGCTTGGTAAAGGCGTAGCTGTGTTAATCGGTATTGTTGTGGCTGTTGTTTCGGCGATACTGAGTGTTAAGTATAAATATATCGCAGTCATTGCAACTACTGCTTTTTCAGGCTCAATGATGTTTTGGAATATGATTGAGTCGAAGTTTGGCGCTCTTCATATTCTTGTCAATGTTTTGGCAATAGTTATGGGCGTTGTCGGTCTCGGTGTTCAAATTTATGTTGAGCGAAAAGAACTTAAAGAAACATATGAGGATATTAAAGAAAAGTCAAAAAAGGTTAAAGATAAAGTTAAGGAAACCGGCAGTAAATAAGGTATGATTTATCTCTCCTATCGTCAGCGTAGCTGACACCTCTTACGGGAGCCGTCCCCTTTGTCACTTCGTGACATTTCCCCACACTGTGGGGAATCACCCTCGTCAGAGGGAAGCGAGAAGGCTTGGCTCCCTCTGACGAGGGAGCTGTCAACTTTGTTGACTGAGGGAGAGACAATAATGTAGTAGATAGATTATTCTTTGCAACAAAAAAACGGACGATTTCTCGTCCGTTTAATTTTTTATCCTATTTATAAAACTGCTCTGAGGAACTGCTGAAGCCTTGGGTCTTTCGGTGCGCCGAAGATTTCCTTTGGTGGTGCATCTTCAACGATATAGCCGTCAGCCATAAATATTACCTTGTCTGCAACTTCTCTTGCAAAGCCCATTTCGTGGGTTACAACAACCATTGTCATGCCTTCGCTTGCAAGGTCCTTCATAACCTGAAGAACTTCGCCTACCATTTCAGGGTCAAGCGCCGATGTAGGCTCGTCAAAAAGCATTACCTTAGGGTTCATAGCAAGTGAACGAACTATGGCAGCTCTCTGCTTTTGACCACCTGAAATTTGCTTTGGATATGCATTTGCCTTGTCTGCAAGACCGACTCTGTCGAGAAGTTCAAGTGCCTTTGCGTTTGCCTCTTCCTTAGTCATAAGCTTAAGCTGGGTAGGAGCAAGAGTAATGTTTTGAAGTATTGTCATATTTTCAAAAAGGTTGAAATGCTGGAACACCATACCCATATGCTGCCTAACCTTATTTATGTCGCACTTTTTATCGGTAATAAGCTGACCGTCAAAGTAAATTTCACCATCGGTAGGAGTTTCAAGAAGATTAAGGCATCTTAAAAATGTACTTTTACCTGAGCCTGACGGACCGATAATAACGATTTTTTCGCCCTGATTTATTTCGTAGTCAATGCCCTTGAGCACTTCGTTGTCACCAAAGCTTTTCTTCAAATTCTTAACGGTTATCACTTTTTCTCAAACTCCTTTCCATAATTTTGATAAGAGTAGAAATTACAAGTACCATTACAATGTAAATGATTGCCATTACAAGGTAAGGCACCATAAAGTCATATGTGTTTGAACCGATACGCTGGAATGCGAGGTAAAGGTCTGTAGCGCCTACGAAGCTGACAACGGAAGTTTCCTTAATAAGAGAAATGAACTCGTTGCCGAGGGTAGGGAGAATATTCTTTACAGCCTGTGGAATTACGATTTTAATCATTGTAGTGCTATAGCTTAAGCCGACTGCACGACCACCTTCCATTTGACCCGAGTCAACCGAAAGGATACCGGCTCTCATAATTTCGGAAATGTATGCGCCCGAGTTCAAGCCGAATACTACTACTGCAACAGGCACACTCTTCAAATTGATTGAAAGAAGTGGCATAAGAACATAGTAGAAAACAAGAAGCTGAACTACTATAGGAGTGCCACGGAAAAAGCTTACATAAAGCTTAGCAAGAGCGTCAAGCACCTTAGATATACCGTTTGTTTTAGGTACAACTCGGATTGTAGCGATAAGCGTACCGATAACGATACCGATTACAAGACCGAGCACAGCAATTATAAGTGTGTTTCTTAAGCCTTCAAGCACAACATTGTAGCCACCGTTGTCAATAAAGAATTTCCAAAACACTTCAAATTTCTTTTCAAAATTCATTATAAGTCCTCATATCATAAAAGCCCATTCGTTTGAATGGGCTTTTGCTTTACTGTTTAAATTATGCTACGGCATTAATTGAGTTTGTGATAGCCTGTGCAGGAGCAGCGTCGATGATTACATAGTTAACGCCACCGTTGATTAAATCCTGAACAGCAAGTGAACCGTTTGCATAGCCCTTCCAGGTTGCATTAAGCTTTGTGAAACCGAAGTCGTCACTGCCTTCAACATAATACTGACCTGTTGTACCGTTTTGACCACCGATAAGAACTGATGAATCAAAGCCCTGAAGAATCTTGTCAACATCTTCCTTAGTCTTGCAGTTGTCAAATGTAGTGTCGTCAGCCTTAACAACAAGCTTCTGAGCTGCGTTGTAGTAAGAGTCGCAGAAGTCAACCTGCTTTGCTCTTTCTTCTGTTACGGTAAGACCTGCCATACCGATGTCAGCCTTTTGCTGCTGAACTGAAAGAAGAACAGCGTCAAATGCCATATCAACAATTACAAGTTCTTTGCCGAGTTTGTCAGCAAGAAGCTTAGCAATTTCCATATCGATACCGTAGAACTTGTTGCCTTCTTTGTATTCAAAAGGCTTAAATTCAGCGTTTGTAGCAACTACAAGCTGGTCCTTAGACTTGTCCTGCTTTGCAGACTCAACGCCTACAGGCTCGCCGTCACCGAAGTAGTGATTGCTGATTTCTTCAAGTTCACCGTTTGACTTCATCTCTTTGATGAGTTCGTTGCACTTGTCCTTAAGCTCAGGCTGGTTCTTGTCAACACCGAAAGCGTACTCTTCGCTTGAAAGTTCAATGTCTACAACCTTAACCTTTGCAGCTGATGTGATTGATTTGCTTGTGTTCTTGTCGTCGTTTGACTTTGATGAGCAGCCTGCAAATACAGCAACTACAATCATAAGAACTGCAAGAACAACAGCAGAAATTTTCTTTGTTAATTTCATCTTTGTTTCCTCCGTATTTTGTTTTTAATAACATAAAAAAGACACGATTAATAATAACCGTGTCAATAATTTATCACAATATAGCCATAAAGTCAATATTTTGAGCGTTTTAGGTGTATATTTATACATATAATTTATAAATTATAATATAAATTATAGTTTAGCGTAGTAAGTTAAGGCTCCCTTGCAAAGGGAGCTGTCGGTTTACCGACTGAGGGATTGGCAGGCGAACACAGTTCGCCCCTACGGTGATTTTTCTAATTAGATAGTCTAAAATGATAAAACTTTCGTAGGGGCGACCTGTGTTCGCCTGCCAATCCCTCAG
>JBNMGQ010000071.1:0-10872 GCA_050872345.1 Eubacterium sp. | reverse complement strand
CGCTCCACCGGGGTTTGTTGTGAAATATATTCTTTTCGGAAATTCATTCGCACCACGCATACAAAGCCCTATGTTTTTTATCTGATATTCGGTTAGATGTGTCGCCTCGTCAATAAATGCAATGTCAAACTCTGTGCCTTGAAACCTTGCAAGGTCTGCGTCGTTTCGGCAATACATAAATTGTATTGTGCTACCGTTTGGGAAATAAAATATCTTTTCCTTATCAACATATTTTGCAATTTTATACAAAGTTTTTCTCATTTCACGAATATGGTTATTCATAAGTTCAGGATAAGTCTGTCGAACGATTAATACCTTTATCCCTGCATAAAACACGGCAAGCAAAATAGCTTTAACTCTTACAAACCAACTCTTTCCACCACCACGAGCACCACCATAACCGATATATTTGTGTTTATCTTCCAAAGCCTGCTGCTGTTTTGGGTTAACTTGTGAAAAATCGAGTTGTAATTTTACTGCGCCCATTCTTTTTTGCCCTCGATAATCTCAATAGTCACGCTTTTGTCGTCTTCATCATCAGTTAAATCGTTAAGTGCCCTTATGGTCTCATTCATTGTAGAAATCGTTGACGCTATATCCCTAAGAGCCTTTGTATCAAGTTTTTTTGTCACCTTGACCGAATCGGCACCGTTTGCATTTCGCAATATCTGTCTATACAACTGATTTGGGTCTTTCAGAGCCTTGTTTATTTCCTCACAAAGTTTGTCGCCTGCCTCAATAAGATTATTAAGTTTTTGCGATTTATTCTTAATATCAGTCGTGCGTGCGTTATGTAAAGTAACCTGTGCCACATTTGCTCTATAATCATTTCGCTTTTTAACCCAACCTTGCTTTTTGCCGACTGACGACACTCTCGAAGTGGAAATTTTATATTTTTCTGCTATATCACGGTAAGATAATTCACTGCTTACATATTCCGTTTCAATATCTTTCCAATTAATTTTGTTCACTTCCTCACCTCTATAAAACATTAGCATTTTGAAAAGCGAGAATGTCACACCCTTAAGCACAAAAAATAAAGCCCTTACCGTTAAGTAAGAGCCTTAAATCATCTTTTCACTTATTAAAATTATTCTTCCACAGCATTATCAACGCTGTCATAATAGCTACAATCATTGCTGTTTGCATTTTCATTATCTCCTACTGCCTGCGTATCTACAATACCATATTTTTTAAACATAGCTTTCCAATTGTCGCCGTACATCTGCTTTAGTAAGCAATAGCAAAAAGCTTTGAAAGGATTGTCAACATCCCCCTTTTTACGCTTTACATGAGTACTTTTGCCGTCATTCCACTTGACAACAAATACATCATCCTTAGCAAAAACAACATCTTTAATGCTATATGACTGTAGCATTTGAGCAAGATATTTTCTTGCTTCGTTTTGAGCCATACGAGTCGATATATCATTAGCACAGTCATAACCTTTTTGGTAAGCCTCTGTTTTCTTCTGTTCGATAAGTTTAATAAGCATTACGGTTAAATTTGCTAAAAGCATAGCAAAAATAACCACTAATAAAATAACAATAGCAGTCTTCATTTCAATACCTCATTTAAAAATATTTTTGTTGAATTATAAGTCTGTACATTTCACAGTATTTACAGCCGTCTATACTGTTGCAAAAGTCGTTAAGCCATTTATCACCTTTTTGAGCGTTAGAAAAGAACATAACAGGTTGTCCCCTTTTAAAGGGATTTTCACATTTTATGTACATAGTGCCGGTCTTTTCTCTTATTTGCTCCATGTAAAAAGGGCAACAAACTTTTGCGTCCTTATAACAATGATTTAACATAGCTTAACTCCTTTTATTTTTCAACTGTTCGGAATTTCCGAACAGTTGGGTTTGATTAATTTATCATACAATTTTTTAGCCGTTGTCGGTTAAACATAATAGCAGTAACATATGTTCTGCCGTTATATTCATTTTCGCAGACTTCGACTCTTTCGTATGTATAGCCGGGGTATCTGCTTTCCCAAAATGCTCTATCATCCTTACGCTTAGCAAGTCTGTTTACAAAACGGTTTGTTACCATTCGTTTTTTTGCTCTTTCAATAGGCTTTTTAAGATTTTGAGTGCAGAACCAACGCTTTCTGCCCTTAGGGTCTTTTGATACATATTTAGCAGCTGTTTCAGGTCCGAAAACATCCGGGTTATAACGGTTTGCATTTACCCAGCCGAATTTCCACATATCTTCGGCTCTATCCCTGCCGAATCCGTCATTATTCATAAACATATGAAAATGAATATTGACAAGTCCTGCATACTTGCCGGTCTTGTATGTTTTTTCTTCCATAATGACAACGGCTCTGAGTTCCGGAAGATTATGCTTCCGGCGATAATATCTTACTCGACGGATATAGTTATATGCGTCACGGTATGCCTTATCTGAACTTTTCGGGGCATTTTCAGGTGAATATGTACAATGCAAATATATATCTCCTGTATCAAAATTCGAATTTATAAGTCTGACAAGTTTTTTTGTTGACTGTTTTGCGTTATAGAGTGCCTGCTGCTCTGATGTTCTTTTTGACTTCGGCTCTCTTTCAGGAAGAGGGCGACCGCTATCAGTGCAAGGATAAAATTTCACTTCTAACATTCTGCCACTTTTGATTTGCTTTTCCCTATTCAACCTTTTTGCTCCTTTCTTTTACTTTCGTTCAGTTGTTAAGATACAATACAAGCCCGTAAGCCGGAGTTGCACCGGCTCAAATTTTTGCTTATATATAATGTAATTAATATATAGCTAAGCTATTAAATTTTGTGAAAATTATACTTTTTCATACGGCTTTCGTGAACCACCTCTACCGGCGCTTCATCATCAATCGCAACCAAAACGAAGCCGTTCGGTGTAGCTTTTGCCACATACTCGAACACATCATCTTTGGTGTCAAGACAAAAGACATCACCGTCCCTTATCTTATTACTTTTTATAAAACCTGCTGCAAGTCCTAAACACATATTTACACCACCTTTGATACCGAATACAGCATTATTAAAATTAATGCCGCCGAGAATATTAAAAAATATTTTGTATAAGTTTTAAAATCGTCTTTCATCTTTTACCCCACCAACGGCTCATAAATATAATCATAAGCCGGACCGTATTTCTTTTGTTCTTCTTCAATAAGCTTACGGTAATAAGCAGTTGCCATAAATTCCTCTTCAAACCTTTCCCTAAGCTCATCCGTCATATCATATCGACCGATATTGTTTTTCTTTTTGAACTCTTCGTACTTAGGGAACACCATAGGGTGATTAATATTGATTCGATTACCATATGGGTTGTTAAATGTATGAACCATTTGAGTCTTTTCCTTTTCCGAATACTCTTTAAGCTTATCCCATGCTGTTATGTAGTCCATTTAATCACTCCGAAAAATCAGGTCTTTTGGTTGATAACTCGTCAATTTCAATATCTACAGCTTGTTGAAAACTGCCTCTATCAAATGCAACATAAAGGCACAAAGTGTCATATGCTATTGCACATCTCTCTTCAATTTTGCAACCTCTTGCCAAAGTCGGATAATTGCCTACGGTAGGTTCTTTATAAGCAAAAACTGCAATATCGGCTTTACTTAGCTTTTTAATAGATTCACCCAAATACCATAACGGCTTAGCGTTTGCCGGTGCACTTTTCACAAAACTGTCTATAACTTCAACATCATTGCCGTACTTTTCTTTCAAGTCATTTGTTATTCGACTTCTGATAACTTCAATTTCTAAATTTGAATAGCCTTTCATAGGCTGTGATATAAATACTTTCATTTTTACTCCTTTTCGTTATTTTGAAAGTTACTGTTTCATTTCGATACTTTTTGAAATTGTTTAAAACTTTTAGTTTGATTTTGAAACTTTATTTGTCATTGCTTTTTTGCTTATAAATGACCTAATGTTGTTGCTTGTGAACATCTTTCCTTTAATACAGCTTTATCTCTTTTACTCACTGCTTTTGGACAAGCCTTTTCAACCATTTTGAAATATTCATAGTTTCCAGTTTCAAACTGAATTGAATATTTGCTGTTTCCATTGTCAATATGTGCGTTATATACCGTTTTCATTGCTCTATCTCTCTGAGTATGTATTTGCCGTTCGGTAATCGAAAAGACTTTGTACTAAAACAACACATATTCCCAACAGCATAATACAATGGGCAACATTCAAATTTTCCAAAGCACCTATTGTTATGTTTCGCTTGCCATTTCCTGCAAAACTCTGCATTAGTCATAGCCCTAAACTTACGCTTTTTCTTCTTCATTGTAATACTTCCTTTCTTCTGCCAAAGCACAATACCAACTATCGTTGGTATTGTGCTTGCTCACGAAATTGTAACATTTACCGTCTTCGCCGTGAAATTTACAATCTCTGCAATAACATTTAGCCGTCGGTGGCTTATTAAATCGGTGTTTAACTTCGTAATGGTATTTTAGTTTTTTCACACCCTCTGTAATTGCTTGAACAGCCATAATTGCAATAAAACCTGCTAAAACCATTATCGTAGCGGCTCCGATAATACTTAAAAATTCTTTCATTTTTTATTCTATTTCCTCAAATTCTGTATTTTCGTTTATTTGTTCTGTTTCGGTTTTAGGTTTTGAGCCACAGAACGATACTTGATTAGCTACTACCTTAACCGATTTACGATTTTCACCGGTGCTTGCGACATAGTTATCGGTTTGAATTGAACCGGTAAGGGCAAGCATTTGCCCTTTATGAAAGTTTCGTTTTAAAAACTCTGCTGTTTGTCGCCAAGCGACACAATCTATAAAATCACAAAGCTGACGGTCGGCAGAGTAACCTCTGTCGACTGCCAACTGAAAATTAATGAAAGATGTACCCTCGGTTGTAGCCTTTAGTTCAGGCTCGTAGGTCAAGCGACCAATTAAAACAACATCATTAATCATCTTTGCTCCTTTTAGGTACTTCAACACTTATACTTGTAGAATTTATCAATGCTTTTAAAATTTGATAATTAACTTTTTCCCTTGGGTACCGTTTCATTGTGTCTTTCATCATTTCCAATACGCACTCAAGTGAATACACTATAAAACTTATCTCAGGCATTGAGTGTGGCGATATTGCAGATACAATGTTATCTGTTTCGAGTTGAAGCACTTTCAAAAAGTTCTCCCTGCTTTTCTTTTCATTTTTTGCTCCCTCTATACAAAGCTTGGTAACTTTTTCAATTCTTTCTTCGCTTGTCATTTTTCTTCTCCTTAAATCTCAGTGTTATTCATAGCCTGCTGCTTGATTTTCTCTAAATCATAGCTCGGCTTGCTTTGTAGTTTGTCCGGTGATTTAACCGGAGTTGTGTTTAAATACTCCTCGAACTTTGAGCCGAAGAGTGTTGACGGTCTTAAATACTGCGACATTTTAGGGTCTTTACCCCATAAGGCTACTTGGTTGTCAATAACCTTTTTGAACTGTTCAACAGTAAAGCCGTCTTTTGCCCTTGCCTTTATGTACTTTTGGGTTTCTTTGCTGTCAAGAGAATACTTTTTCTTAGCCTTTTTGTTTAGATAAAGAACAATTTCTTTGATTTCCTCATTGCTGATTTTTGTATTTTTCCACTTGACCTGAGGCAAGTCGTACACTTCCACCATTTCAGTGGCAATCATATCTTCACACTCATATGTGATTTTAAGCTTATGCTTTGTTTTTTTGCTATAGCAGTCGCAGTCAACAACATTTCTTGTAGCAGCGTCCAGTGTTACCTGCTCGTATGTAGCGTCGCAAGTATCAAAACTTCCGTTAGCACAGCTCTCACATATATCATTTATAAACTCTGCCATTTTCTTAGACCTCTCTAAACCTCGTTATCGATTCGAGGTTATCACGATTTTTTGTGAGATACTCGATAAGGGTACTTGTACCACTACCGTAAGGGTCATATTTATAATACTGTTCAGGGTGGTGAATATGCTTATCACTCTTGCCATGACTGTTTTTACTCAGGAGCAAATGGTACTTCTGTCCGATAAGACGAGTTGTATATGCTGTTGGGTATACTTGATATTCCGTCACTATAAAAGCGTCGCCGTTCTTGAACTGCCACCTATAGAATGTAAGTCCGAGTTCAGGAATTGCTTTCCACTCTTCCCATTGTGTGTAGCTGTTAAGGAACAGCTCACGCTCTTCCTTATTTTTAAGTTGTAATTTCATTTTGTTACCTCTTGATTTTCTCTTATTTTTGTGATAATATATTTATGTTGTTTTTAGGCATATGCCTTACTTGGAGCTGTTCTCTCAGCTCCTTATTTTTTATCTCTTTCAATATGTAACCCCATTCGGCATTATCTGAGAAAATGTATCGACACTTTCGTTCGTAGTCACTCTTTGGAGTGGCTCTTTTTTTATGCCTGCTGCACGGCTTTCGCTTCTCTGCCTTATCCGGCAAATCGGACCAATATGCGCCGACAGCGTAAAACAATAAAATAATGCCGATAAAAATAAGCAATCTTATCATTTTTTCACTTCCTTTCTTTTAAACTTATAACTTTGCGAACTCTTCCGGGTGAGCAGAAAAGTATCGACTCATATTTCTTTCAAGCCTTGCTTTCATATTCGCCCTCATTCGCTTGATTTCGTCAGGTGTCATTTCTTCCCACGGCTTTATAGTGCCGTCTTCCAAAATAACACTGACGGTGGCTGTTAATTCTTTTCGTGCCATTTCATCACCTCAGTAAAAATATGATGATTTGTTTTGTCCTTATCACTAACACTTAATCAAGACAGCAGAGCTAACTATCGCAATTAATATATTTTAAGAGGAGAAAAACAGGGTAACTTCGAAAAAGACAAAAAAGTTAATGTCTTGATTGGTCTGATAGTTTTTCGGTTTTTGAATTAATATGTTCGGAGTATCAAATGAGTTTTATTTTTAAACCTGCACCCTGCTGCCTTGATTAAGTGTTAGTGAAAACATTGCGTTTCCGTAAGTATTTAAGCAAAAAAAATTGAGTCTACTTCATTTGCAGATAAATTAAACAAAGCCTTAATCATTTTTATTTCGTTACGATTAAATTCTGTTTCACCCCTCATTTTGCGTGTAACAGAGGATTCGCTTATTCCTAATTTATCTGCAAGCATAGCTTGACTCATTTCATTTTCAGCCATTATTCCCTTTAAACGATTTGATTTAAACATAATAAAAGCTCCTTTTCTTGCGTTTCCGTAAGTACAATATAGCACTTACTTATCCGTAAGTCAATAGCTTTTTGCAATTTTCTTTCTTATTTGCAAGTTTTTATTGCTTTTTTGCAATTCTTTATATATAATTATATTATTCTTAAAGAAAAGAGGAATAAAATGGCAACAAAAGATATTTTGAAAAACAGAAGAAAAGAACTTAATCTAAGTCAAAAAGATGTTGCAAATTATGTAGGAGTAAGCGAGGCTACCGTTTCTCGTTGGGAATCAGGAAATATCGCAAATATGGGTAGAGATAAAATAGCACTTCTTTCTCAGATACTTAGAATTTCACCAAGCGTTATTGCCGGTTATGATGATACGGACGAAGAAACTTTTACATTAACAAATATTGAAAAAGAATTAGTAACTGCATACAGAAATAAACCTGAAATGCAAGAGGCTGTTAACACTCTTCTTGGAATTAATAAGCCTGCTGCAATTACTAATGATTCCGTGGTACAGGACATAAACTTGTTATCGAAAGCAAATCAACAAACAACTATAGAGAAAAAATAATAGTGCCATTAATGAAAAACGGCACTATATTTTTTATCATTTATTTAAGGGGATAAAATGAAAAAGAAAATATTTATCGTGTTTAAAACAACAGTTGTTTTACTTGCTATAATGGCATTAATATTTATCTATTTGCTAGTCAGTAAACAATTCATACCAAAAAGTGACTGTGACAATTTAAAGAATAAAAATATGGTCGTACAAAGTTTGCAAGCTTCTAAAATTGCTTTATTGTCAGAAGAAAACAATTCGCTCTCCGTCAAATATAGCGAATGCGAAAGTCTCCTTTCAGAAGAGCTTGACTATGATTCTAAGGAAAACAAAAAATATTCACAAGAATACAATAAAATGCTTTCTTCACTTTCAAGAGACAAAAAAGCTTTATATACAAAAGCTTATGACGAAGGCTATGATGACGGCTTTGATGACGCATACGATTTTTTTGAAGAGCTATCCGAAGAGGCGTATAGCGAAGGTTATGATGATGGCTATTCAAACGGACATTATGATTCCGATTATGATTAGAGGCATAAAAAATGAAAAAGGCACTGAAATTCAGTTTAATACTAATATCAATAATCGTTATAATCTTAGGTTCGTGTGCAGTAGTCTTTGCACATCCCGGTAAGACAGATTCAGCCGGTGGACATTATGACCGTTCATCAGGTGAGTATCACTACCACCACGGCTACCCTGCTCATCAGCACGATAACGGTACTTGCCCTTATGATTTTAAAAACAATGAAAAAAGCACCGTAAATTATTATAATTATGAAGAAACAACTACCAATGAAATTAATTCTAATGCCGAAACAGAAACATTTGCAACAATAATTGTTGAAGAAAACACAAAAAGTAACAACAGTAATGAAATTGACTATGATTCATTACGAAATAAATCAAAAATCAACGACTGGGTGCAAGAGTATCTAAATAACTATGAAAAACTTAACGATTACTATTCTTCTGCTCGGAAACAAATCAGTAAAAACGGAACTTGTGACAACAACCTTTATGATGACTTTGTTTCATTAAATAATAAAGTCATTGCCTCATTACCTAATTATGAGAAATATATTGATAAAGATAAATATAACGAAATTCAAAAACAAACTAAATTGTATAAAAACTTTTTAGATAAAAACGCACCTAACGACTCAGAATATATTGAAACTACAACCGAAGAAACAACTATAAACACACATTCAAAGAAATCCGATATTTCAGCAACTGAAAAAATCTTTACAGTTATATGTTATTGTTTCTTTGCTATTTATATTATTGAAGTGATAATTCTTGCGATTATGCTATTAATTCGTGATTTTAAAGACTATGATTTTGCTGACAGATTCTTTTATACAATAGTTTTTCTAATATACGCATTATTTACATTTGGATATTTTTCATTTTTATTTAGCAATGATAAAAATATTTATGTACTGTTCTTTGTTTATCTCCCTGCACCGATAATTTCAACATATATGTTATATACTCTTATAAAAGACACTATTGAAGAAAAGAAAAAATCAAAAGAAGGTGATTAAATGAAATATGCTGCAGCATACATTAGAGTATCTGACGACAGACAAGACGAATATTCTCCTGACAGTCAGCTTAAACTCATACGGCAGTATGCAAAAAACAATGATTATATTGTACCTGACGAGTATGTTTTTTATGACGACGGCATTTCCGGCAGAAGTGTTAAAAAGAGAAAAGCATTTAACAACATGATAGGTTACGCTAAGTCAAAGGAACACCCTTTTGACGCTATTCTTGTTTGGAAATTTAGCCGATTCGCACGAAACCAAGAAGAAAGTATCGTATACAAGTCAATGCTCAGAAAGATTAATGTATCGGTTATTTCCGTCAGTGAAACTATTGACGATTCGCCTTTTGCTCCATTGATTGAAAGAATAATTGAGTTTATGGATGAGTACTATTCCACTCGACTATCACAAGAAGTTACTCGAGGTATGACGGAAAAAGCAAGTCGTGGCGAAGTAATGACTATTGCACCGTTCGGCTATGACCTGAAAGACAACACATACATTTCTAACGAGAAAGACACTAAAATCGTTCAGTACATTTATGATTCTTACTTAGCCGGCAAAGGCTACAGAGCTATTGCGCAAGAATTAGGCTCTATGGGTGTAAGAACTAAGCGTGGCAATCTTCCTGACAATAGATTTGTAGAATACATTTTACAAAATCCTGTTTATGTCGGTAAAATTCGTTGGAGTCCTGAGGGGAAGCAATCTAAGCAACGCTACAAGGGCGATAACAGCAATGTTATGATTATAGAGGGTAAACACTCACCTATTATCGAAAAGTCTAAATTTGAGCGAGTACAGAGCCAAATAGCAGACCAAAAGAAACGATATGGCAAATATCAACGCAAAGAACAGCCGATTCAGTTTATGTTGAAAGGTTTGGTAAGGTGTGACAACTGTGGTGCTACGCTTGTTTATGTAAGTACTAAATGTCCGGCAATGCAATGTCACCAATATGCAAAAGGTGTTTGCAAAGTATCTCACAGCTTATCGGTAGCAAAAGCAAATAAAGCTGTAATTGAAAAGATTGAAGAATGTTTAGAAACACTCAACTTTGATATAACATACAAAACAGCCAACGACCCACAAGAAAATGTTGACTACGACAAGCTCATTAAGCAAGAGAAAGAAAAGATTCGCCGTGCAAGTGAGGCTTACGACGCAGGCTTTGATACTTTAGAGGAATACGGAATAAAAAAGCGTACATATCAATCCCGAATCGAAGAATACGAAAAAGCTAAAGTAAAACAGCCAAAAAAGAAAAATGACACTATTCCTAATGATTTCTTAGAAAGAGTGTCGAATGTTTTAAAGATTATTAAATCGCCTGATGTTACCGAAAGTTCCAAGAACGAGGCACTTCGCACCGTAGTCGACCATATTGTATATGAGAAAGAGAAAAACAATCTTGCCATTTATTTTTATGCTTAATCTATATCTAAAAACCGTACGGTGGTCCACACGGTGAGCTTGGAGCGTCGCTGAGGTATCTTTCGCAAAGGTATTCTATGCCGTATCCGGAGCTTAAAGGTTTGCTGACGGACATCGGCGTTGAAGAACTCGGTCATCTTGAAATGATAGGAACGATGGTG
>JBNMGQ010000070.1:0-10980 GCA_050872345.1 Eubacterium sp. | reverse complement strand
CTTTGATAGTGTTTGGATTCATATCGAATGTTTCAGTACCGTAGCACCAGCAAGGTGTAACCGAAAGAGTTGCAACTACATTTTCTGTTGAAAACTGCTCTTCACACTTAGCAGCTTCGGCACCACCACCGATTGTTGTGTTGCTGATAACACACTGCGCAGGTGTGCCGTCAGGGTAACAAACATTTTCGCTGATAAGTTTGGCAGCAGCCTTAGCCATACCCATAGTTTGTTCTTCAAGGCTTTCTCTTACACCACCCCATCTGCCGTCAATGACAGGGCGAATACCTATTTTTGGATATTTCATAAATTTTACTCCTTTATATATTTTATTTTAATATTTTCACAAAATTTTTATAACCGTTTTCAAATGCGCCTGCATTTTCAGGTTCATATGTTGTAAGCTTTTCGCTTGATTTGATAAGCTTCCTGCCTTCGTTTACATCTTTAATGTCGCCGAGTGCAATAAGCTGTAAAATGATATTGCCGAGTGCAGTTGCTTCGGTCGGACCTGCAACAACGCTCATATTAAGACTGTCGGCAGTCATTTGGCAAAGGAAGGTATCCTTAGTGCCACCACCGAGAAGGTGAAGCACATTGAATTTGTTGCCTGTGTTTTCACTGATTTGGTCAATTGCAAATCTGTATTTCATAGCAAGGCTTTCGTAAATGCACCTAATCATAGCGCCGTCACTTTCAGGCTTGCCTTGACCTGTCTTTTCGCAAAAAGCACAAATCTTTTCAGGCATATTGCCCGGTGTGGCAAAGCTTGCGTCGTCAGGGTCGATGAAGAATTTGAACGCTTCTTCACCCCTTGCAAGCTGTTCCATATCGTTGTATGAATACTCTTTGCCTGCGCTTTTGAAGTTGCGCCTGATTTCTTGAATGAGCCACAAGCCACTTATGTTTTTAAGGTAATTGATTTTACCGTTTGCGCCAAGTTCGTTTGAAAGCTCGTCGTTCATACTCTTTTCACTTAAAATCGGCTCGTCGTTTTCACAGCCGATAAGCGACCAAGTGCCACACGAAAGAAACGCAGGAACTTCGCCGTCAACAGCCGGCATAGCGCACACGGCGCACTGTGTGTCGTGACCGGCAACCTTGATAACCTTAATGCCCTTGTATTCACCGGCAACGCTTGCACTTTTAACGATAGGAGGTAAAAGTTTTTCATCCTTGCCTGTAAGCTTGAACACTTCGTTTTGCCACTTGATATTTTTTAAATCAAGCATTTGCGAGGTTGAAGCGATAGTTTGCTCTACGGTTTTTGCGCCACAAAGCGAATATGCAAAAAGGTCAGGCATAAACAGAAATGTATCTGCATTTTCAATCTTCTCACTGCAAAGCTGAAAAAGAGTGTTGATAGGCATAATTTGATTGCCTGTAAGCTCATAAAGCTTGCTTTTTGATATGCTTTCAAAAACCTTTTTCGGCATATCCTTTGTCCTCTCGTCACGGTAGCAAACAGGAAGTGAAATAATATTACCGTCCTTGTCAAGCATACCGTAGTCAACTCCCCAGGTGTCAAAAGCTAATGAGTCAACATTTTCTGCCATATCGATAGCTTTTTTTACTTCACCCAAAAGGTAAGGGAAGTCCCAACAAAGTAAACCGTCTTTATTTGTAAGGTTATTGTCAAATCTGTGCACTTCGTTGTAGCTGAGCTTTCCGTCTTTATACTCGGCAAGTATAGCCCTGCCCGTTGAAGCGCCGAAGTCGAATGCTAATACTCGGCTCATACCTTGACTACTCCTTTTTTAAGTAAAACATTTGCATAAATTGCAGTTTCGCCTGTAGCGATAATGAGATAAGCTTTCTTTGCTCTTTCATAAAAAGCAAAGCGTTCTGTCATTTCAATGTCGTGGTGTTCAGGCTCGTATTTGTTTAAAAGCTTGTCATAGTCTGCCCAAATTGCAGGTGTAGGTGTGTTGTCGCCCTTAACAACCTCCATAAGTGCTACAGGCTTTTCGGTGTATGTATCAAGTGGAATGAGTGAAAGAACTGCGTCGAGAATATCGGTAGTCGAATGACCGTCGGCACGGATAACTATTGCGTTTTTGCCGATACTTTCGCAAGGAAAGTTACCGTCTGCGATAACAAGTTCGTCGCCGTGACCCATTTCACAAAGAGCCTTAAGAAGCTCAGGAGAAACGATAGGATTAATACCTTTGAGCATAATCAGTCCTCCTTTTTGTGAAGCATTTCATCATCAGGATTGTACATCTTGTAACCCGGATGACGACCTGTGATTCTGTAATAGCTTCTAAGGTCGATAAGCTTTTGGATATTCTTTTCGTCAATATCGTGACTGCCACCGAGGATAACAGCGTTGATAGTGATTTTTGCCCAAAGCTCAAGGCTTTCCATACGGTAAAATGCTGTGATAACATCACTGCCTACTGCAAGAGCACCGTGGTTTTCAAGAAGCATAACATCGTGCTCTTCAAGGTATGGTTCGATAGCGTCAGGAACTTCTGTAGTTGAAGGAGTACCGTACGGTGTAAGAGGAACAGCGCCGATAGCTGCTACATCTTCAATCATATTGTACATATCCATAGCCTTGTGTGCTACAGCGAAGCCTGTTGCTCCAGGTGGGTGAGCGTGGATAACACTCATTACATCGTCACGCTTGTCATAGCATCTGAGGTGCATTTTGATTTCGCTTGAAGGACGAAGACCTTCAGCTGCTTCAAGAACATTGCCCTTAGAGTCAATACGAATGAGCTTGTCAGGAGTGATAAATGATTTGCTCATACCTGTAGGAGTGGCAAGGATAGTACCGTCGTCAAGCTTAGCACTTACATTACCGTCGTTTGCTGCGACCCAACCGAGTTGCCACATTTTTATGGCATACATCACAGATTTGGTCTTTAATTACATTAATATCCATAATAAATTCCTTTCAAATTTAATATTTCCAATTTCAATTATACTGTTGATTTTTTTCCACTTCAAGGTGTATAATGTGAAAAAATAGGACGATATTCACATTAGAGCATTAAGAGGTGGCATTATGCGTTACATCGGTTATCAGGAAAATAAAAGCAGGGGCACATTCGGTTTTCCAATTCAGCTTTATTATGTTGACAGCAATCATCCTCAGTACGAAATGCCTTTTCACTGGCATATGGAGTGTGAACTGATTTTGGTGCTTGAGGGCAAATTCCATTTGTCGATAAACGGCGTAAGCTATGTTCTTGAAAAGGGGCAAAGTGTTTTTCTTCCGAGTGAATTTATCCACGGTGGTACACCCGAAAACTGCATTTACGAGTGCGTTGTGTTCGATATGGACAGCTTCCTTGCGCAGTCGCCGCAATGCGTTGAAAAATATAATAAAGCGCTCGACAGTGGTATGCTCAGTGAGATGGTGTTTGACCGTCAAAGTACGGCAGGAAGAATTGTCGATTCACTTTTTGAAAGTATGGAAAAGGAAAGCGTTGCTTATACTTTTACGACTACCGGTCTTTTGTGGCAACTTATCGGTTATATATTAGAACAAAAATCACAAAATGTGCCACTTGGCGCAAATGCCGTTTATCGCAAAAATAAACAGATTAAAAAGGTGCTTACTAAAATCAGAAACGATTATTCAAAGCAACTTACCCTTGAAGATTTGGCAGAGGAAGCACAGCTTAACAAACAATATTTTTGCAGAGCATTCAGGCAGGCAACCGGCAAAACACCGATTGACTACCTTAATTATTACAGAATTGAGTGCGCAGCAGAACAGCTCAGTCTGTCGTATCTGTCGATAACAGATATAGCACTTTCGTGTGGATTTAACGATTTGAGCTATTTTAACCGTCTTTTCAAGCGAAGCAAAGGCGTCACACCGAGTGCATACCGTAAGAAATTCAGATAAAACAAAAGAGAGCCGATAGGAGGATTTTGTAATAAAAAAGCTTTCTTTCAAAAAATTAAATCAAACTGATTTTCGTATATTACATCCTTATAAATCAGTATAATTATCAGCAAGTATAAACCGTAATTTAGAAATGTTTTTATTTTTAAATTACGGTTTATATTTGTTTTATAGCCGGTTTAATAGATGTGGTTATTATAAAGTCATAAAAGGTGCTATAGCATTTTGCACACAGGAAAGGAGACCCTTTTATGAAAAATAAACCGTATCCGTATTATGAAATGCCGGGTGTCAAAACCGTAAAAGAACTTGTAAGTTACGGTATTGATAAAAATGAAAATAAAAAGCTTGTTGACTTTAAAGTCGGAAAATCGCTTAGGTCAAAAACCTACGGTCAATTCGGCAGAGATGTAAACGCACTTGGTTCGTATTTATATAATAATGATTTGAAAAACTGTAAAATCGCTCTTCTTGGTGAAAATTCATATAATTGGTTTATGTCATTTATCGCAATATTAAACGGTGGTAATGTATGTGTTCCGCTCGATAAAGAAATGCCGTATAAGGATTTAATGAATTTTGTTGATATTTGCAAATGTAAAGCAATTATTTATTCCGATACATACAGTGATGTAATAGAAAAATTCAAAGAAAACGACAAGCTAAGTATTAAGCATTATATACCTATGTCCGATTTGGCGAGGTGCGTCTTTATGGGCGAGGATTTGCTTGACGACGGCTACGACGAATATATAAACGCTACGGTTTTACCTGATGATTTGGCTTGCGTTGTTTTTACTTCGGGTACAACAGGAAAAAGCAAGGGCGTAATGCTTACTCATCACAATCTGACAAGTGATGTTGTTTCAACCTGCGAGTGCACAAAGGGTGGCAATACGGTAATCGTGCTTCCATTTAATCATACCTTTTCTTGGGCGTCGGCACTTTTTGCAGCGTTTTTGATGGGTGCGAGCGGATATATTTGCAGTGATTTAAAGGATGTAGTCGGTGACTTTCAAAAATATAAGCCACAAAACTTTTCTGCCGTTCCTCTTGTTATTGAAATGATTTACAAAACAATTTGGCAAACAGCTGAAAAGCAGGGTAAGGCGAAAATGCTAAAAAAGGCAATCATGCTCAGCAACAAGTTGCTTGAAAAAGGAATAGATATAAGAAGAAAATTATTTAAGGAAATAATTGATAATCTCGGTGGTGAGCTTGAAACCATTATTTGTGGTGGTGCTGCACTTGATTCTTTTTATCAAAAGGGTCTTTACGAAATCGGTATCAATGTAATTAACGGCTACGGTATTACCGAGTGTTCGCCTGTTGTGACTGTAAACAGAAATGATTATTTTAAGCTCGGTTCCTGTGGTCAGGCTTTGCCGTGCAATCAAATTAAAATCTACGAGCCGGACAAGGACGGTATCGGCGAGGTTTATGTTAAGGGCGATAATGTTATGAAGGGTTATTATTGCGACGAGGCTGAAACCGAAAAAGCATTTGACGGCGAATGGTTCAAAACAGGCGATTACGGCAAAATCGACAGTGACGGCTTTCTTTATATTACAGGAAGAAAGAAAAATTTGATTATTCTTGCAAACGGCAAAAATGTTTCACCCGAGGAAATTGAGGAAAAACTTTCACGCTGCGATTTTATTAATGAGGTGCTTGTTTATGAGGAAAATAAGGCTATAACTGCCGAGTTTTTCGCTAATGTTAAGGAATATAAAGATGCAACAAAACTTATCAAAAATGCTGTTGAAAAATATAATGCCACAGCACCTGCCTATAAGCATATAGCAAATGTTAAATTCAGAGATAAGGAATTTGAAAAAACAACTACACTTAAGATTAAAAGAAATTACAGTAAAAAGGAGAGCGCCTGATGAACAGAGAAAATGTACTTAATGAAATAAAAAATCTTTTTTCAACGCAGCTTAAAGGAAAAAATGTAGACGATATGTCAAATTTCCTTGATTTGGGTGGCGATTCTCTCGGAATGATGACGGTTATCAGCCAAATCGAGGATAAATTTAAGGTTGAACTTAACCCTCGTGATGTGCTGATGTTTCCAACTCCGAGCAAAATTTGCGAGCTTGTTTTATCATATCAAGGTGATGAAGAAATTAAAATAGAAAAGGGCAATGTTGATTTAAGAAAGGAAGTCGCTTTACCAGATGATATTAAACTAAACGGCGAATATGAGAAAACAGCCGATGAATGCAAAAAAATTTTTTTGACGGGAGCAACAGGATTTTTGGGTGCATTCCTTATCAGGGATTTGCTTAAAAAGGATAACGAAATCACCGTTTATTGCCTTACAAGATGTAACGATATGTATGACGGACTTGAAAGAATCAAGATGAATATGCTCAAATTTAATTGTTGGGATAATTCCTTCAGGCACAGAATCATTGCAATTAAGGGTGATTTGACAAAAGAAAAATTTGCAATGAGCGATGAGGATTATAAAAATATCTGCAACAATATTGATATGATTTTTCATTGTGGTGCCGTGCTCAATTTCCTTTATCCGTATTCGGCTATGAAAAGTGCAAATGTTTTGTCAACCGTTGAGTGCTTACGCATTGCAACAACAGGCAGGATGAAATATTTTAACTACACCTCGTCATACAGCGTGTATGATAATCCGAGCCACTTTGGCAAAAATGCACTTGAAGATGACCCTCTTGAGTCACCCGACGGCTATTTTCTCGGTTATTCTCAAACAAAATGGGTAAGCGAAAAAATTATTATGCTTGCGAGAAAGCGTGGAATCAAAGCAAAAATTTATCGCCCCGGTGATATAACCGGCACAAAGCAGGACGGCATTTGGGCAGTCAGAGATTTGACAAGCAGAATGATTATCGGCTGTATTCAAATGAAGGTTGTGCCTATTGTTGAAATGCCACTTAATTTTACACCGGTTGATTATGTGAGTGCCGTCATGGTCAGAATTGCTTTTATGAATGACGATTGGGATAAATCGTTTAATATCATAAATCCCGACATTAAATCGTCAACCGAGCTTGTTAAGGCGATTTATGAATCAAAGCTTTTTGTTATGCCTGTGCCGTATAAATTGTGGAAAAATGCACTCGGCAAAACAAAACTCGGTGGTAACGCACTCAAAATATTATCGTGTATGTTTGAGGATAACGGCGATGGCGACATTATTACCCGTCACATGGAAAAGCAACCGATTTATGATATGTTCAACACAAGGAATGCACTGAAAGGTACAAATATTCATTGTGCGCCGATGGATAAGGAACTTTTGAAATCGTATATTGCTTACTTCAAAAGAAGTAAATTAGTATAATTATTTTAAGAAAGGAATTTAGCTATGAAAAACACAAAATCCTACAAATCAAAGTTCAAAGTATGGTTTATTACCTTTATCGTTCTTTTGATTGCAGGCAGTGTATCGGTGGCAGTAATCTGTCAAACTCAAATTAATGAGGTAATAAGCATTGCTCAAAGCGAAGAAAAAAGTGATACAAAAAAGCCTGATAACGCCGTGGAAAAATATAAAAATTCCGATATAGAAAAAAGTGAGGAGGACTTTGAAATTACAAAGTACATAACTCCTTTGACTACCGTTCGTGTAATCGCACTCGGCGTCATTGTCGGTGCATGGGTAGGTATGGCGATTTGGTATTGGCTTTTAGTTGCATTTTGGATGAAAAACAGAACGGCTAAGGCAGGGTATAATTCAACTTTGTGGTTTATATTTACTCTTTTTACAAATTTAATTGCAGTTGTGATTTATGAACTTTTGCTTCGTATTCCTGTTGTTTGCCCTCATTGCTTCCATATCAACACAAAAGGAGATTATTGCGAGCATTGCGGCACTCAGCTAAAAAGCACTTGCTCGAATTGCGGTCAAAGACTGAATAAAAATTCAAAATATTGCCCGAATTGTGGTAACAAAATGTAATAGAGTATTATAGTTAAAAAACGGTGCAGTCAATTGACTGCACCGTTTTGCTATCTTTAATTATTTTATTTTAACATTTTTTACACTGCTCCAAGCGCCGTAAAGCTTTTTGCCGTTTGAAGTTTTATATGCACGAAGGCGCACATAATATTTCTTTTTTGACTTGAGCGAAGAAACGGTTTTTGAAGTTGTGCTGTTCTTTTTTATTGTTGAAGTTTTAGTTGTATTTTTAGTAAATTTACTTGAAGTTGAATACTGAACTTCATAGCCGGTAACGGTTGTGTCTTTTTTCCACTTAACTGTAAGCTTCTTTTTTGCACTGCTTTTGAGTGAAGAAAGTGTTTCTTTTTTAGGCTTGATTGTAATGCTTGCCGTAAGACTGCCCGAATAGTTGCCGGAAAAATTAACGCTGACGATGCCGTAGCCCGGATTTTTATTGCTTTTATAGCTTACCGTGTATTGACTTTTATCAATGACATTGCCGAGTCTGTCATAAACGGTAACAGCAGGCTTCTTTGTCTTGCCGTTATAGGTGTAAGATGAAGTTGAAAGCTTAACTGTTGCAGGTGCATAATAAACGGCAGAGGTGTAAGAGTCGGTGCAATAAGCACAAACGGTATAAACTTCACCATCGTGTGAAAGCGAAGCGTCGTTAGAATCGGCATAAGCAGAAAAAGCTTTTGTCTGGCTGTAAGTGTGGTTGTGTGCACGCACCGTTACGCCTGTTGAAAGGACAGTGCCTAAGGATTCAAGCACATAATAATATGTTTTGCCTGCTTCAAGCTTAGCTGCACAAATAAGATATGGGTTAGTGTAATCGTTAACGACTGTATTGTAAACTTCGTTTGCCGAGTCAACTATGCTTGCGTAAATTGAAGAGTCAACGCTGTATGTTAGGCAGGCAAATTCATAGTAGCCTGTAACAGTCGGCTCAAATTTTACAAAATATTTGTTGTTTGTGTCAACATAAGCAGTAATGCTTGAGTTAAGCGCTACGCTTGTCGCAGTTTTTTTGTCATTTGCAAATGCATTAATTGTGCCAAATGAAAGAGTGCAGATAATTAATGCAAGGCTCAGAAAAATCGATATGGCTTTTTTCATAACCGAACCCTCCGATAATTTGATTTATTGATATTTTAGCATTATAGAAAAATAATGTCAATAAATTATAGTTTAGCCTCCCTTGTAAAGGGAGGTGGCACGCTTGCGTGACGGAGGGATTATCGGGCGAACGCAGTTCGCCCCTACGGTAATTTTTCTAATATAGATAGTCTAAAATGACAAGATTTTCGTAGTGGTGAACTGTGTTCGCCTTTCCAATCCCTCAGTCGGTAAACCGACAGCTCCCTTTGCAAGGGAGCCTTAACTTACTACGCTAAACTATAATTTATCTTATACACAAATTCTAAAATCACAAAATTTGTATACAAAAAATGCAAAAATGTACATTTTATAAATTATAAATATAAATTTATTATAAATAACAGTATTTTTATTGACATTGATAAATAATTTGCTTATAATTAACACATTGTTAACATATTCAGGGGAGGTTTTGGTTTTGGCAATAGCTACTTTTAAGAGATATGAGAAGAAATATCTTATTACAAAAGAACAGCTTGACCAAATTTGGCCTCGACTTCTTGAATATATGGACCTTGACCCATTTTGCCTTGACGGTGGCGAGTACAGAATTTACAGCATTTACTACGACACGGACAACCACGATGTCATAAGGCACAATTCATCTTCTCCTGTTTATAAGGAAAAAATGAGGATTCGTTCTTATTATGATAATAAGGACCCTGAGGATAAAATTTTTATGGAAATTAAAAAGAAAAGTCAGGGTCAGGGCAATAAGCGCAGAATCAAGCTTAAGATTAAAGAGATTGAGCCGTTTGTAAACGAGGGTATTTTGCCCGAAACTAACGATTATCTTTCAACTCAGGTTGCAAAGGAGCTTCAATATTATTTGAAGATGAACAAGGTTCACCCTGCTCTTTATGTTCAGTATGACAGGCTTGCGCTTTTCGGTAAGGAAGATAAAAATTTCAGAATGACATTTGACAACAATGTCAGAGTAAGAAGAAAGAATTTTGAATTTGGCGAGAGTGATGATGACGAGCTTCTTCTTCCTAACGGCGAATTTATTATGGAAATCAAGATTTTGGGTGCAATGCCGATATGGCTTGCCGATTTGCTTGATGAATACAAGCTTTACAGCCGTGGTTTTTCTAAGTATGGTGTTAAGTTTAAGCAGGATTTGAAGGACGGTAAAATCAGTTACAATTTAACTGATAAGGACGGAAAGCAAGTTGATTTTGACTTTTTTGAAAGTCTTTAATTTTTGTGTATATAATTTTATTATATAATTAATTACATATAAACGAGGTTTGGGTTATGACAGATTTTTTCTACAATCTAACATCGGGTGATGCTGCAGTTCTCACTTGGCAGGGCGTTTTGGAAACCGTGCTTATTTCGGCGCTTATCGGTTTTATTATCAGCCTTGTGTATATGTTTACCCACAAAAAAGAGGGTTACAGCCAAGCGTTTTGCGTTTCACTTATTCTTTTGGCTCCGATAGTAGGTATGGTTATTCTTGTTATCGGTAACAATGTTGCTACTGCGTTCAGCCTTGCAGGTGCATTTGCACTTGTTCGTTTCCGTAGTGCACCCGGCGACCCTAAGGATATTGCATTTGTATTTATGAGTGTAACAATGGGTTTGACCTGTGGTCTTGGTTACTGGCTTTGGGCAGCGTTTGCAACTCTTCTTCTTTGTGCAATCATTCTTATTCTTCATTTCACAAATTATGCAGGTAAAAAGGGTAAGAGATTCGACCTTAGAATTACAGTTCCTGAAAGTTTGAACTATGTCGGCGCATTTGATGAAACTCTTGCAAAGTATTGCAAATCATCAAAAATGACGAAGGTTAAGAGTGTTGACTTCGGTGCTCTTTTTGAACTTACATTTGCTATCGATATGAAAGATGAAAAGCAAATCCGTCAAATGATTGACGATTTAAGAGTTATGAACGGTAACCTTAAAATTATGGTATCTGAGCCTGAAAGTGTAAGAAGTTTTCATTTTCAGTAAAATTTAAAATTAGGGAACGCAAAACGGTGCGTTCCCTTAACTTGTTTTATTATGTATTTTTAATTTATCTAAATAT
>JBNMGQ010000069.1:0-11061 GCA_050872345.1 Eubacterium sp. | reverse complement strand
CAGCCCCACGAGAGGGGCTGCTTGAAAAAGTAATGCGATATCATTATTCTACGCCCCTTCTAGGGGCAGAGCCTGTAAGGCTTCCTTTTAGGTATTTTCAAACCACTAGTTTACTAGTGGTTATGATTTTCAAAAATCTATAGTATTGAAATATGCATTTTTATATTTTATAATAGAATCATTATTAAAGGAAGCGATAATATGATTGAAGTTCGTGATGCGACATTGGAAGATGCCGAAAAAACACTTAAAATATATGATTATTATGTAAAAAATACAGCAATAACATTTGAATACGATACCCCTACTCTTTTTGAATTTCAAAACAGAATGAAAGAAATTACGGAGCGTTATCCGTTTTTGGTAATTCTTCAAGACGGTGAAATAAAAGGCTATGCGTACGCAAGAAGATTTGTCGGCAGAAAGGCATATGATTGGTCGTGTGAGCTGACAATTTATTTAGAGCATAACGCACAAAAGTGTGGACTTGGCAGAACGCTTTACGAATCCCTGCAAAGCAAACTCAAAGCTATGGGCATTCTTAATTTATACGCTTGTATAGGTTATCCGACTCAAGATGACGAATATCTAACGACAAACAGCGCAGATTTTCATAAGCATTTAGGCTTTGAAACGGTCGGCACATTTCATAACTGTGGTTATAAATTTGGCAGATGGTACGATATGATTTGGATGGAAAAAATTATCGGAGAACACAACGATAGCCAACCAAGCATTAAAAAATATAATGATACAAAATAATTTAAGGAGAATAAGTAATGGCTAAAAATCAAAGATTTGAAGTGGTTTATTCGCAAGGTACAATCACAACAACCGAAATTTGGGTGGATAAAGAGACCGGAGTCAATTATTTATACCATGCTGCAGGTTATTCCGGTGGATTAACTCCTCTGCTCGATCAGTACGGCAATCCTGTCATCTCAACAATTTCAAGTGTGGATAAAAATGATTAGAATAATGTTCGTGTGCCACGGCAACATTTGTCGTTCGCCAATGGCTGAATTTATACTTAAAGATATGGTTAAGCAAAAAGGGCTTCAGGACGATTTTGTAATTTGCTCAAGTGCTACGAGCACAGAAGAAATTTACAACGGTATCGGCAATCCTGTTTATCCACCTGCAAAAGAAGTACTTGAAAATCACGGAATTTATCCAAAAGGCAAGCGTGCCGTTCAACTTAAGAAAAATGACTATGACAAATACGATTTATTCATAGGTATGGACAGCGCAAATATCAGAAATATGAAGCGTATTTTAAATGACAGTCAAGGCAAAATACATAAATTTATGGAATACACAAACAGCACCGACGATGTGTCCGACCCATGGTATACAAGAGATTTTGATAGGTGCTATAGCGATATTTATAAAGGCTGTAAAGCATTATTAGATACATTATTATAAAACGCAAAAACAAGGGCTTGAAGTAATTTTCAAGTCCTTGTTTTACATTACAGAAGTTTAAGTCACTCGAGTTGAGAAAATAGGGCATCGACCGATTTGTTTTCGAGCAAAAGTGTCGCCGTGATTATCGCATATGAATGCTTTTCCAAAAAAGCTATTACATTACTCATATTACTTTGAAGATGACGACGAAGAAGAATTGCCCTGAACATAGCCTATGATTTGGAGCACTCTGTAAACAAGTTCAAGAAGTGCGATAATCATATTATTTACATATTCGATATTATAAAGCTTAAATAACTTTTTGCACATATTGATTTCTTCATCTGTGGCAAGATTTTCGCTTTTCATAATATCAAGAGCTTTTGTCTGAGCCTTTTTCTCCGTCTTAAGAACAAGCATCGACATCACGAACGATACGACATAAATAAGCGAAGCGATTACAGTTGCAATAATCGTGAATTTTGCGTCGGTGTTGCTAAGGACAACAACATCGACAAGCACGCCGATAAGAACGAGTGGTACAAAAGCAAGAGGACCGAAGTAAATCACAGGAGTCAACTTAACACGCTTTTTCATATCACTGTCGCCCTCTTTATCAAGAATGGCGAGAGATGATTTTTGAACAGCCATGGCAAGAGATGATATGCTGGACTTTTTCCAGGTCATTCTTCTGAGTCTGACTTTCTTAAAATAATGGCTGTAGCTGTTACCGAACATAATAGAGCCACTGGCAGTTACTTTGATTTTCGACAAGCCGTTATTATCGAGAACGGCTCTTGCAATATCCTTACCGGAAAGGTTAATGCTGTTTTTCTTATGATTGTACTTTATATAAGCGATGCTCAGAAAAGCAGACACTATAAAAGCGACAATCGACATTACAATAATCAGACCACCTACGATGCAAAGTGCGATTATTACGCTGTCAGACACTCCTGTGAGTGCACCGTCGGCAGAGTCACGGATAGCATTTACAAATTCATTCATAGTTATTTCTCCTCTATAACAAAATTTAATTATATCAGTTACTTGTTGTGGTTGACTGATTAGATTTTTTCGACTTTTTGGTTGCGAGTGTTACGCAAGCCGTACCGATAATTATACCGACTGCCACACTTACTCCGGCAACAAGGGCAACCTTACCGGAAGTGAAAATGCTGGCAGTTGAGTTAACGCTCTCATCACACTTAAACGAAATGTAGATACCGTTTTGCTTATCTTTATACTGATGGGCATTTACATTATAAGGAAAGCTCGTTTGGAAAAGTGAGAGTGCAACGGCATTTTTGTCAACGGAGTTGTCTCCGAGCTTTACGGTTAACGAATTTGCAAGAACCGGACTGCCTGCGTTTTCGTCCTTTGTTGTATAAAGAGCATTCCACTGCTTACCGGTAAAGCCGTTCAAATCTCCGTATTCGCCGTACTTGCCTTTGCTGTCCTCGGCAATATGACCCTTTGCAGCATAATAATAGTAATAATTTGTCTCAACCTTATCGTCTTTTGCTGTCGATATTCTTGCGTCACAAATAATTTGCGGAATTTGTAAATATTCGGGATGATAATAATTATAAACCTTCATTCCGATATTTATACCCTGAGCAATGAGGATAATTCCGGTTGCTGCTGTGAACACCCAACCTGCTCCGGATGCACTGTCGGCATATGCTTCATAAGCGTCATAGTGCATATCCATAACATTCCTTGCGCTTTTATATGTATCAAACGAGTTGCTGTAATTTTCGTAAAGAATCTGCATATCCTCGCCTGTGGGAGCACTGCCCTGAAGCAGAACATTGCTTCTTGCATTAAGAGCAGCTTCATAGAGATTTTTGTCGGCTTCCAAAGCACTTTTGCAAGCATTATAAGCCTCTTTTGAGCTGTCATACAAACGCTGTAAATGGTTCAATTTTGAGATTTTAGCCGTCTTTATCAAGCCGGATACAGCCATAAGACCGACACCGAATGCTGTTGCTGCATAAACGCCGAGTGTTACATACTCGCCTACATTGGTATCATACCAAGGTGAGTCGCCCGAAGCGTTTTGGTGAGAAAGAGCTTCGCTTGTAAGAGCTACATTTCCGTTAAACAAATTTTGGTCAACATTATAATAAACGCTTACAACGGAATCGCTGTCTTTATCGTTGCTTGATTTTGTGACATCGGTGATAAAGTTCTCTGCTTCGTCCGTACTGCTTTTATCACCGTTGAGCAAGAGAAGATTTGCAAGTCCGATATGTGGAAGAATTACTGCCTGAGCAGGTGTGAGAACACTTGCAAGAGGGTAAACATCCTTAGCTTTTACATCCTCGTGCATAAAGTAATCAAGCATTGTGTCGGTTCCAAATTCAATTTTATCAAGCATTTCGTAAAGAGTGCCGTACTTAACAAAATTTTGCTTTTCGGTATCGTTGAGAGTCTCAAGATATTCCTTTACCGTTGACTCGTCGTCGGTAATTTTAACATCGCCGTTTTCATATTTTTCAAGTTCACCGAACATAACGCCCCAGGAATCGGTGATAAGCTTTGCAGTATCGTCAAGTCCTGCGTCAAAGTCAGCATCAGGGTCAACCTTCAATAACTTTTCGATTACCGTTTCATCACCGGAAGCAAATGTGCCGAGTGCCAAATTTTGGTAAAGAGCCTCAAACACGGTTGCGTTACCCTGCAAGAACAAGGTTGCCATTTGGTCATCGGTTACGCTCTCGTCGAGGAAATAATCGCCCATAAGCTTATCCGTTTTTCCCTCGTCGCATTTAAGGTTTGCGTTACTGTCCTCTTTTTGGTCCTTATACTTATTAAGCTCGTTATAAGCATACAAAGCAAGTGGCTCGCCTGCATTGTAATTTTTTCTGAACTCGTCAATAACCACTCTCAGCTCAGACACATTTTCTTTTATTCCGGCTTTTTCGTCTTCAACCATTTTTTCATAATCGGTTTGTGAATAGCCACCGTTCATATCCATAACCTTTAAGTCGGTAATGGCTTGTTTCGGATTCTTCGTTGTCTTATAGCCCAAATAAACCGGATTCTTATCCGTTCCGTCATTAAGATTATTGTTAAATATCTCATAGCCGTTATCGCTCAGATAATCCTTTGCCGTCTGTTCGTCCTTTGCACTGCTGATATATACCTCGCTCACATAATCGCCACTGTTTGCCGCAAGGGTCGTAACAGGAGTGAACACGGTCAATACAGACAAAGCACCTGCAATGATTTTTGTGGTGATTTTTCTCATTTTTCTACCTGCTTTCTTTATATTTCAATTCAGTATAGCATTTACTGTGTGACAAAAGCGTGACAAATAAAAAAATAAAGTGTCAAATGTTTGAATAATTTGTCACGCTTTTGTCACGGTATATATGATAAGATAACTATATAATATATATAATTACGGCAAATTTTAATTCAAAAGAGCAATGGCAATACACGCTTTGATAAAAGAGGAATTATTTTGAGAATTTTTTTTAAGAAAACAATATCCGTTATGCTGGCAGTAATAACAGCTGTTTCGGTATCGGCTCAAGTCTTTTCGGTTGCTGCAAATGATGACAGCACAACTCAAACGGAATATATCGGAGAACTGACGGTTGCAAGAGCTTCAAGCTCCGAGCAGGCAAAGAAAAAGCTTACGGATAACGGCTACGAAGTGTTTGATCAGGACCTTATGGAGGGTGCCGGCGGCAGCTTTCTTTACATTGGCTATAAAACAACAAATGACAAAAGCAAAGCCATAACCGATATTAATATGATGAATATGAACGGTGGCTTCAGAGATGTCAAGTACCGTGAAATAGCCGAAAGCCAGTTGCCTGAGTTGGACTCTATGGTAGATGATTTGCAAAAAACAATCGCAGAGGTAAGAGAAAATTTCGCAAAAGGAAGTCCTGCTGCAAAAGCATGCGTCGATGCTTTGAACTTGTTTACATATAAAACGCTTGACGGTAGCTTCAGCCAGCCTCTGGGAAACTGGATAATTATGGGCAAGACCTATGACTCAAGGCTCAGGGATTTACTTTTAATCGGAAACCAAAAGGTTGTAGGCTATATCTATGGCATGCTTGCTCTCGGTGTGGCAGATTACAACAAAGGTGATACGCCCGTAGATGTATCGTCTTTTTCGCAAAGCTATACAAATGATAATCCGAGGAACTGGCTCGAACGCTTTGCATCATATACCAAAGAGGATTTTGATGAAATCGGCAATGAAGAAAAAGAAAAATACAGAATTGAAGCTACTGCGCTTTTGCCACAGTTGAAAAATTTTGCCGACGAATACAAGAGCGCAATAAAGCGAGCACAAGAAGAAAAAGACGGAAAACTGCCCGATACGGACAGTGGATTTGTCTATCTTTCCTGCTACGATTTTCTTAACAAATATTCCTATAACGATATTCCACTTGGTGAATACATTTTGGGCATAGCCGACGGAACATACGACTCGGTAAAGGATATGTATCCACTTTTAAGAGCGTTGACAGACGGACAGCGTTCGGTAATCAGAACCGGATTTTTAACATCTCTTCTTTTATCCTGCGACAACACAAAGGATAATTACTCAAAAATAAAAGCCGAAATCAAAAACATAAAAAATGAAATTAAAGAGGAAAACGGTGGTTCGCTTTCCGTATGGTACGCTACCGATGTAACGCTTTACGATAAGCAGGTGGGAATAACCGATACGGCTGCAAGAGCGTCTGCTGCAAGCTCAAGATACGATTACCTCAACCCTACCGTCGACTCAGCCGATGCAAAAATCGACAACTGCATTGATACGGCAAATGCAATTATGAAATGCTCGTTCGGTGCAGCTATGGTTATTTCTGCAGGCTTTGCCGCATATTTGGGAACAGGCTCAAGCATTATCGGAACATTGGCAGCTATGAACGCACTGGCAATGACCTCGGTCGGCTGGTTTGTCGGTGCTTTATGCGTATGGGCACCGATTGTGCTGGGTATTGCCTGTGTTGCCGTCATCTTCTGGTGCTTTGTTACAAAACTGGTTATGTGGGCAAAGGAAAAATACGATTACTACCACCCTACCTACTCTGCAATTCCGGACACAATGTTCAGTTACGACAACGACAATTATATTGAATATACGGCGTTGACGGATATTGATACCGGAAAGCCGATTGACATCAACGACAAGCAGGGCAATAGCTGGAACGCACTTTACTACACCCGTGACACGCAAATGGGCGAGCCGATTGAGGTAAAAACAAAAACGGTTTATACCGACGAAGGCTCGACAAAAACATATTTAAGCGAACCGTTTAAGGCGAAAAAGGGCGACGGTGTAACGCCAAAAGGCTACAAACCGGTTGCATCCTTTGGCGAAAGCGTTGCTTCAAACCTGAATATGGGAGCCTTCAACGATAAGGTTAACGGAATATATCTTTTCTTTTTACGCAAGGACACGGACGGCAAAAAAGATGTCGCAAACGATGGAACGAAATATGTAACCTCGATAAAAATATTTTCTGCAAAGAGCGAGGAGTCGGCAAAGCTTGCTGCTTCGAGAGAGGGATATACGGTTTTAAATCGCAATCTTACGAAAAACAAATACTCATACAGCAAATGGAACTTATTTACCGGAAAGAGTGAGACCAAGGTCAATATGTACTCAACCTGCTCCACGGAGCTTTACACCTATTTGGGATATAAAACCACGACAAATCCAAAGGCAAAGGACATTGTGACCGACATTCGTGTTACATACAACTACGCACCCGAGGATACAGCGTTCAACTACGGTGTGGCTACATATGCAAACGCCGGTACATTTAACGCAATCACCGTATGGTTTACGACAAGACAGGAGGCAGGCGACCCGATTGTCGACGATTTTGTCGTTTTGGACAAGCCGTCGGAAACACCGAGAGGATATGAGGCAGTTTCCCTATTTGCAGACACAAATGCATTTGACCTAAACTACACGGCTGAGAAAAAGCCTACCGTTCACCAAGACCCGATATTCCTATATTTTAAGCCGAGCGTAAATTACGGCGACAGCCAGGAATATATCGGAGGAATTACATTCGTTAATTCACATATATTAATTCCGTCAAATTCCTACGAAAAAGAGCAGTACGCAACCATAGATGAGCTGGGAAGCTATTTTTACAGCGACCTTGTGGGCGATGTGAAGAGATGGGACGGATATTCAAGTCTGTATCATCACGAAACGAATTACATATACGACAATAATTTCAACACTGACACATATATGAAGTTTACATTTACAAGAAGTCCAAAGCGAGCAATTACGAACATCTACTCCTACTCGGGACTTGCAAAAAATGTGGCAGCACCGGACAATATTACTATCGAAGCAAAGGGATATGCCGTTTCAAAATCGTATTACTATTCCAACATAAACGGATTTTACGCTCAAGATATGAGCGAGGATACGCTGTATATTGCTACTTCAAATTCATACAAGCCACTCAGCAACGATGACACAGGTTCAGGCTCCTTCGGCAATGACGGATATGCAATGGCTCTTTATATGTGTGGTCCGACCGGCGATACAAAAGACGCACTGAGAAGAAGCGATATTAAATTTTCACATTCACACTATATTCCGAATGGCGACTACAAGGCAGTTAATGACATAACCCAACTCGAGTATGCCTCTACGGCAAAAAATCTCGCAAACCAAAGCAAGTCGAATACCGTAAATGATATATATATGTTTCTTCGTACATCAAGTGGTGTGGAAAATTTCAGAAAGAAAAAGAGCGCACTCGACGACGGGAAATACATTTCTGCCTTTACGAGCACCGTTCCCGATTCTGCAACCGATAAGATATACAGAAAACAATATACTTTTTCCAACTATGACGGCAGAGAAATTGTACGAATGCAGAATGTAATATCCGCATTGGCTCAAAAAGGCGGACAGCTGCTCTTTTACAATTATTCGAAAAATGGTGAAAGCGGCACTCAACTGTCGATAGCTCTGAGAGTGAGCAGAACAAACGATTACAACAGAGCACTGACCGATGTTAAATTTAAGGTATATACCGATTTGACTCCTGCGAAGGACAGTATTACGATAAATTCCACAGTATATAAAAATGCCGGCAAAATCGGCACGATAAACGGCAAAACAAACGGCGCACCGGGTCATGCAATTCGTGGCTCTGCACAGTCGAGCTACGAGGATTTTTCGGTCTATATGTATACCACGCAAAACGGCTCAATCGATTCTTCGATATGCGATTTTTCCTTTGACGGCGAATACTTTATTAACGGTATGTCGACTGCCTACTTTATGGACATTGACAATGTTTATAACGACAAAGAATATGAAGCATATGAGGGCAAAAAATACAAAAATTTTGCAGGTCTTGATTATCCGTACGATATATTTATGCATTTTAAGCACGAAACAAAATACGATAAATATGTGTCGCAGGTAAAGATTTTTGCCTCCACAAGCAGGAAAAACGCAATATCGTATATGGCGAACGAGGGCTACAGATATTTTTACGATTACGATTTGAACACGGGATACACCGAGCAGGGCAAGAATCATTTTTACACCTATCTTGCATACAAAATGGATGATCGCAGTGCGATAACGAACATAGTTGCCTGCCCTGTGGAGAAAGAAGCAAATGAAATCAGTCAAAATATTTATCTTCTTCATCGCAACTCAACTCAAAACGGTTATGACAAAAACGATGTAAGTTCGGCAGCACTCGGCAAATTTTTTACCGACGCAAAGGATGTTCCGAATTCAAAATACTATCGCTCGGTAAAGTACAATGCATTGTCGACAAACGAGCCCGACAACAAAATATTCGGCGAGCAAATTATACTTTATTACACAAAGAGCAAATATGCCGGAGCGAAAAATGTTGAAATCACAAAGAACAACAAGACCTCGTTGAATCTCGTATCCGACCCGATAGTATCATTCTCGCAGTACAAAAGCGACAATCAGGAAGCAATATATAATGCACAGAGCACAGAAGCAACTCCGATTGCCGTAAACCGTGACAGCAATGTACCGATAAAAAAAGCAGACTACAAAAGCATTAATATTGCCTCATCGTTTACGAAACCGAGCATTATATTCATAGCCAGCGTTATTGCAATTATGATAATTGCTGCAATAATGATTCCGATAATTAAAAGAAAGCAAAAGCAAAATCAAGAAAAGCCGGAGGTATAACTATGATTTCAAAAATGATGTTTATTAACTTGGCATTGTTTTTATGTGCTGTTTTCGGCATAATTTATCTGATAGCAAGCTTTTCAAAAAAAGATATGCCGATTTACTGCGTCAGTGTACTTTGTGCATGGATAAGCCTTGCACTGTGCAGACTTTATATGTTTTTGGTGCTGCTGGTTGAAAGTGCCGATTTGAACAAATTTAATTTATCCTGGTTTGCAATGATAGGAAGCTTTATATTTCTGTTTTGTGCAAACTACGGCTGTCTTGATAAAGGCACTCTCAAAATCGCAAAGGGAAACGCAAAGCAAAAAATGATTTCCCTTGCTGCTCCGGTGGTTGTTATAGGACTGTATGTTTTCAATATGTATCTTTTTTACAAATACGACACACGGCTTACGGTATCGTACAGAATATTTACGGTGATTTTGACATTGCTTATAATGCAAAGCAGCTTTTTCAATCTTAAGTACATAATCATCGGTTCTGACAAAGAGTCATCTCTTTACAAACTTCGCAGTTTTAATTTTATCATGCTGGTATATTCGTTTTTGACTATGGTAGAAGTAAGTGCTCCCATAAGCCGAAGCTTCGTGGCGATTATTGTCATATATTCTCTGATAGCCGTAACGACGCTTATGATTCCCGTATGCTTAAGGAGGGGTATGAAATAATGAGTTATATACTTTATGTTTGCATTATCGTTCCTTTTGCACTTATGTTTTTAATTCTCTACGGTGGTGCAAAAAGAACGGCAGCATTTGTAATGATAGGAATTACCGTTTGTCTTTTTGTGTCGGAAATCAATTCGTTACTGCTTGATTATTTCAACGACGACATTTATTTTGTAACCACACGAATAACGCCGATTACAGAAGAAATTTTCAAAGCACTGCCTGTAATTTATTTCGGCATTGTGTTTTCCGATGATATTCAAAAGTTGCTCACTGTAGGTATGGCAGTAGGTATAGGCTTTGCCGTATTTGAAAATATGATTATTCTTACGGACAACATCGAAAATGTGAATATACTGTGGGCGTTTATCCGTGGTTTCGGCTCAGGTTTAATGCACGGCATGAGCACGGCTATCGTCGGCATCTGTATGTCATCGTTTCACAGAAGAAAAAAGCTGTTTGTCCCAGGTCTTTTCTCACTGTTAAGCGTTGCGATAATAAACCACGGCATATATAATCTGCTCGTTCAGTCAAAGCTGGAATATTTAGGCTACATACTTCCGATTATAATATACATACCAATCTCGATTTTCAGCCATTACCTCAAAAAGAAACACCAAAAACAAAAAACTTTGCAATCATAACCACTAGTAAACTAGTGGTTTGCAAATTCCTAGAAGGATGCCTTACAGGCTCTGCCCCTAGAAGGGGCGTAGAATAATGATATCGCATTACTTTTTCAAGCAGCCCCTCTCGTGGGGCTGTTTATTTTTGCTT
>JBNMGQ010000068.1:0-11179 GCA_050872345.1 Eubacterium sp. | reverse complement strand
GACGAGGGAAGTGTCAGCTATGCTGACGATAGGAGAGATAGGCGAACACAGTTCGCCCCTACGGTGATTTTTCTAATTTAGCTTGTCTAAAATGACAATGATTTCGGGGTCCCTGAAAAGCGTAAGCTTTTTGGGGAGAAGGAGAAAGGAATGAAGTGTTTTTTATAAATTTTCAAAGTTTAGTTGCTTATAAGAAAATTTATTCAAACACATAATTTCTTTCGACGATGTAGGGGCGAACTGTGTTCGCCCGTTATATCTTATTAATAATATCTTTAAAAAGCCAAACGGCACTGCAAATAGCAGTGCCGTTTTTCTATGCTTAATATTTAAGCTTTGTTATCATATTCAGTACATTATAAGCAGAGCGTTCAAGTTCGCCACGGGTGATACCGTTTTTAAGTCCGACGGTTTCAAGAAGTGATTTGTCCGGCTTATATTTTTTCTCGGTTCTTTTAAACGAACCCGGCATATAAACATCCACCTGTGAACGAACACGGTAAGCATTGTCACGAAGGTTAGGAAATTCGTGGCTTTGGCTGTGGCGCATCCACCAGTCGGTCATAACCGAGCCTTCAAATCCCCATTCTTTTCTCAAAACTGTTGTTACAAGGTCGTAATTGTAATGACTCCAAACTCCGTTAATCTTGTTGTAACTTGTCATAATATTTAACGGCTTGGCTTCCTTAACGCAAATTTCAAATCCTTTAAGGTAAATTTCTCTGAGCGCTCTTTGAGATACGATTGAATCGTTAATCGTTCTGTGCGACTCCTGATTGTTGCAGGCAAAATGCTTAGGACACGCCGAACCACCACTTGCCTGAATACCTTTTACATAAGCGCTTGCCATTTTACCGGTGAGAAGTGGGTCCTCGCTGAAATATTCAAAGTTCCTGCCACAAAGCACATTTCTGTGAATGTTCATACCGGGTGCAAGTAAAACATTTGAGCCTGCGTTTCTAAGCTCTCTGCCCATTTCTGTTGCAAGTTCCTCAACAAGCTTGGTGTTAAATGTGCTTGCAAGCGCTGTGCCGCAAGGGATAAGAGAAGTGTACTTTCTTATTCTGATACCGGCAGGACCGTCGGTTGTAATTATCGCAGGAACGCCTTTTTTGTTAAGCTCAGGAATAATTCCACCGAATGCACCTGCGTTTCCTGCAACACCGTACGAACTGTCCATACCACCTTCGCCACGAGTAAGTGCTTCAAGCTCCTGATTGGTTAAGCTTGAAATGAATTTTTCAAGGCTTATTTCACCACTTTTAACTTGCTCAAAGTTGTAGTTGTGAACTATGTGACCTTGCTCTTTCGGAAGATTTTTAAGTATTCTATCCCTTAAATACGGCTTTTCAGGTTTGAGTGCAACTTTTTTAGGAATAAATGAATCGTTAACCTTTAAAGCTACAATTCTGTCCATATATTCCTTAGGTGCGCAAATTGCTTCAAGCGTTTGCAAAACTCTGTCGTTTTTGTATTCAAACAAGCCTATCTCGTCAACATCTCTTACATTTTCGCCGATGAAAAATTTGTACTCACCTTTTTCAAGAATGTAAGAATATTTGTTGCCCGTAGCACCTGTGTCGTCAAATGAAGCAAGAGAGTAAATCGGAACATTAAGAGTAAGCTTTTGACTTTCGTTTGGCGCAATTTCTTCTGTCTTGTCAAATGCCACAAGACTCATCAAAGGTTTTGAAAGCTTGCCCTGTGGGCAACTTGCGTAAAGCTCTACTACTTCTTTACCACTCACTTTACCTATGTTTGTAACCTGAACTTCAACGCTGATTTTGTCCTTGTTTTCTTTAAAATCAAGAACTTCAATGTCAAAATTAGTATAGCTTAAACCGTAGCCGAAAGGGAAAAGTGCCTTTTCTTTTGCAAATGTTTCAAAGTATCTGTAGCCTACAAAAATATCCTCTGTATATGTGTTGAAAAGCTTGCCACCGAAATGCTTTGCACTTGGATAATCTTCGTACTTTACTGCGATAGTATCGGTAAGCCTGCCACTCGGGTTGACCTTGCCGTAAAGCACATCTGCAACAGCGTTGCCACTTTCCATACCACCTTGCCAAGCGTAAACAATACCACGAAGCCTGTCCTCATAATCAAGTACCCACGACATATCCATAACATTGCCACAGTCGAGCAAAACGGTAACATTGCTGAAATTATGGCACACCTGGTCAATAAGTTTTCTTTCTTCGTCGGTCAAATAAAAACTGCCCTTTGTGAGCGTGTTTTCTCTGTCCTCACCGGCTGCTCTGCCGATAACGATAAGCGCAGCGTCACTTTCTTCACTTGCTTTTTCAACCATATCGTCGTCAAGCTCCGGCTCTTCAAAATTCATCGGCCAGTGGCCCCAAAAGCCGTGTGGCGCAGGATTTTCACGAGAATAGTTTTTATAGTATTCCAAAAGCCATTCGTTAAGCTTGCCACCTGCATTTTGTATACCGTCGATTATGTTTACAAAATACGGTGCGTTGACATCGCCACCACTGCCGTAGCCTACATAAAAGTAGTCAAGCTGGCACCTGCCGAAAACGGAAATTTTAGTGTCCTTTGAATACGGAAGCGCATTGTTGTTTTTAAGCAAAACTATGCCTTCGCCTGCACTTTGCCTGATAAGCTGTGGCATATTGCCGAAAATCTCTCTTTCGCCTTCGGCTTTGACCTCAAGCTGTGATACTCCACCACTTGATATTCTTTCGGACAAGGTCGAAACTACCTTGTCGATTTTATGTTTAAGCTTCATATCATTCTCCCTTGAAAATAAATATATTTAATCAATTTTCATTATACAATAATAAATTTTCATTGTCTATCATTTTGTATAAATTTTGATAAGCTGAGCATAATATCTTTGAAAACGAAAGACAATTTTCGGAGGAATAGATATGAAAATTTTAAAATCATCAGCGTCAATACTTTTGTGCTTGGTGCTCACATTCTCAAGCGTGCTCGCATTTACGGCTTGCAGTAATAAAAATAATAATCAAAATCAAAGCACTTCAAAGAGCAGTTCAAACAATGCAAATGTGACTGTAAGATACCTTAACTTTAAGCCTGAAGTTGCAGATGTGTATAAGCAAATAGCAGACGAATACGAAAAAGAAACAGGTGTTAAGGTTATAGTTGAAACGGCTGCAAATAACGAATACGAGTCAACATTGACGGCAAAAATGTCAACCAAAAGCGCACCGACTCTTTTCCAAATCAACGGTCCTAAGGGTCTTGCAAACTGGAAATCGTATTGCGCCGATTTGTCCGACAGCGAACTTTATAAGCACCTTAAGGATAAGTCACTTGCAGTAACGAGCGCCGACGGTAAGGTGTACGGTATTCCGTATGTGGTTGAGGGCTACGGTATTATCTATAATAAGGAAATCACCGACAAATATTTTGAGCTTGATAATAAAAATACCGACTTTAAATCAATGGAAGATATTAATTCTTTTGACAAGCTTAAATCACTCGTAGAAGATATGCAAAAAAATAAGAGTAAACTCGGTATCGACGGTGTATTTGCTTCAACTTCGCTTAAAGCCGGTGAAAATTGGCGCTTTCAAACTCACCTTGCAAATGTGCCTTTGTTTTACGAATTTACTAAAAATAAAGTTGATTTAACTTCAAACGATATTAATAAAATCACTTTTGAATACAGCGATAATTTTAAAAATATTTTTGATTTGTACCTTAACAATTCAACTGTTGATAAGGGCAAAACAGGAACTAAAACAGTCAGCGATTCTATGGCAGAATTTGCGCTTGAAAAATGTGCAATGGTTCAAAACGGTAACTGGGCTTGGAGTCAAATCAACAAGGTTTCCGGCAATAAAGTCAAAGAGGAAAATGTTAAATTTTTGCCGATTTATACAGGTATCAAAGGTGAAGAAAGTCAGGGTCTTTGTATAGGAACGGAAAATTATTTTGCCGTAAATTCCAAATCAAGCGAAGAAGAACAGAAAGCTGCAAAGGATTTTATCTATTGGCTTTATTCAAGCGAGCAGGGTAAAAAGTTTGTGACAAATGACCTCGGCTTTATCTCTCCTTTCGATACCTTTAACGATACCGAAGTGCCATCTGACCCACTTGCAAAGGAAGTTAAAACTTGGATGGATAAGCAGAGTATTACCACAATTCCGTGGTATTTTACCGTTTTTCCGTCGCAGACATTTAAGGATAATTTCGGCTCGTCGCTTTTGAAATATGCGCAGGGCAATAAAACATTTGACGAAGTAAAAGCCGACGCCGTAGCCGATTGGCAAAAGGAAGCAAATGCCTTGAAGTCGTAAACCGATTAAGCTTCCTTACAGAAGTCTTAATGAACAAAACTACCGTAGGGGCGAACTGTGTTCGCCTATCTCTCCTATCGTCAGCATAGCTGACACCTCCTACGGGAGCCGTCGGTTTACCGACTGAGGGAGAGAAACATACATACCACCGAAAAGAGGATACCTATGAAACGAAACCTAAAAAAATACTTCTGGCTTTTTTTATTACCTATTGCAGTTGCATTTGTTTTTGCTTTTCTTGTGCCGTTTTGTATGGGCGTAGGTTTATCATTTGCCGACTTTACAACCGTTTTGGACGCTAAATGGGTAGGCTTTCAAAATTATATAAATGCCTTTTCAAATTCAACCGATTTTCTTCATTCTCTTTGGTTCACGGCGCTTTTTACGATTGTGTCGGTAGTGAGCGTCAATATTCTTTCTTTCCTTTTGGCTCTTATGCTAAGCCGTGGTATCAGGGGTACTAACCTTTTTCGCAGTGTGTTTTTTATGCCTAATTTAATCGGTGGCATAGTTCTCGGCTATATTTGGAATTTGCTCATTAATGCCGTGCTTTCAGGCTTTGGAGTCGATATAACTTATAAAGCAGAGTACGGCTTTTGGGGTCTTGTTGTTCTTACTAATTGGCAACTTATCGGCTATATGATGGTGATTTATGTTGCAGGGCTTCAAAATATTCCGACTGATTTAATCGAAGCTTCAAAGATTGACGGTGCTTCAGGTATGCGTACACTTTTCTCTGTCAAAATTCCTATGGTTATGCCGTCGATTACTATTTGTATGTTTTTAACTCTTACAAATTCGTTTAAAATGTTTGACCAAAATTTGGCACTTACAGCCGGTGCACCCGAGCGTCAAACGGAAATGCTTGCACTTAATATTTATAACACATTTTACGGCAGGGTCGGTTATCAGGGCGTAGGTCAGGCAAAAGCCGTTATCTTCTTTTTAATCGTCGGAGTCCTTGCATTTTTACAGCTTAAGCTGACAAGCAGTCGAGAGGTGAAAGCGTAAATGAATACTAAAAAAATAACGGATAAAGCACTTTTTACTTTGCTTTTGGTTTTAAGTGTTTTGTTTTTAGTTCCGATAATTATTGTTTTTGTCAACTCGTTTAAATCAAGAATATATATTTCAAGCGAACCGTTAAAACTTCCTACAAGCGAAACTTTTGTAGGCTTTGAAAATTATATCAACGGTATTGCTTCAAGTGATTTTTTCTCGGCTTTTTTGCGTTCACTTTTTATAACCGTGGTGTCAGTTTTGCTGATTGTTTTGTTTGCGTCAATGGCAGCGTGGTATATTGTCAGGGTTAATTCCAAGGTGACAAAAACAGTTTATTACCTTCTCGTTTTCAGTATGATTGTGCCTTTTCAAATGGTTATGTACACTATGACATATGTTACAAACAAAATGAATCTTGACAACATTTTCGGTATAACGCTTGTTTATCTCGGCTTTGGTGCAGGGCTTTCCGTTTTTATGCTGTGTGGTTTTATTAAAAGCATACCGTTTGAAATTGAAGAAGCTGCAATGATTGACGGTGCTTCGCCTATTCAAACATTTTTCACCGTAGTTTTTCCTATGCTAAAGCCTACTGCAATTACCGTTGCAATTCTCAATACTATGTGGATTTGGAATGATTACCTTTTGCCGTATCTTGTGCTCGGCTCTGACGACAAAACAATTCCTGTTGCCATTCAACTTGCTATGCAGGGTGCGTACGGCTCAACCGATTACGGTGGTTTTATGGCAATGCTTGTGCTTGCTATAGTGCCGATTATTATATTCTATATTTTCTGCCAAAAATATATTATCAAGGGCGTTGTTGCAGGCGCAGTAAAAGGATAATTAAAGGAGATTTTTGCGTGGCATCCATTACTTTAAAGCATATAGTTAAAACTTATGAGGACGGCGTAACCGTTATACCTGACTTGAATTTGGAAATTAAAGATAAAGAATTTGTTATTTTCGTAGGTCCGTCCGGTTGTGGCAAATCTACTACGCTTCGTATGATTGCAGGACTTGAAGAAATAAGCTCGGGCGAACTTATCATAGGTGGCAAAACGGTTAACAATATGCCACCGAAAAACAGAGATATTGCAATGGTTTTCCAAAGCTATGCACTTTATCCTCATATGTCGGTTTATAAAAATATGGCTTTTGCGCTGAAGCTCCGCAAAGAGCCGAAAGAGGTTATTGATAAAAAAGTCAGGGAAGTTGCAAAAATTCTTGAACTTGAGCCGTACCTTGACAGAAAGCCTAAGGCACTTTCGGGTGGACAAAGGCAAAGGGTTGCGCTCGGTCGTGCAATGGTGCGTTCGCCGTCCGTTTTTCTTCTTGATGAACCTCTTTCAAACCTTGACGCAAAGCTAAGAACTCAAATGCGAAGCGAAATTGCGCTTCTCCATAAAAGGCTTGAAACAACTTTTATCTATGTCACACACGACCAAACGGAAGCTATGACTATGGCTGACAGAATTGTTGTGATGAAAGACGGCAGGGTTTTGCAGTTTGACACTCCGTCAAATTTATATAATCATCCGTGCAATATGTTCGTGGCAGGCTTTATCGGTACACCTCAAATGAATTTTATCGACGCAACCGTTACTACCTGTTCGGGCACTCTTTGCGCAGTTTTCGACGACTTAACCGTGCCACTTCCTTCTCGTATGCAACAAAACGAAGAACTTAAAAAATATGTAGGCAGACGAATAGTTTACGGTATTCGGTGCGAAGATATGCATATAAACAACTCGTACCGTCTTGAAAACGGCGAAAACGAAATTACGCTTGAAGTAAATCTTGCTGAAATGATGGGCAGTGATGTTTATATCTATTCCTCCGTTGACGAAAAAGAGGTTATAGCAAAAGTGAGAATGAACAGCAATATCAGCACCGGTGATAAAATTAAACTTTATATCGATACCGAAAAGCCACACCTTTTTGACAAAGAAACCCAAGAACTTATTTGCGACTGAAAAGGAATGAAATGAATGTTAAACAAAAGAGCAAGTGGTGTTTTGCTTCATATTTCATCGCTTTGGTCAAATTACGGTATAGGCTCGTTTGGAAAAAGCGCTTATGAGTTTGTTGATTTTTTAAAGGAAACTCATCAAAGCTATTGGCAAATTTTACCACTTTGCCCGACTACGGTCGGTGATTCACCGTATCAGAGTACCTCCACATTTGCACTAAACGACTATTTTATCGACCTTGACACCCTGTGCCTTATGGGATATTTGAAAAAAGAAGAATTTGAAGATATAAAATGGTGCAAAGATGAAAACAGGGTGGATTACTCTTTACTTTATACAAACAGGCACAGGGTACTTTATAAAGCGTTTGAGCGCTTTAAACGAAATGTACCGTCTGATTTTAATTCCTTTTGCAAGGCTCAAAGCTACTGGCTTGATGATTATGCACTTTTTTGCGCAGTTAAGGATTATTTTGCAGGCGAGCCGTTTTACTACTGGAGCGACGATATAAAATACCGTGAAGCTTTGGCAGTCGAAGAGTACAAAGATATTTGCGATGACAGAATTTATTACTATAAAGTCGTGCAGTATTTAGCCTATACTCAGTGGCAAAAGCTTAAAGCGTACGCAAATCAAAACGGCGTTGAAATAATAGGCGATATGCCGATTTATGTAGCCGGTGACAGTGCCGATGTTTGGGCTAATAAAGAAATATTTAAGCTTGATTCAAGTTTGAAACCGAGTGAGGTTGCAGGTTGCCCACCCGATTATTTTTCGCCCGACGGTCAGTTGTGGGGTAATCCTGTTTATAACTGGAAAAAGCTTAAAAGCCTTAAATATTCTTGGTGGAAGAAAAGACTTGAGCACAGCTTTCAAATTTACGATATTGTAAGGCTTGACCATTTCCGTGGCTTCGAGTCGTTTTACAGCATTAAGGCAGGCAGTACCACGGCAAAAAAAGGCACTTGGCGAAAGGGTGGAGGAACTTTGTTTTTCGACTCATTGCCGATTGAATATAAGAATAAGATTATCGCTGAAAACCTCGGCTTTCTGACAGATGATGTTGACGCTCTTTTAAAGCATACGACTTATGCCGGTATGAAAGTTTTGCAATTTTGTTTTGACAGCCGTGACGATAACGGCAACGATTTGCCCGATAAAATTGACAAAAACAATGTTGTTTACACCGGCACTCACGATAACGATACGATTTTAGGCTGGTCAAAAACTGCAAACAGGGCAGATGTAGACAAAGCTATGCGTTATCTTCACGCAAAAGATGATGAGGATTTAGTCGACAAAATGATGCTTTGTGCTATGAAAACTAAGGCAAATACCTGCATTTTGACTATGCAGGATTTACTTCATTTAAACAGTGACAGCAGGATGAACACACCGTCTACTGCATTCGGCAATTGGCAATACAGAATGAAAAAGGAAGATTTAACTCCGTCTGTTTTATCAAAGCTTTCTTCAATGACGGTTGAAAGCGAAAGGTTTTGATTATGGAAAATATTAAAGAAAAATTAGAATTTTTGTCTTTTGGAAAATATAATAAAAATATTGAAAATCTGAATGTAAACGAACTTTACGATGTGGTTTCAACTTGCGCCGTGTCTGCCCTTTCAAAGCCTTGGCAAAAGTCATATGAAAACCATTTAAAGTCAAGGCGTGCGTGCTATTTCAGTGCCGAATATCTTGTCGGTCAGCCGATTTATAAAAACCTTATGTGCCTTGATTTATTAAAGCCGTATGAAGAAGCACTGCACTCTTATAACCGTAGCCTTGACGAATTTGAAACTTTGCCCGACGAACTTCTCGGCAACGGTGGACTCGGTCGCCTTGCTTCCTGTTTTCTTGACAGTGGTGCAAATCTTTCTCTGCCACTCGACGGCTACGGTATAAAATATCGTTTCGGTCTTTTTAAGCAGAAAATCGAAAACGGCTTTCAGGTGGAGGATATTGAAGAAAATAATTATAACGACCCTTGGTGCGTGCCGTGCTTTGACGATAGGGTTGTGGTGCATTTTAAGGGTGAAGATGTGTATGCAGTGCCTTTTGATATGCCTATAGTGCCTTACGGCAGTCAGCACTTTTCGACTCTTCGCTTATGGGAATGCCGACCGATTAAAGAATTTGACTTTGACCTTTTCAACGAGCAAAAATACGACCTTGCACTAAAGCAGAAAAACGACGCCGAAAATATATCAAGGCTTCTTTATCCGAACGACTCAACGCCTGACGGCAAGAAATTAAGATTTAAACAGCAATACTTTTTTACTTCGGCTTCCCTTGTGGATATTATCAAAAAGTACAAAAAATACCACTGCGATGACTACTGCCATTTTGCAGAGTATATCACAATTCAGCTTAACGACACTCATCCTGTAGTTGCAATACCGGAGCTTATCCGTCTGTTGACTTTGGACGGTTGCACATTCGACTACGCTTTTGATATTTGCACGCAGGTGTTTAACTACACCAACCATACCGTTATGGCAGAAGCACTCGAAAAATGGGATTTAAAGCTTATAGATTCCGTTTGCCCCGACATTGCAAGAATTATCATTAATATTGATAAAAAGCAGATGAAAGAGCTTTCAGGTGATGAATCCGATATTCAAATTATCCAAAACGGCACTGTTCATATGGCAAACCTTGCTTGTTTTGTGTGCAAATTCATTAACGGTGTTGCAAACCTTCATACGGAAATACTCAAAGCCGATACTTTAAAATCTTGGTATAAGCTTTATCCAAACAAGTTTCAAAATAAAACAAACGGTATCACTCAGCGCCGTTTTCTTCGCCTTTGCAATGTGAAACTAAGCGAACTTATAACAGATTTGCTCGGCAGTGAAGATTGGATAAACGATTTATCTCGCCTTAAAGAACTTGAAAAATTTGCAAACGACAAGAATGTTTTGGACCGTTTTATGCAGATTAAAAATGAAAATAAAAAAACACTTTCAAATTATATCTTGAAGCGTGATGACGACTCGTTTTCACCAGATTTTATTGTCGATTCTCAAATAAAAAGGCTTCACGAATATAAGCGCCAGCTTTTGAATATCCTTGTTATTCTTGAACTTTATTTTGAACTTGACGAAAAAAGTTTGACAGATTTTACACCGACAGTGTTTATATTCGGCGCAAAAAGTGCACCGGGTTACGAAAGAGCCAAGGGCATAATCAAGCTGATTAACGAGGTTAAAAAACTTGTTGAGTCAAACGAATATGTAAGCCGATTTATCAAGATTATTTTTGTCAGTGACTATAGCGTTTCCTATGCTGAAAAAATAATACCTGCCACCGATATTTCAAAGCAAATATCAACAGCAGGTACGGAAGCTTCGGGCACGGGAAATATGAAATTTATGCTAAACGGCGCCGTGACGCTCGGAACATTTGACGGCGCAAATATCGAAATAGTGCAAAACGCAGGCGAAGAAAATAATTATATTTTCGGCGCAAGGGTAGAGGATATTGAAAAAATAAAAGACACCTACGACCCAAAGGAAATTTATAATTCAAATCCTAAGGTCAAAAGATGCCTTGACGCCCTTGTTGACGGAACATTGAGTGATAATAATACAGGCGCCTTCAAAGAACTTTACGACTCAATTTTAAACGGCGCCACATGGCATAAGCCCGATAATTACTATCTGCTTTTGGATTTTGAGCCAATGCTTCAAACCGAACTTAGAGTGAATAATGACTATAAGGATAAATATTCCTTTGCACATAAATGCTTTTTGAATATGTGTAGCGCCGGCTTCTTCTCTTCGGACCGTACAATCCTCGACTACGCAGAGAATATTTGGAATATAACAAAAACGGACGAAATCTAATCGTCCGTTTCAGACTGTCGATAAAGTGGCTAAACCGTGCCGGCTTTTAATAAGTCAGTAGGATTAT
>JBNMGQ010000067.1:0-11258 GCA_050872345.1 Eubacterium sp. | reverse complement strand
GGGTAATGTTCAGCATTATTTCTTCCTTAAAATAGTCCTCGGCAATGCGTTCTATTTCAATTCCGTTATGCCCGATTTGATAATCGTTCAAAAGCAAAGCCTCAATATCGGAATCGAGTTTTATTTCGATATGATTTTCGTAAACATAAATTTTATCAACAACATTTTTCAAATCAAGTTCGGTCAGTTCGTCCTTTTGAAGAATGGTATCGAATGTTTCTATAATATAATCTGAATTACGCTTCAGGCTTTTTATGTTATCTGTTTTATCGTTGCACATAATAAGTTGCGTTTTATAGCCCTCTATTTTGGCACACAATTCGTTTTCAAGTGCGTCATATGTTTCTTCAAGCACTTCTTCATTTTCAGGGTTACGGACAATGTCACGAATTCTCTGCCGTTTTGTAATCTGCAATTCCTTTTGTGCTTTTTCGATTTTTTCATTAAGCGAATCAATGGCAGACTTTCTTTTTTGTGGACTGTCCTCATTTTCACTTTCGAGAGCAGAACCGATAACGCTTGCTTTTTTTACAATTTCACTGCGAACCTTTGCAAGGTATGTTTTAACAATGCTGTCCATCATATCAATTCTTGTATGATGAGAAGTGCAGTATTTTTTGCCGTGCTTGTGATAATTTCCGCAAATATATGACGGAGCCATTCTCGGCGTACTGCGAGAGAACATAGGACTGCCGCAATCACCGCAAACAAGTAAACCCGTATATTTTGTTGAATATTTACCTACTCCGTGATAATGATTTGTTGAGCGTTTGGACATAAGCGTTTTAACATTATTAAATGTCTGCTTATCAATTACAGCCTCGTGGTGTTCTTCAAAAACAATATTGCTGTCATCATCAAGCTTAACTTCCTTGCCGTTAATTTTTGCCCTGCTGTATTTTCTCTGTCTTAACACACCGGTGTAAAAATCGTTACTCAAAATAGTTCTGACTGACGCTGTATTCCATATATGATTTGATTCATATTTTGACTTTTCACCGTCTGCCTCATACCGTTCCTTTTTTACCATTGACGGTGTAGGAAAATTATTCTCGGTAAGGTATTCGGCAATTTTCTTGTAACCCCAACCGTTGCAATAAAGTTCAAAGATTTTTTTAACAGTCAAAGCATTAGGCTCGTCAACCTTAAATGTCATTTGCTTGTAACTTACCATTTCATAACCGAATGGCACATTACATATCCATTTGCCGTCTTTCTGCCGTCTGTCAATAACAGCCTTGATTTTCTTTGATGTGTCCGTAACCGGCATTTCATTGATTAAAAACTGAAATTGAATTTTGAGCCAATCGTCATCATTTGGATAGTCGATATTGTCACCGATAGATATGATTCGCATTCCTGCATCTCTCAAATCTTCAAGCTCACACACCCCCTGCTGTTTCGCCTTGAAAATCTCGAAAAGTCTTTGACTATAAGAATATCATATTGATGAGTGAGCATAAGACTACGCATTTTTTGGTATTCTTCCCTTTGTTCAAATGTGTAACCGCTTCGGTCACGGTCAACATACAAATCAAGCGTACTGTTTGGAAATTTGTTTTTAACAAACTCCTCAATAATAGCTTTTTGGTTTTCTATTGATGTGTTATCTCTGTCCTCAAACAAGTCAACAGAAATTCTTGTATATCCGCAAATAGCGAATTTTTCCACAAAAAACACCCCTTTCTTATAGTCATATTGCCATATAAATCGGTGATATATCAAGTCATAAATATTGGTAATTTCACCAAATATATACATATAAATTAAGCGATATTATCATTTGCCTTTCGCTTTATAATTTGAGCAGTATTGTTTATTAAATCATTACTGCCGGACACAAACATTACAGGCTTGTAGCCACATTCGTTGCAAATTTCATACAGTCTGGCAAGTTGCCTGCTTTTTGTCAATGCTTTTCTCTCGTCTTTGCTGACCCATATTTCAAAAATTTTAAGGTCGGCATTTTTATTACATTGCATACAATACCTCCTTAAAGTAAGTTTAGGTTTAATAAATACTTTTTATGCAAAGTTATTAAGCGTAAGTTTTAAAAAACGCAGTATTTAAGCCGTTTTCACTGCCTATTCACCCAAAAACTTATGCGAAAATTCACATAAGACCCCTGCCCGTTGCAGAATATAAAACCTTTTCGTGATTTTATACCCCCACCCATATACTGCGTTTTATTATCCGTGTAGATTTATGTACACTCTTTTCTAACCTTTTATATAGTAAAAATATATAAAATTTCACTATATGTAAAAGTATATAAAATACCTTCACTATCATACACGATGAAGTTAAAAGTCTTGTTTAAGCCTCAATCCAAAGAATATAACACCCGTGTTCTTTCGCTTTTTGATGAAACCCAAAGACAGCAAAGCGTTGCTGAAACTGCTTATCGGTCGAATGTAGTCACCTGTTCTTGAACAGAAATTACGGTATTCCCGGTAAAGTTCACCCGACTTTTCGGTATAGGAATTATCAAGTTCACAACACTCGTCAACAAAGTGCTTTATCCAGTTGTTTTGCTCCATATATTCGTCAACGGCAGTCTTAACTCTTTCGGGTGCGTTCAGCTTAAACCCTGCGTCAATAATCTTTTTAGAGCCTTCAACTATCCACTTTAAAATAGCACCGCCTGAATTTTCAAAAAGATAATCTGAATAGTTTTTTATATCGTCATTTGTCGAAATTTTAGCATCAAACGGAATAACGATAATCCTTCGCCAAGTGCCTTTGTCAATCTCTCCGACCTTCGGCAAATGGTTTGTGTAAAGCACAAGTGTGTGCGACGGAGTAAAGCTGAAAGGGTCTTTGTATTTCTTTTCGGCATATATTTCATCCGTTGAGCAAAGTTGCTTTATGGAGGCGGAGGAGAGCCTTTGACCGTCTTCCGTTTCCGAGGCAATGACAAGTCTTTTGCCTTTCAGTTCTGCCATTTCAGGCTTGATATTTCTGCTTTTGCCCGTTGTCAAAACATCCGACGACATATTACCGCTGTATGTACCGAGCACCTTTGAAATTGTGTTCCAAAAGGTCGATTTGCCGTTTTTACCCTCACCGTAAGCAATAATCAAAGCCTCGGTATAAACCTTGCCGATAGCCGAAAGACCGACAATTTGCTGAACATAATCAATCAGTTCTCGGTCACCGCAAAAGAAAGTATCAAGTGCAGTTTGCCAAATTTCTTCACCGTCACTTGACATATCAACATTTGTTTGCTTTGTGATAAAATCGGCATAATTATGTTCAAGCCTGTCCAAGGTTTTAAGGTCAATCGTGCAAGTCGGAGTATTTAGCAAAAATTCATTGCCGTCAAGCTGTTTTTGGTTAATCATCAACAGTGGCTTTGCCTCTTTTAATGCCGAGGTAATAAAGCCCGAATGTCGCCTTTTAAGTACAAAACTCAAATATTCTTTTTCGTCTTTATAGGCACGGTATATTGCTTTTTGCTGTTTCGTCATCTTAAAAGTTGCGTCCTTTTTCGTGCTCGTTTGAAGAATATTCATAACACCGCATTGGTACATCAGCTTGGTTAAGTCGGCAATTCTTTCCTGTGCGTCATCCTCTTGTTCGTCTGTAAGTTCGTGAACAAATGCCTGTGCCTTTTCCTTTGTTTCTTCCCAAAAAGAACCGTTGTAAGCGATAAAATCAGTTGAAGGACTGAAACGAAGTCTGTCACGATAAAAATCGGCAATAAGCCTTGCCTGTGACACATCGGTGTAGTCTTTCGGCTTATAGTTTGACTCTTCAATTTCAACTTCAAAATCGTCATTGAAATTATTGTATTCGTCAGGCGGAACATAGCCCTCCTGCCTCATTATTCTTTCGCCGAATTTTTGAGCAGAGTTCCATATAGAATATAACTCGGCATTACCGAGTGGCGGTACGCATTTTTCAGCCTTTTCAAGAAAAGAATTGTATGCTTTTTCGGTATTACCATAGCGTTTGATAATCTTCCCTGCATAGCGTGACAAAGTGCTGTTTCGCTGACCTTCGGGAATAATGTCACTCTTAGGCTGTGATAAATTGTTTTGCCGACTGTTCAATGTGAGTTGATTATCGTATTTATCCAAATAATCGGTAATATTGCAAGTTCCGTTGTGCCAAATGACTTCGGCTTTGTTGCCGAAAATGAACCTTGCGGCGTCAACTGCATTTTTGTCAAAGAACCGGTATTTTTCAAAGACTGCCTTTTGATTTGGGCATATTCGTTTGTGTCGGTCATTTCATCTATAGGAAAATAGATATGAAAGCGAGGTCTGGCACAGGCATTACCTTTTGCTTTGTTATGGTTTCTGCTTGTAACGAGAACATAATTTACATCGGGGAAATATGCCTCGATAAGGTCTGCCGTAAGCCACTTGTCAGGCTCGTTGCTGTGGTCGTTGTCGCAATCCATAACGATTACATTTGATGAAATGAAATTGGCAATACTTCGTTTGTTGTCCTTAAAAGACGAGCACACATGGTCGTATGCAACGGCCTTTTTCATATCATCACCGTTTCTTATTTCAATGCAATTCGGATAAAAGCAGTTTTGAGCATTACCCTTAAAGTTTGATGTGTAAAGTTTAAAGTTCATAAATAACCTCCGTAAATAAATTTTTGTATTCAAAATCTCGAGATATTTGACTTAATTTAAAATACCCCTTCACTTATAGGGTAGGTAAAAGGCAAAATATTCAGCATTTATACATATTTCGGCAAATTTTAACAAAACTTTCACAAACTATGTTTTTTGGTTGCATATTGCCCTTCCGTTAATACGCAGATTTGAAAGGGCAAAATTCACGCTTTTTAACAAAAAATTCCAAAAAAAATATTTTTACCCTCCTATAAGGTAGCCACGAGAGAGGTCAAAATCGGACACTTTTTTCAAAAAAATTTATTTTAGGCAAAAAAATAAAGCCTTCCATAACGCTGAGCGTCATAAAAGACTTTATAAATGCTATTTAATTTTAAAACTCACAAAACATAATCACCCGGTGGGGGTATAAAATCACAAAAAAGTTTTCATATCCTCAACGGCATTGGACTTCACACAAACCTTTTTAGGTTCAAACGAGGTATTAAGCATAAAATAATTAACCTACACCAATCCCCTATACTTCTCAAAGAACCTTTGAAGTATGTCTATAATTTTTTGCTTGAGTTCGGAGCGATTTTTACCGGCACTGCCAAAGCGTGATACAGGTGGCATAATCTTATCAATATCCGTTCCTGTTGTTTTGAGCACACCGTCACGGAAAGAATTATCAATAAACTTGATTGTTTCTTCAGGCTTTAGCTTTTGCTCTGCGATAATAGTATCAATATCATGCTTTTTCTGTTGTTGAACGAATTTACCCCAATCATCTGTAACATTTGTTTGAACATTGACTGTACTGATAAAGCCGTCAATAAGTTCTTTCTTTGACCGGAGTTGAGGCGACGCACCGATTGCCTTGTCAATAGATGCAAGTATCTCTTTGTCCTTGCAATTAGACTGATGATACTTTGCAACAAGCATAAGGATATAATCTATATTCACTTCAACTTGCTTTACAAGTTCCATTTCAAAAACAATATCATCTTTAATACTGTCTTTATCGCCTTGTGGCTTTTTGAACTCTTGGTACAAGTCATTATATGTACCGGTATAATCTTGAAAATCAATCGGCTTTAAGATTTCATTACCTTTGAAATCATCAAAAGATGAAAGAATATTACGAAGTCGAAGAATATTACCAAACAAAATAATAAAATCTTTTTTTGCTGTTTCTCCGACGATTTGCTCACCGAGAGGATATTTTTGCAAAAGCTCGGCAATGCGTTCTTCATAACCCTTTTGTCTTTTGCCCTTATCGTCCTCGTAGCCATAGTAATAATCGTTGTATGATTTCAAAAGGACAATACCGTTTGCCTCTTTATCACCGAATAAAGCAATAGCGTCATTTGTTTCCTTTTGCAAATCTCTAAAGCAAACAATGTTGCCGTAAGCCTTAACGGAATTGAGTATTCTGTTTGTTCTTGAATATGCCTGAATAAGACCGTGTTGCTTTAAATTTTTATCAACCCAAAGTGTGTTAAGCGTTGTTGCGTCAAAACCGGTAAGGAACATATTTACAACAATCAAAAGGTCAACTTCTCTGTTCTTTACTCGGTCGGAAAGGTCTTTGTAATAATCTTGAAAGCCCTTTGAAGAAGTATCAAAATTGGTTTTGAATATTTTGTTATAATCATCAATAGCACTGTCAAGAAAATCACGGGAAGACTTATCAAGTGCATCGGTATCAAAGCTTTCATCTGCAAGAATACCGTCCTCATAACTTTCCTCATTCGCAGCATAAGAATAAATTGTAGCAATGGTTAAATCTTTATTTTTCTCTTTAAGTTGCTTTTTAAATTCGAGATAATACTTTTTAGCCATAGGAATTGAACTTACGGCAAACATTGAGTTAAAGCCGTTTACTCTTTGTCCTTTTAGGCTGTAATAAGCATTACGCATTGTTTTTGTATCAAAATTATCAATAATATAACTTACGATATTTGCAACTCTTTCGTGACCTTCAAGCACTTCTTCGGTATTGATAGCGGCAACCTGCTTGTCTGTCATACCGTCTTTTTTCTTAACGGTATTGATATAGTCAATTCTAAACGGCAGAACATTACCGTCATTGATTGCGTCAACAATAGTATAAGTATGTAACTTATCGCCGAAAGCCTGTTCGGTAGTACGCAAATCAGGGTGCGAGCCTGTGCCTGCATTAAGTGCAAAAATAGGTGTTCCGGTAAAGCCGAAGATATGATAATTTTTAAAATATTTTACTATTCTTGTGTGCATATCACCGAACTGTGAACGGTGACATTCATCAAAAATAAGCACAATATGCTTGTCATATACTTCGTGACCCTTGTTCTTTTGAATAAACACATCAAGCTTTTGAATTGTGGTTACAATAATGCTCGAAGTATCATCCTCAAGTTGTTTTTGAAGAATGGCAGTATTTTTATTGCTGTTTGCGGCACCTTTTTCAAATCTGTCATATTCCTTGATTGTTTGATAGTCAAGATCTTTACGGTCAACTACAAAAAGCACCTTATCAATATACGGCAACTTGGATGCAAGAAGTGCAGTCTTAAAAGAGGTTAAGGTTTTGCCCGAACCTGTGGTATGCCAAATATATCCGCCTGCTTTGATTGTGCCTGTTTGCTTGTAGTTGGTTGAAATTTCAATACGGTTAAGTATTCTTTCGGTTGCTACAATTTGATAAGGTCGCATAACAAGTAATAACTGCTCACTTGTAAATATGCAATATTTAGTAAGAATATTAAGTATAGTATGCTTTGCGAAAAATGTTTTTGTAAAGTCAACAAGGTCGGCGATAACTCTGTTGTTGCCGTCTGCCCAAAAAGAAGTAAACTCAAAACTATTGCTTGTCTTTTTACCCTTTGAGCGTTTGCCGTTTTGTTCTTTGATATGAGCATTACGGGTAGTGTTAGAATAATATTTTGTATTAGTACCGTTGGAAATAACAAACACCTGAACATACTCATACAGTCCGCAACCTGCCCAAAAGCTATCCCTTTGGTATCTTTCAATTTGATTGAAAGCCTCTTTAATTGGAACGCCACGCCTTTTAAGTTCGATATGTACCAAAGGCAAGCCGTTTACAAGAATTGTAACATCATAACGAGTGTCGTGTGCTCCGCCTTCTTCAACATATTGGTTGATAACCTGCAAGCTGTTGTTATGTATATTAGTCTTATCAATCAAATAAATGTTTTTGGAAGAACCGTCATCACGGCGTAAAACTTGAATATGATCCTCTTGAATTTTTCTTGTTTTCTCAATAATACCTTCGTTGGAATTTGCAATTTTGTTTTCAAAAAAATGTTTCCATTCCCTATCGCTGAAATTATAATTATTGAGTTTTTCAAGTTGATGACGCAAATTATCTATAAGAGCAGACGGACTGTCAATCTTCAAATATTGATAGCCTTGTTCCATAAGCATTTTTATAAAAGCGTTTTCAAGTGCCGCTTCGCTTTGATATGCGTCCGAACGGGTTTGCTGTGGCTCGTATTCGGTTACAACTGTGCTTTCGGCAGTCGACATTACAACATTATATTCGCTCATTTACAATCCACCTACCGTTTCGTTTTCCATTTTCTCGTTTAATTAAATTCTTTTCCCTCATAGCTTTCATACGGCGTTTTATTGTTCTGTCAGTTACATTTAACGCTTTAGCAAGTTCATTTTGAGTTATATTCGGATTATCAATAATCAAGTCAATGATTTTTTGTTCTTCCAAAGTGACATTTTGCTTGTCACTTTGAATGTCACTTTGGGTTGTTGCTTCCACAAGAGCCTCTTTAATTGTTTCAAGCATAAATATAATAAACTCTGTTGATTCACCGGCATAATCGGAATCATTTATTGCCTGATAATATTCGTCCTGCTTTTTATAAATCATTGATTCAATCGGTAAGTATGCAAAAACAGGGTCAACCTTTGACAAAATCAATGTTTGCCACAATCTGCCGGTCCTGCCGTTGCCGTCTAAAAACGGATGAATTGACTCAAATTCAAAATGAAAAATGCAAGATTTAATAATATCATTAGTATCATCGCTTTTAAGCCATTGCAATAAGTCTTCAACAGCCTGCGGAACATAAGCAGGAAGAGTTCCGACATGAATTACCTCACCGCTTTTGCTGTCAACAACGCCAACAGGCTTGGTACGAAAAACTCCCGATTCTTCAACAAGTCCTCTTGTCATAACGCCGTGTGCCTTTAGCAAATCATCAACAGAATAAGGATCAAGTGTATCAAGTAGCTCATAAATCTCATAAGCATTTTTTACTTCTTGTATATCCTTGGGCGGAGCAATAACCATTTTACCGTTAAGTACAGATGTAACTTGCTCTAAAGTTAAAGTATTCTGCTCAATCGCCAATGAATCATGAATGGTTCTGATTCTGTTTGCACGGCGCAATTTAGGGTTTTTATCAAAATTTGATAATGCTGATACACTACCGATAATTCGAGAAATATCAGCCACCAAAGACACCATTTTATTATTCAGTTTATATTTTGGAATATAGCTCATATATTTCTCCTTAAATTTAATTCGGAATGTGTAATTAAAGGATAAACAACAATTACGAATTACGCATTACGAATTCCTAATTTTGAATGTCAGCAGTTTATCACGATAATACTCATATTGTTTTTGTCTTGCCTCAATTTCGGCAGTTGACATTACAACATTATATTCTCTCATGATTTAACACATCCTAACTTTTTTCTCAAATACAATTCATACTCTTCTTTGGTAAAAATGTCCTTCTGTAAGTCGTATCTATTATAATGCCTATTATATTTAAAATTTTTAACAGCTATAAGAGTTGAATAAGTTTCATATAAATTACAATTATTGTGTACACTATAATTATTAAGCAACGATTTTTTCACACAATTATTTTGATTTAAGGCTTGCAAAACAGACACAGAGAAAATAAGAAAACTTACAGAGTCTTCACTTTTATCTTTATAGTATGTTTTAATATTATAGTAATATTTTCTTCCAAACCTTTCTAAAACAGATTTCCTTTCGTCCTCTTCATTATAACCCACCCATAATCTTTTGTAGTAAGATACTGTATAATAAAGATTGTATAGAATAGTATTAAATAATTTTTTCTTCTTACTAAAGAAGGTAAAAAATAATATTTCACCTTTAATTTCGTAATACAATTCAATAATTTTATCTACTTGTCTTTCTGCTACATCTACCATCTTAAAATTTATAGCGGAATCAAATTGATCGGCACAATCATATAACGTTTCAAGTAAGTGGTTTATCTTCTTCCTTGAATTTATTGCTGCAATGATTCTACCACTAAAAAACCAAATCAAAGAGGCGATCAAACTTGATAATGCGCCGATAATAATTTCTTTCATTTTAATATACAATTTTCTCCTTAAATGTTAACAGCTTATCACGATAATACTCGTATTGTTTTTGTCTTGCTTCGATTTCGGCTGGAAGTCCCTCGCTTATATCGTTGCAAAGTTTATCAAATCTGTCGAGTATAGATACAATGCGTTCTTGTTCTTCGAGTGGAGGAACGGGAAATTTTAATTTCTTAAATTTGTCCATATCTACAGATGCAAAACTTGAAATATTAAGATTATTTTTGCACCATTCATCAATCTTAAAGAAATAATAAAAAACATATTTCATATTGAGTTGAGTTAAATATTCTTCTTTTGGTGTAAGATATGTAAATCTTTGATTAGCAAGAGAATCTACAGTAATCAAAGCGTGTTCACCGATAGTTGCAGAAGTTGCTAAAATTATCGAATTAGCCGGAAATAGTTTACCTTTTACTGCTTCGGGAGTTATATGCTGAATAGAATCATTTAGTATATGTCCGTTCTCTCTAATGTCTTCCATTCTAAACCAAGGTAGAGTTCCGTTAGTCCAATACTCACTCTTGCTTTTTGAAGGTGTATATCCGTTTTTCAAATTAAATAATTCTTGTATCGAAAGCCACTTTATCGCTTTACTGCGTGTTAGCTCTCTCTCTCTCTCTCTACTTTAACAATATGTGAACAAGCCTTATCGTCAAATGACAATAAAGTATCACGATAGTATTCATATTGCTTTTGCCTTGCTGTAAGCTCTGCTGTAAGCTCTGCTGTAAGCTCTGTGAAATTGTCCAATATTCGGACAATTTCACTTTGAACCTCAATTGGTGGTAACGGAATGACCACTTTTGCCATTTTGGCTTTTGAAACATTAAAACGAGTTACCCCATTTGCAGTTTTCTTAATTTGTTTTCTTAATTCATCAGACCTAAATAAATATTTAGCAAAATCAGGTATAATCAAATTAGGTTCATTAAATCTATATCCAAAACAAAAACTATTCAAATATAATTTTTCATTAGTTTCAACTGTAAGAACTGATGACATACCACATTCGTCCGGAGTTTCGGAAGAGCCTGTAAAAAGCACATCGCCAAACTCAATTGTATTTTGCTTCTCAGTGGGAGATATTTTTACAGTTTCAGGAGCATCAACATTTAATGAAATATTATTAAGTACATTCATATATGTTATAAATTTAGCATTTCCATTTTTAAAATCATCCTTTGATTTACCACTTAATCCACCATAGAATTTGCCAAGTTCTCCAAGTGCTTTAAATTGAACGCCATCAGGACAATACTCTAAAATAAGTTTGTCTAAATATGTCATT
>JBNMGQ010000066.1:0-11704 GCA_050872345.1 Eubacterium sp. | reverse complement strand
GCTCCCTTTACAAGGGAGCCAACATAAGTAAAGAAAAAGACTGCCGTAGCTACTCGGCAGTCTTTTATTATGTTTACTGTTTGCAAATTATAAAAGGAGTTTAAGATAAGCATTCTGCTCAAGGGTTTTGGGTTTGTTTTTTGGGGTAAAACATAACTTGCAAACAGGATAAACCTTATTAAGTTAATCATTATTTCAAATACTTTTGTGCATTTTCTTTTGAAAGGTATCTTGAAAGATAAATGCCGTTATCATATTTGAAAAGAAGAATATAGCTGTCATTTTCGCATTTGGCAAAAATAGACGAAGCGTTAAAAAGCTTTTCAATCTTCTTTTTATCCTTAATTACCTTACCATTATTTTTAGGGTTGTAGGTTTCCAAAAGCGCTTTTTCACTGAAGTCATCACCGGTTGAATCCAAATATGTTGATGTGTTAATATTGCCACCGGTAAATCTTGTTGAATCAAAAGAAGTATCGTCATAACCGGTTAAATCATAAGATTTTACAGCGATAACATATACGGCATTGCCAAGCGACGAAGTGTCACTGAGAGCGTCAAGCTTACCTATCGATTTGAGATAAGTAAGAGTTGAAGTCATACAGTCATAAATATAATATGTATTGTCGCTTGCATAAACATTACCTTTGTAATTATTCACCGTGTCGTCGTACTTCAAATCAATTGCACCGAGTGGAGCAGTTTTTGAATTTAAGATTTTCTCGTAACCTACATTTTCAAGGTCATCAAGAATTGCGTCACGAAGAGCAGGTGTATTTTCAATCTCGGTCTTTGTAAAAGCATCCTTTGAAATAAGAAATGCTCTTGCGTTTTGAAGGCCGTATTTCACATCGGATTCAATATCAAAGGAAGAAAAGAAATTTGTATTAACATTCCTGTTTTCGTTATAATTGCCCGATGATTTTTCCTGTGCCCTTTTTGACGACATTAAAAATTCAAGTTCGTCTTTATATTCTTTAGTTTCGGTAAGAGCTAAAATTTCGTTTTGAATCTTAATATCGGTATTATTAAAGCTTCTTGTTATTTCTCTGCCGGATTTAAGACGGTAGAAAACCTTGACTGTCGGCGAAATCGTTTTTGTTTTAGCTTCATTTTCATAAGCCGATTTTTGAATTTCGCCTATTTTTTCAATACCTTCTTTGCTTGTATACTTACCGATATAAGCATCTCCGCCTAAATACATAGTTGTTACATCAAAGGCAGAATTTTCATAAAACGAATCGTTGCTTATAACGCCTGAAGCATCAAGGTAGCAAGATGTTACGGACGCATATTCAATCTTGTCAAGCTTTGGAGCATAAGTAGCGTAGCCGAATGCACCGGCACTGCAAATTATTACTGCAACTGCACCGAGCACAACGGTTGCAACACCCGGAATAATAAATTTTGGCGAATGTTTAATACTTCTGCGTGAAATTGAAATAAACGCATAATAAACCACAAAGCCTACAGCAAGTGCAAGGAGTACGAGCAAAAACTTATTTTTAGAAATTGCTTCAACATCGTTTCCGAAAAGTATTGCGTCACCGATTGCAAAAGCAGACACTTCAAATGCAACAAACAAATTTATAAAAGGTCTTGAAGCGTGGAGTGCCGTATTTTCAAGTTTACGATTTAAAATCAATTTTTCGGCAATCAAAATAAATACAACCGAAAAAAGAAGCCAAATAACAATAGGCGCAATATAGCTTAAGCCTGTTTTTGAATAATCAAAAATGCCTATCGGAGTATTTGCGTCAAAATATTCTGAATACTCAGCCTTTGCAGGACGGTAAGAAGCATAGTAAATATTGCTGTATATCCTGTTATCGCCGAGTGCTTTACCGAAAAGTACAGGGTTCACTATTGAGAGTTTATTGAGCAAAATGTTAGATACATCATATGTGCTGCTTCTGATTAACTCTATTGACTGGTCAAATCCACGAAGGAATGTTTGAGCAATATAATTTACCGAATAAATAAGCAGTGTCGGAAACCAGATGATACCTGCACCGAACACCAAACTTTCGGTAATTGTATAACACGCCATCATAGATATACTCATCAGAGAAAATCCTATGAACATATTAACAAAGTGCTCCAAAAACAGAAGCAAACCCTGATACAAAATAAGGTCAGCGTGTGAAAAATAATGAATATTCATTATCACATCACACAAAACAGGAACGAAGGCAGTAAGCGCCATCATTGAAACGCTTGCAAGCGTTCTGTTTTTAAAATAAGTTCTTCTGTCAATTGACGAAGAAAAGTAAAAGTTGACACTGTTTTTACGATTTATTTGATAAAATGAAACAAATGCGAACAAAACACCTACACAAATCATCAAAATCGGCACAACTATATAGCCGTTAACCGTTGCAGAAAAAAGGATAAAACGAAATCTGCTTTTTAATTCAAGACCGGTATTTGAGATGATAGTGTCGTATGTATTGATAACGAGAATATAAAAGCTCAGAAAAAATGAAATTAAGCTTGGTATGATGACACGAGAAAAGCTTCTTTTCAAATCATTTTTAGCTGCAAACTTATCAGCAGAAAATTTTGGAGATGTCATAGTCCCTGTCCTCCATTTCATTCAAAAATACCTCTTCAAGCGAAAGAGTTACACTGTCCATATGAATAGGACGAAGACACGCAAGCCTTCCGTCATCAAATGAACTCGGTACAATAATTGTTGCAAGCTTATTATCGATATTAATGCCTTTATTTTCAATACCGTCAAAAATCGATTTATCAATATCCCTGTCAAAAATAAGACGATATTTTACATAAGCGTTACTTGCGTCGTCAACCGAAACATTCATTGCAAGCTTTTTGCCGTTGATAAGCGCAACATGGTCGCAAAGGTCGGATATTTCCTGCAAATTGTGACTGCTCATAATAATCGAGCAACCTGTTTCAGCCATATATTCAAGAAAGATTTTTTTACAAAGATTTCTTTTGTGTGGGTCAATGCCGTCAAACACTTCGTCAAGGAGCATATACTTCGGCATTGTTGAAAGAGCCAAAATAACTTCAGCCTGCCTTTGCATACCCTTTGAAAAAGAACCTAAGTTCTTTTTAGGGTCAAGGCCCATAGCGTCAGTCATATTTTTAAACACCTTGGCTGAAAAGTTAGGATAATAATCTTTATAAAGCTTACCCATTTTTTCAAGCGATGCGCCTTTAATAAAATAAACATCGTCGGGAACATAAAGAAGATTTGAACGAACAGCACCGTTATCAAAAATGTTTTCGCCTTCAAAAAGGATTTCGCCCTCATCAGCTTTAAGTATGCCTGCTGCTGTTTTTAAAAGAGTTGTTTTACCGGCACCGTTATAACCGACAAGACCGTAAATAGATGACTCTTCAACAGTAAAAGATATATTTTCAACAGCAGTAAAACTGCCGTATTTTTTAGTCACATTTTTAATTTCAATCATCGTTGTTATCCTCCGTATATATTTCATCTATAAGAGAAACAACCTCATCCTTGCTGACACCTTTTGTTTTACAGGAGGATAAAACAGACTTAGCATCTTCAAGCGCAGACGCTTTTACTTTCTCATTTCCGATAGGATTTTCACTTACAAATATTCCTCTGCCCTGTGCCGAATAGGTTATTCCGTCGTGTTCAAGTTCCGTAAACGCACGCTTAATTGTGTTTACATTAATATTGAGTTCGTTTGAAAGTGCTCTTATAGACGGAAGCTTGTCGTTAGGCTTATATACGCCTGTATTTATAAGCATAATTATTTGTTCTTTAATCTGCTCATAAATAGGCACTCGGCTGTGATAATCAATAAAAAGCAAGTTTATTCCTCCTTCTTTAAGTGATAGCTAAGTTGATAACTGTGATACCTTTGATAGCACAGTTGCAATATATCATACTTTTATATTCTTGTCAATAGATTTTCGCAAAAAAATAACGGCAGAATTTTCTGCCGTTTCATCATTCCCCTTGAGGGGAAAGCTAATATGTTTAATATCCCAAATTCTCATTTACGATAATAACCTTAATTCTGTCCTTATGGCGCTGTTTTGCCGAAATGACATAGTTACAGCAAATTCTTGTATCGCCGCCACAACCGTCGCAAATGAAAGGCTTATCCTTAGAAAGTGACATACACTTGCCTGTTTTATTGCAAGGAGTTGTAATACCGAGTCTTTCGGTATTTGCAGGTGCACAAACGGTTTTGACCCTGTAAATTGCTTCGTCAATATCCTTAACAATCTTATTGACACCGACAATCATAATAACCTGCCTTGGACCGAAAACAATACAAGCAACACGGTTTGAGTTACCGTCAACATTGTAAAGTTCGCCGTTTTCGGTTACGGCGTTGGAAGATGTGAAAAATGTGTCACAGCCGAAAGCACGGATATATGAATCTCGAAGTTCTTCACCCTGCAAGCCGGTTCTGTCGATAAAGTCATAGTCACCGTTTGCCATAAGTTCTTTTACGCCTGTTTCGTCAAGAGTGACAGAGCCACCACACGAAACGCTTTCGCCCTTATTAATAAGAGTTTTTACGAGAGGAACTACCTCTTCTTTAGTTTCGACAAAATACGATTTCATTCCGTTTTTGTCAAGATTTTCCATAACCTTTTTAATATCCATTTTGATTACTCCTTTTCTATCAAGCCGTAATTTATTTTAGTCATAAGTATTCTTGTAACAGAATCTTCAATTTGGCTAAGTTCAATTCTTCCGTCGTTAACTGCTTTAACTATGGCACGAAGCTGAACGCCTACATCTGTAGCGCAAAGCATATCGTTGCCTGCAATCACTGCCCTTACGGCAACTTCACCTTTGTCGCCACCTACATATTCCCTGACGCCACTCATACCGAGTCCGTCACAAATAATTATTCCGTCATATTTCAAATCATTTCTGATATATTCGTGCATCTTTTTTGAAAGAGAAGCAGGAACGCCCTTATCAAAATCATCAATAATATTATGCGACACCATAACAAACGGTACGCCTGCTTCAATACCTGCCTTAAACGGTTTTAAATCACGCTGTTCAAAGCTTTCCCAACTTCTTTTATCAACGCTTGAGCCTGTATGAGTGTTCGTATTATTGCCGTAACCCGGAAAATGCTTGACACAACTTAAAAGGTTTTCGCTTTTCATAGTGCTGACTGTTTTAGAAACATATTCGGCTACAGAGTCGGCATCGGTTGAAAATGCACGAGAGTAGATATAGTCACTTCGTGAATAAGGCACATCGGCATCAGGAGCCAAAACAGTGTTGATTCCAAGGTCTAAAAGAAATTCGCTTTTATCCTTAGCGTCGTCAATTACAGCCTGCCAGCCACCTTTTTGATAATTCGTTATACCTGCGTGAAACGGTTCGCTTCGATATTGGCTATACTGCGATACTCTGTTTACTCCTCCACCTTCTTCGTCAACTGCCATAAAAGCAGGAATTTTTGACGCTTTTTGATATTCGTCAAGCTCATCTCTCGTTTGCTGTGGAGTTGAATTTTCAAAATTACGAGAGAAAAGAATATACCCTCCAAACTGCCAACGAGCCATTTTTTTGAGTGGCTCTTCCTTAGGAATATAGTAAAGAAACATTTGCGAAACCTTTTCGTAAAGGGTCATATTTTTAACCATATTTCTCGCCTGCGCTTCAATCGGGTCGGAATAAGACGGCTCGCTCGTTGTTTCTTTTTCTGTTGTTTGAGTGGTACTCACACTGTCCTTATCGCTTTTTGACAACTTGTTTTTATTAACAAGCGCAACATCAAATGTTACCACAAAAACAAGTATCACTGCCAAAACGGATATGATTATTTTAGTCGATTTTTTCATTAAACATCCCAATACTTTCTGTCAAGAGTTCTATACTGAAGTGCTTCTGCTATATGCTCGCTCTTAATATTTTCGCTTTCGTCCAAATCGGCAATCGTCCTTGCAAGGCGCAAAATTTTGTCGTACGCTCTCGCCGACATTGCAAAGCTGTCAAAGCTTAAATGCAAAAGTTCGTCTGCCTCGTCATCCAAAATGCAATATTCCTTAGTCATTTTAGGAGTCATTTTTGCATTGCACTTAACCGAAGTACCCTTAAATCTCTGCTGTTGAATTTTCCTTGCCCTGTCAACACGCTTTTTTATATCTCTGCTCTTTTCACCGTCTGCTTTGTTTGCAAGGTCGCTGTATTCAACCGGTGAAACTTCAACATGAATGTCAATTCTGTCAAGAAGAGGACCGGAAATTTTATCCTGATACCTCCTCTTAGCCGAAGGTGAACAGGTACACGGCTTGGTCGGATGGCCGAAATAACCACACGGGCACGGATTCATAGCAGCAACAAGCATTATACTTGACGGATATGTGAAAGTACCTGCCGTCCTTGAAATAGTAACAACGCCGTCCTCAAGTGGCTGACGAAGTGACTCCTTTGCTCTTCTGTCAAATTCGGGAAATTCGTCCATAAACATAACGCCGTTGTGAGCCAAGCTGATTTCACCCGGCTTAGGTGAAGCGCCACCACCCGTCAATGCCTGAGCCGAAACGGTATGGTGAGGTGAACGAAACGGTCTTTTCACAACAAGTGACTTACCCGGTGGAATTTTACCGGCAATTGAATAAACCTTTGAGGTTTCCAGTTTTTCTTCAAAACTCATATCCGGCAAAATAGTAGGAAGTCTTTTGGCAAGCATCGACTTGCCCGAACCCGGTGGACCTATAAGAAGGATATTGTGCCCACCTGCTGCAGCAATTTCAAGTGCACGCTTAGCAGCCTGCTGTCCCTTTACATCGCTGAAGTCAACATTGTATTCATCTTCGCCCTCTTCAAAAGCTTCATACTTTACAGGCTCAATTTTCTTTTCACCCGAAATATGAGCAAGCACTTCCCTGATATGAGAAACAGGCAAAACATCAACGCCGTTTACAACACTGCCCTCGCCTGCGTTCTGCTTTGGTACAAAAACAGTTTTTATACCCTGCTGTTTGGCTTCGATAATCATAGGCAAAACACCGTTTGCCCTTCTGATTTCACCGTCAAGCGCAAGTTCGCCGATAAAGGCGCAATCGTCAATATTACCCTTGATTTGCTCACTCGATTTGAGTATCGCAATAAGAACAGGCAAATCGTAAAGTGCACCCTCTTTTTTAATATCGGCAGGCGCAATATTTACCGTGATTCTCGAAACAGGAAATTTAAGGTTGCAATTTTTTATCGTCGCTCTGACTCTTTCCCTGCTTTCCATAACAACAGTATCCGGCAAACCCACAATATCAAATTTCGGCATACCCTGACTCAAATCACATTCAACAGTAACAGCGAATGTTTCAATTCCGTTAATACCGAGGCTTTTGACTTTTGAATACATTTTTCATCACCGTTAATAATTATAACATTTAATAAGAATATTGACAATATATTTTAATAAGGTTAGAATATATAGTACAATAATAAAATATAAATAGCTTGTTGAGAAAGTTGTTTGGCAGGAGCAAGCCCCTGCCCTACGAGATTAATAACTCGGCGTGGTTTAGCCACTTTATCAATAAGCCACATATTAAGGGTGTGTTTTATATGAAAACTAATGAACTTTATAACCTTTGGCTTGAAAAAGCAACTGCCGACCCTGATTTAAAGGAAGAACTCCTTTCAATTAAGGGCAACGACGATGAAATCCTTGACAGATTTTACAGAGAGCTTGAATTTGGTACAGCCGGTCTTCGTGGTGTAATAGGCGCAGGTACTAACAGAATGAACTATTACACAGTCGGCAGGGCAACTCAGGGTCTTGCTGATTTTCTCAACAAGAATTTTGAAAATCCGTCAATTGCTATCGGCTATGATTCAAGAATCAAAAGTGAATATTTCAGCGTTGAAGCTGCCAAAACACTTGCTGCAAACGGTATCAAGGTTTACCTTTATGAGGAACTCGAGCCGACACCGTGCCTTTCATTTGCAATCAGGCATTTTAAAACTTCAAGTGGTATAATTTTAACTGCTTCTCACAACCCGGCAAAATACAACGGCTACAAATGCTACAACGAAAACGGATACCAAATGACCGACGAAGAAGCAGAAGAAACATACGGCTTTATTCAAAAGGTTGATTACTTTACCGGTATCAAGACTATGGACTTTGACGAGGCTAAAGAAAAAGGTCTTATTGAATATATGGGTCAAGATGTTATTGACCTTTTCCTTGACGAGGTTATCAAGCAGTGCGTTAATTTAGGCATTTGCGAAAAGGCTGACCTTAATGTAATTTATACACCTTTAAACGGTACCGGTAACAAGCCAGTTCGTAAAATTCTTGACAGAATCGGCGTTAAAAAGGTAACGGTTGTGCCACAGCAGGAAAATCCTGACGGCAACTTCCCTACCTGTCCGTTCCCTAATCCTGAAATTAAGCAGGCATTTGAATGTGCTCTTGAACTTGCAAAAACAGTTAAGCCTGACCTTCTTCTTGCAACCGACCCTGACTGTGACAGAGTAGGCATAGCTGTTAACGACGGCAACGGCAACTTCCAACTTATGAGTGGTAACGAAGTCGGCGCAATGCTTCTCAATTATCTTTTGTCGCAAAAGAAAGAACAAGGCAAGCTTTCCGAAAATTCAATTGCCGTTAAATCTTTCGTTTCAACAGATTTGGCAGAAGTTATCGCTAAAAAGTACAACTGCACATTTAAGAATTTGCTCACAGGCTTCAAGTATATCGGCGAACTTATCACTCAGCTTGAAAAAGAAGGCAGAGCCGATGATTTTGTTATGGGATTTGAAGAGTCGTACGGCTACCTTGCAGGTACTCACGCAAGAGATAAGGACGCAGTCGTAGCTTCAATGCTTATCTGCGAAATGGCTTCGTATTACAAAACAAAGGGCAAAACTCTTATTGATGTTATGAACAGCCTTTACGACGAATTTGGTTATTACTGCAACACCGTTCAAAGCTATACTTTCGAGGGTGCAGCCGGTATGGAAAAAATGGCTGAAATTATGGACGGCTTAAGAGTGAATGTTCCGACTGAATTTGCAGGCTACAAGGTAACTAAAATTGACGACTACAAGACTTCAATTTCAACCGTGGTTGACACTAAAGAAGAAAGCGAAATCACGCTTCCTAAGTCAAATGTGCTTGCTTATACATTGACAAACGGCAACAAGGTTATCGTTCGTCCGTCGGGTACAGAGCCAAAGATTAAAGCGTATATTACGGCAATCGGCACAAGTGAAGATAATGCAAAGCAAATCGCATCAAAGCTTCTTGAAGATGCCGATAAGCTTATGAAATAAGGAGATACAATGCAACAAAAATGGGTTAAAGTAACTGCTGTCGTTTTAGCAGCACTTATGGCTGTAAGCGGACTCGGTGTCGGCTTGGCAGCATTTATTAAATAAATTGATAGAGAAAAAAGAGATGCGTTTTTGCATCTCTTTTTTTATTTTAAAGTAATTGTTTTTTCCACTCGTCGCAAAGTTTTTGCAAGTTCCACTGTGCATTTGCAGGACTTGTTGACGGCAGGCATACTGCTTTAATATTCGTTTTTTCTTCAAGATATTTTTTATATAGTGCGTCAGCCTTTTTGCCGTTAGTGATAATTTTTTCAATATCAGCCGTATTCAAGATTATTGAAATATCGTTTGGCAAAACATTTTTGATACTGCTGTCGGACGAGCCTACAATATCGCAACTGTGAATAACATCCCACAAAGCGATATGATTATCAAGCAAAAACTTCTTTTTGTCGTCAACCGTTTTCGGCACATCGCAATTAAATATACCTGCAAGCACTTTCCAAAATCTGTTTTGAGGGTGAGCGTAGAAAAAACTTTCTTTCCTTGATTTAACGCTTGGAAACGAGCCTAAAATAAGAATTTTCGAGTCGCTGTTGTACACCGGTTCAATATTATGCACGGTCATTTTTATCAGCCTCGTACTGCGCTTCAAGTTCTTTTACAAGATTATTTACATATTTATAAGCAAAATCATCACTGTAAACATACAAGTTTGAAACAAGATATTCTTTCAAATTAATGAAGTCTTTATAAAATGCTTCGTCGGCTATGGTAAACAACCATTCACCGTTAAAGCACAAATCATTATTCCTATTCTTTTTACGCTGGCCGCATATGCCGACTACACCGATTTTTTCAAGCTGTACATCAAATAAATTGTACTCGATTTTTGTCGGGTTTAAAATATAAGACTTATAATATTTAGCGTTTTTAATATTGTCGCCAATCTTTTTGAGAAGCTTGATTCGGCTGTTCATATTAAGTGGTCTGAGGTAAGTTCTCGGTATTTCGTAAATAGTTCCTGTTTCAGCAAAACGATTGATTGAATCAATTGTTATAAAGTTTGAAAATTCGGAATAATCCATATCGTAATGGTTAAGCACTGCCTGAATTAAAAATTCCTTATTCGGCAAATCAGGTGCAGCGTTGGAAGCAAGAATATCATAATCAAGAAGTGGAGTAACGCAAAAATCAGGAGTGATTGAAAATTCAGAAGAACTGTCGTGAAGCACTGTAAGGCTTCGCATTAACTCAACTGCGTCATCAAACTGAACAATTGGCTTTTTACCGGTATCGTAAAGCTTTACAAATTTTTGAATGTGGATATTAATAATACCCTCATCAAATGTGACTATCGCATTACTGCAAGCCGAGTCAAAAAGAATCATTGCCTTGTCGGTAACTAAGAAATATGGGAAGAAATCATTAGTTTCAATATTTTCAACATTAATGTCGCTTATAACAGAAAAGCCTGAAAAACCAAGCTCTGCCAAATCACATATTGTCAAAAAAGTATTCATATTGTGAGTATCTTCACCGTCGTTTGAGAAAAATATATGCTTGTAGTCCTTGCTTTGATTAGCGTCAAGTTCAACAAAGTGATAAATAACATCAATAGCTTCTTCCATAGAAGCCGGAATATTTGTATAAATAAAAGTATATTCATCACTATTTGAAAGCAAAGCATAAAGTGCACTTAAGGAATTGATTTTGCCGAGTTGCATTCTCTGTTCAAGGTCAATGTCAACAGGAATAATGCAATCATCTCTTCTGCTCTGCCTTGAACTTCTGTTGATAAGATAATTAATTCTTTCAACCTCTTGGTCGCTGAAATCCTTTTCCACATAAAGTTTTTTAAGTACTTCGATTTGCTTATCGTCAAGTAGGTTTGAGTTGATAATATTTTCAAATTTTGAATTAGACAACTCTTTCCTGCCGGACATTACATTACTCAGCCAAGCTCTGTCAATGTTACATTTGCTTGCAAATTCAGATATAGTATACCCACTGTTTTTAATATATATCTTTAAAGTTTCATTAAAATTCGCCACATTCTACCTCCAACATTTAATTACACAAAATTATTATACTATCTATTTTTTCTAATTGCAAGCGAAAAAAGCTTATTGTCCATTATTTTGGGCTGGTAAATTTGCGTCGTCACAAACTCCGTATCATTCGTGATGAATTTCTTTAATATTTGATTTGAAATTCATCCCTCATTCACTGCGTTGCTCCTCCTTCTCAAAATCTGTCGTACAGTGGTGCGTCAGATTTTGTATGCAAAGAGGTTGACGGCTGACGAGTGAATTGTGCGTAGCACAAGAGACACGAGACTCCAAATTTGGTGACCATAGGGAGCAACAAATTTGGGAGAAACAGTCCGGTGGACTGTTTCGTAGTGAGTAGTTATAAAGGCGACCACAGGTC
>JBNMGQ010000065.1:0-11826 GCA_050872345.1 Eubacterium sp. | reverse complement strand
TTGTCTTAATAATAATGAGCAAAAATTAAACGAACATTAAAAAAATCGAGTATTTTAAAAATACCCGATTTTTCTTTAATATTAAAATGTAGCTTTAAATGTGGTTATGCCGTTTGAGGAGTCGGCTGTAATTTTACCACCGTGTGAAGTGACGATATTTTTAGCAATTGCCAAGCCTAATCCGTAACGGTTTTCGTTCCTGTTTCTCGCTTCATCGCTGCGATAAAAGCGTTCAAACACCTTTTCCTCGTCACCCTTCGGCAGTGGCTCGCCGTGGTTTTTAACTTCCAAAATAACCGTGTTTGACTCTTTATACAAATCAACCTCCACGCTCGTATTTTTAAAGCTGTGGTGAGTTGCGTTATCAAGAAGAATCGACACAAGTTGCTTTAGCTTATCGCTGTCGCCGTTTATATGAATATCATCTTTGATATTGCAGTCAAGACCGACGCCTTTTTCAAACATTACGCCTTCAAAAGCAAGGCTTGAAGTTTCGACAAGTTTTGATAAATTGACATTTTCAAGCTGAAGAGAGTCGTTATATTCTTCACTTTTTGCAAGGTCAAGCAGGCTTGATATAAGCTTATTCATTCGTTCGGATTCGCTTTTAATATTATCGAGCCATTTGGTTTCGTTCCTGTCGCTTTCAAGAGCGTCACTGCTCGCCATAATGACGGCAAGTGGAGTTTTAAGCTCGTGGGAAGCATCGGCAACAAACTGCTTTTGCTTTTCAAAGCTTTCCAAAACCGGCTTGATTATCCACGCAGTAAGCTTTTTTGAAACGAATACAATAACAAGTTCAACAAGCAAGAACATAAAAAGCGAAATTAAAAGTTCTTTTTGAAGCTTCGAGTTCGTTTGAGAATTATCGGTAATTGTTAAAACATTATGATTTATCGAATAAGAATATTTTGAAAAGTAGAGGTTACCGACTGATTTTTCCTTACCGTTTGAGGAAATATAATTTTGCGCCAAAGTTTTGATTTCATCATCTGTCACATCGTTATTTGAACGGTTGATTACTCCGGTTACATTTTTATCTTCATCAAGAAATACCGTATAAACCACAGCGTCGGCAAACCTGATTTGAGAAGAATCGGAATTATTCATCGGTGGCAAGCTCATATTGCCGTCAGGCTTTTTGTCAAAGCTGTCAACTCTGTCAAAGCGAGATAGCACCTGATGATATTCCTGACGGTAGTTTTGCACATTTGTCACGCTTATGAGCACAAGAGAAAAAAAGCTGAGCAATAACAAAATAACCCAAAAGACTTTAGATTTAAGCTTTTTCATCGTTAAACTCCAATCTGTAACCCATACCTCTGACTGCTTTTATATTCGTTTTAGAGTCAATTGCTTTAAGCTTTCTTCTGATAAAAGACAAATACGCTTCAAGGTTATTTGATTCTATTTCATTTTCAAAACCCCATATCCTGTCATAAATCTGTTCTTTTGAAAGGATTTGATTAGGGTTATTGATAAAATATTCAAGTATCTGAAATTCTTTATTAATAACGCCGACGCTTTCAAGAGTGTTTACATTTGACAAAACGGAATTTTTCGTATCAAGCTCAATGTCGCCGAAATTAAGCTTACCCTTTTGAGTTTGAGAAGAAGTACCACGAAGCTGAATATTGACCCTTGCGACAAGTTCGTCGATATGAAACGGCTTTGTTACATAGTCATTAGCGCCACCGTTTAAGCCTAAAAGCTTATCCTCAATAGTGCTTTTGGCAGTTAACATAATTATTTTTGAGTCAATATTTTCCTGCCTTGCCTGACGAAGTATCTCGGTACCGTTAAGTTTAGGAAGCATAATGTCGAGTATCAAAAGGTCATAGCTGTTTGTCAAAGCTTCGTAAAGACCCGTTTGACCGTCGGTTGCAATTTGCGTTTGATAGTTTTCTTTTTTTAATCTTTCGCTTACAAGTTCTGCAAGCTTGTATTCGTCTTCGACTATTAAAATTCTCATATTATCACCTGTAACAGTTATAATAAAATAAAAGATTAAATGAAGATTAAAAATCAATCGGGCGAACTGTGTTCGCCTTTACAATCCCTCAGTCGGCATAGCCGACAGCTCCCTTTGCAAGGGAGCCTAAACACGAATGAGTAAGGTTGCGAAGAAGTAGTCAGAATTGGATTTTTAGGGAAGGGTGCTGTACGATGGTACTGCCCCTGAGCTAAAAATTCAAAGCACCAACGATACGATTACGGTATCCTTAGATACCTAAAATCGTATCGTTCCTGCGTTGTTGATATAGATTAATTTAGTAATCGGTTTGCACTAATGAAGTAAACAATCTAATTGTTTGACACCTCGGTGCGGTTATGACTGCTTATTCACAGCCGACTATTTATTACTTTCGACGGCGATATGTTTAAGGTTATTGATAATGCGTTCGAGGCGTTTGGTCATAACTTCGGGTGAGTCCTTCATTCCCCTTTGTGCCCAGCCGAACACCAAACCGACGAAGCCGTAGCCGAGAAATTCGGCAAACATAACATTTTCGTCGTGATTTGATTTTACGCCTGTATTTTTTTCGATACAGTCAATAACAATCATAAACTGGTCATATGCAAGACGGCTGATATACCTTGACATATCGTCGACATCTATTTTGAGTGCATTGAGGTAAAACTTTTTTTCGTCAACCATTGTTGTAAAAAGCTTCATAAAGCGCTCATACATATTGTCAAAAGTGAAGCCGTCGACAAGTGGCTCAATAAGTTCCTTATAAACTATCCAGTCGAGGAGCTCATACTTATCATCAAAATGATAATAAAAAGTTTGCCTGTGAAGGGCGCAGTGATTTGTTATGTCCGACACCGAAAGTTTGTCAAAGCTTTGAGTTGTCATAAGCTCCTTGAGTGAATTTGCAAGCTTAAGCTGTGTTGAATAAGAACAGCCGAGTTTATTATTTTTAGGCATAACGACCTCCTGATTTATGTCAAATCCAACGATTTGTATAATTTATTAGGTATATAATACCACAAACTTAAAAAATATACAAGTGTATAAAAGAAAAAGACAGGATAGAAAATACCCTGTCTTTTTTAGTGATAATATACAATAATTACTTAAGTGTTTTGGCACTTACGGTGTAAGTGTACTTTGAATTTTTACAGCCGTTTCTGACTGCACGAACCTTGAAGTAATAAGTTTTATTCTTTTTAAGCTTGGTGCATTTATATGATTTTTTAGAAGCAGAAACAGTTGCAACCTTTTTGAAATTCTTAGTCTTGCTTGTGCTTTGGTAAACTTCATAAGAAGTTGCATTTGAGGCAGCGCTCCACGAAAGCGAAACGGAATTTTTCGTTTTCTTTGAAGCCTTAAGGTTAGAAGGCGCAGAAGCAGTGGAAACGGAAATATAAGCACCGTCGCTTGCAATAATCCTGCCGTTCAAAACAGCAACTGCGTAAACCATACTTGAATTTTGCTTAAGGTATGAACCCTTATAGCTGTAAGCCGAAGCAATATAGCTTGTGCTGTAGTACGGCATATTTACATTATAATAAATTTTAGCATCAGGTATTGCGCAATCGATATAAACCCTTTTACCGTTTGCAACATTAGAAGTACGAACATTGATAAGACTGCCCTGCTTTTCGTCGCAAAGAGCACTGAGTTTAAGCGGAACTACATATGAAAGCGGCTTTCTTGAAACGCCACGGTAAATTGCAGAAGCTGACTCAAAAAGGCAATAAAGCTTGCCACCCTGAGAATAAGTGAGTTCAAGCATAGGTGGGCAGGAAAGAACATTGTCAAATGTTTTAGTACCTGTTTGGTCGTCAAAAGTATAGGTGTAAAGGTAAGAAAGGTAAATACCTTTAGTTTCGTTTCTGCCGTATGAAACAGAAGCAAAAAGCCTAAGTTTGCCCTTATACTGACTCAAAGAAAAGCCCTGAGTATAGCTCGGAAGCGACATTTTGTACTTATAAAGAAGAGTATAAGTATTTTTCACCTTATCGTAAACAGGAGTGTAGCAATAAGCATAACTGTCAGCACCTGCGCCGAAAGTTGCAAGATAAACAAGGCCGTTTTTATATGTTACGCTTGAAGCAGATTCAATAAAATTGTCGGAATCGTTTTCTTCAATAGTATAATCAACATTTACAAAAGCACTTGAAAAGTTCATATATCTGTTGAAATCTTCAAGAGAGATTATACCGACTGCACTCTTGGAAGCCTTTGTAATAAGAATAAGCTGATTGACACTGTCGTAAGCGATACCACCGACATGGTATGAATCCGGAAGAACGAGTGTTTTTGCAAGAGCGTTATTAGCGTCAAGAACATAAACAACCGACCTTGAAATTGAAGCACCCGAAGAATCGGTAGCGCTGTCATAAGCAGTGATAAGAGTATAGTGGCCGACCTTGCAGATAGCCTGTGGGCACATAGTTTGAGTAGTTGCAAAGCGCTTCAACTGTTTGTCATACGACACCGAGGACATAAGACCCGGAATGACATATGCGCCGTCTGTCACCTTAGTATTAAATTCCTGATAAGTGTTAAGTGTGTCCATATCGTTAACCGTAGGCACAAGTTCCTGCGTTGTGATAACGCTTGCACGAGGTTCATAAACCGAAGCAGAAACTACACCGACAGCTAAAGCGAGTGACAATATAACCGATATGATTTTTTTAGTTTTCATATTTTTACCTTCAATATAACAAAAAGAATATGCCCTAATTATAAGGGCATATTCTCATTTTGTCAACATCTCGGAATGTTTATTAATACATTCCTCCACCCTGTGCTGCTGCAAGAGCTGCTGCCTGAGCTGCGTCAGCCTGTGGGTCTTTAATATCTGTAACAAGTGATTCGGTTGTAAGAACCATAGCTGCAACAGATGAAGCATTTTGAATAGCAGAACGAGTTACCTTTGCAGGGTCAACGATACCTGCTTCAATCATATCGCAATATTCATTTGTTGCAAAGTTAAGACCGTAGCCGACCTTGTTGGAATTTTTAATCTTATCTACGATAACAGAACCTTCTTCACCTGCGTTCTTAGCAATCTGACGAACAGGTTCCTCAAGAGCCTTAAGAACGATTTGAACGCCTGTCTTAAAGTCTGCATCGTCTGTATCAAGAAGCTTTTCAACCTCAGGAATAGCGTTGATAAGAGCAACACCACCACCTGCTACGATACCTTCTTCAACTGCTGCCTTAGTAGCTGCAAGAGCATCTTCGATTCTGAGCTTCTTTTCTTTCATTTCGGTTTCGGTAGCTGCGCCGACTTTAATAACAGCAACACCACCTGCAAGCTTTGCAAGACGCTCGTGGAGTTTTTCTCTGTCAAAATCAGAAGTTGAATTTTCAATAGCAGTCTTAATCTGACCTACTCTGTTCTTGATTTCGTCGCTGTTGCCTGCGCCGTCAACGATAATAGTATTTTCATTAGTAACCTTAACCTGACGAGCCTTACCGAGCATATCCATTGTAGCATCCTTAAGCTCAAGACCAAGGTCTGAAGTGATAACCTGACCACCTGTAAGAATTGCTATATCCTGAAGCATTTCCTTTCTTCTGTCGCCAAAGCCAGGAGCCTTAACGCAAACGCAGGTAAATGTACCTCTGAGTTTATTAAGAAGGATAGTTTGAAGAGCTTCGCCCTCAACATCCTCTGCTACGATTACAAGCTTTTGACCACTCTTAAGCACTGCTTCAAGAAGTGGAAGAATATCCTGAATTGTAGAAATCTTTTTATCTGTAATAAGAAGCATTGCATCGTCGATAACTGCTTCCATCTTATCGGTATCGGTTACCATATAAGGTGAAATATAGCCACGGTCGAACTGCATACCTTCAACTACTTCGCAAGTTGTGTCGGCAGTCTTTGACTCTTCGATAGTGATAACACCGTCGGCAGAAACTTTTTCCATAGCGTCGGCAATGAGTGAGCCTACATATTCATCGGCAGCAGAAACAGTTGCAACTCTTGCAATATCTGCCGAACCCTTAACCTGCTCGCTGTTAGCCTTAACTGCTTCAACAGTTGCGTCAACGGCAGCCTTAATACCGTTTTTAACAGCCATTGGGTTAGCGCCTGCTGCTACATTCTTCATACCTTCTCTTACGAGAGCCTGTGCAAGAAGAGTAGCTGTAGTTGTACCGTCGCCGGCATCGTCATTAGTCTTAGATGAAACTTCCTTAACAAGCTGAGCACCCATATTTTCAAACGGGTCTTCAAGCTCGATTTCCTTTGCGATTGTTACACCGTCGTTAGTGATAAGAGGAGCACCGTACTTTTTGTCAAGTACAACATTGCGACCCTTAGGACCGAGTGTAATTTTAACTGTGTTGGCAAGCTTATCAATACCTGCCTGAAGAGCTTTTCTTGCGTCTTCGCCGTAAATTATATCTTTAGCCATAACTGTTTACCTCCGATTATTCTACTACTGCAAGTACATCTTTAACGGATGTGATAGTATATTCAACACCGTCAAGCTTAACCTGTGTGCCTGAATATTTGCTGATGATTACCTTGTCGCCTGCTTTAACGGTCATAGGGTTTTCTTCAGTACCCGGACCTACTGCTACGACCTCACTCATTTCAGGCTTTTCCTGTGCCGATGCAGCAAGGATAATGCCACTCTTAGTTGTTTCTTCTGCTTCGACAGATTTTAAAAGAACTCTGTCTGCAAGTGGTTTGATTGTCATATTTATCACCTCTAAAATTATTAACCAGTCAACTTAGCACTCTTTGTCCTCGAGTGCTAACAAATACTATTGTAGCAATTTTTTTCCATTTGTCAATAGAGTTAACAAATTTTTAAAATATTTATTTAGTAAAAGTAATAAAGCAAATATATGTAAAAACGGTGATTAGATAAATTGTTTCTCTCCTTCAGTCAGCATAGCTGACAGCTTCCTCATCAGAGGAAGCCAAGAATAGGATTGAACATTACATATATATGTTCAAGTAAAGGCATTGATGAAAACCACCAATGCCTTTATTATCGTATTACTTTTCGTTGGTGAAAGTAAATTCGTCGTCGGCGTAGTCTACTTTGCACTTGCCTGCCACCTTATCCTCAAGAATAAGTTCGGAAAGCTTATCCTCAATCTTAGTTTGGATAGCACGACGAAGAGGTCTTGCGCCGTAGACTTTATCAAAGCCCTTGTCAGCAATAGCGTCGATAGCGTTGTCGGTAACATCAAGCTCGATACCGATTTCCTCGCATCTCTTATTGAGTGACTTAAGCATACGACGGGCAATTTCCTTAATATCGTCTTTTTCAAGTTGCTTGAATACAACAATATCATCAACACGGTTAAGAAATTCAGGCTTAAATGTTGCACGAAGGTCAGCCATTACAAGCTTTTCAATATCAACATTTTCGTCCTTTTCGCCGTCACCCTTATGCTCAAAGCCGAGTGCAAGCTTAGGGTCGGTAATCTTAGAAGCGCCGACATTTGAAGTCATAATAATTACTGCGTTCTTAAAGCTTACCTTTCTGCCCTGAGAGTCGGTCAAAACACCGTCCTCAAGGATTTGAAGAAGCATATTGAACACATCAGGGTGAGCCTTTTCAATCTCATCAAAAAGAACTACCGAATAAGGTTTTCTTCTGATTTTTTCCGTAAGCTGACCACCCTCGTCAAAGCCGACATATCCCGGAGGCGCACCGATAAGTTTAGATACCGTATGCTTCTCCATATACTCACTCATATCGAGTCTGATAATAGCATCCTCGTCGCCGAACATAGTTTCGGCAAGAGCCTTTGAAAGTTCTGTTTTGCCTACACCGGTAGGACCGAGGAAGATAAACGAACCGATAGGACGCTTTGGATTTTTAAGACCTGCTCTGCCACGCCTGATTGCACGGGCAACGGCAGACACTGCTTTATCCTGACCGACAATCCTCTTATGAAGTTCCTCTTCAAGGTGAAGAAGCTTTTCAGATTCTTCCTTAGTAATTTGAGTAGCAGGGATACCTGTCCAAGAAGATACAACTTCTGCTATATCTTCACTGCTGACTTCTTTAACCTGATGAGATGAAAGGTTCTTCCACTTTTCGGTTTCCTCATCAAGAAGCTTTTTAAGGTTTGTTTGCTTATCTCTGAGCTTTGCAGCCTGTTCAAAGTCCTGAGACCGAACGGCAGAACTCTTTTCCTCTTCAAGAGATTTAACTTCCTTTTCCATTGCCTTGATATTATCAGGGGCAGTATATGCTTTAAGTCTTACTCTTGAAGCAGCCTCATCGATAAGGTCGATTGCCTTATCAGGCAAATATCTGTCGGCAATATACCTTGACGACATTTTAACAGCGTCGTCGATAGCTTCATCGCTGATTTTTACTTTATGGTGTGCTTCGTACTTATCACGAAGACCTTTAAGGATTTCAACAGTTTCCTCTTCGGTAGGTTCACCGACCGTTACCGGCTGGAATCTACGCTCCAAGGCTGCATCCTTTTCAATATTCTTACGGTACTCGTCAATAGTAGTTGCGCCGATTACCTGAATTTCGCCACGGGCAAGTGACGGTTTAAGGATATTGGCAGCGTCGGTTGCGCCTTCTGCTGCGCCTGCGCCCATAAGAGTATGAACCTCATCAATGAAAAGGATAATATCCTTAGCGTTTTTAACTTCGTCCATAGCTTTTTTAATTCTTTCCTCGAAGTCGCCACGGTACTTTGTACCTGCAACCATTGAGGTCAAATCAAGGGCAACAATCTTTTTGCCACTCAAAAGCTCAGGAACTTCGCCCTTAACAATCTTAAGTGCCAAGCCTTCTGCAATAGCAGTTTTACCTACACCGGGTTCACCGATTAAGCAAGGGTTATTTTTAGTCCTTCTTGAAAGAATTTGAATAACTCTTTCAATTTCCTTTTCCCTGCCGATAACAGGGTCAATCTTGCCTTCTTTTGCAAGGGCAGTCAAATCTCTGCCGAACTCGTCAAGAGTAGGAGTTTTTGACTTACCTTTTCTCTTTGATGAGCCTTTGTCGTCGGAGTCCTCTCTGCCGGATTCGCTTACAAGCTCTTCAAAAAGCTGACGCTCGTCAACACCGAGTGAGTTAAGGAACTTAACTGCATAAGAGTCACCCTCCTGAAGCACTGCCATAAGAAGATGCTCGGTATCGACAAAGCTTCTTCTCATACTTCTTGCATACTGGAAAGCCACATCAAGAACTCTTTTAGTCCTTGGGGTAAAATCATCAGGAGTAAGTTTTGTTTGCATACCCTGACCGATATATTCTTTAATTAAATCTTCGACGCTGTCGGCTGTTACGCCCTTTTCTTCAAGAGTATTGAGCGCAACGCCACCGTCGCATTTAAGCAGACCGAGCAAAATATGCTCACTGCCTATATAGTTATGGCCAAATTCTTCAGCCGATTTGATAGCATAATTTAATACTTCATTTGCTCTTTGAGTAAAATAACTGAACTTGTACATAGTAATTCCTCCTTTAAGCATCCTCGAAAGCTTTTAAAGAGGTTAAAAATCTCAATTCAAGCTTTCTCTTACATACTGTGCACGGATTTTATTTGTATCATCAACAGTTAAGCCTTCGTCACTTTGCGACATAATCGTTGCCGTACCTACTTCGTGAAGAAGCCTTGAAACCGTTTCGTATTCTTCGTCAAAGCTACCCATCGAAATACCGAGCCTTACAAGAGAGATAAGGCTGTAAAATTCCTTAGAGGTAAGCTTTCTTGCCATTTTGAGTGTACCCATTGCTCTGAAGATTTTATCCTCAAAATCTTCGTACTTAATGAGTTCCTGACGGTAAGCACGCTCCTGCTTAACAATCTGATTGCAAATGCTGTTCAAATTGTCAATAGCGCTCTTTTCGGTAATACCGAGTGTAATTCTGTTAGACAGTTCATAAAAATCACTGTTTTCGCTATACACAGGTCTGATATTAAAGCCGAGTTTACTTACCATACTGCTAAGTGATAAAATCATACCTTTTGCCGATATTGCAGGCAAATGGAGAATAAACGACGCTTTTAAGCCGGTACCCAAATTCATAGGATTTGAAGTCAGGAAACCGAGTCCTTCGTCAAAAGCAATTTTAAGGTTATTGATAAGTATATCGTCAAGCTCATCAGCCTTTTTATATGCATCCTCGAGATTTTGACCTGCCAAGGTTACGCCGAGTCTGATATGGTCCTCTTCACAAAGCATTATTGACACCGACTCGTCCTTTGATACAAGGACAGAGCCGAAAGCCGTTTGCTTTGCAAATTCAGGACTGATTAAACCCTGCTCTGCCATTGCGATTTTTTTCAAATCGTTTTCGCTTTGCATTTCAATTAAGTCAAACTCACCGGCTTGGTCGGAATTTTTAACGGCTGCAAAAATCTTTTTGCAAACCGATTTTCTAATCTCATTACTCATCCTTGTAGGAAACGGAGCGTCGCTCACATTCCTTGCAAGTCTTATTTTTGACGATAGGACAACATCGCTGTTATTTCCCTGAAAATTATACCACTTACTCATTTTTGCCTTCCTCAACTTCCTTAATCTTATCACGGATTACTGCTGCGTCTTCAAATCTCTGTTCATTAATCGCTGTTTGCAATTGCTCTTTCAAAGATTCAAGTTCGCTTTTTTGGGCCGGTTGTTCTTTTGCCTGTTCGCTGTCGTTTTGCTCATTTTCTTCGCTGTAGGACACGAACTTGCCGATATGTTTTGTTTTACCGTGAATCTTTCTGATAGAAGGTTCAAGCTTATCCTCAAACTTATCGTAGCAATCGGCACAACCGAGTCTGCCGCTTTGGACAATATCGTTGAAAGAAGCGCCGCAAGTGTTACATCTGTCGACACCGGCAAGACTGTTCATTGCAGCTACACCTGCGCCGAGGAAGTTGCCGAGGAAAGTGTCGCCGAACACTTCGCTCATACTCGGCATACGAAATTCATCCATAACGCCGAGTTCCTTTGCACATTCACTGCAAAGATGCATTTCTTCCTTATGACCGTTTATATTTCTTTTAATAAAAGTTGTTGCTTCGTTTTGATTACAATGTTGACAACGCATAATAAATACCTCCTAATCAACATATGCTAAAAGCATCTGTTTGAGCAAACTTGCTCTGATTTGATTTTTAGTATCTGTATCGATACCTTTGAAATTACTGTCGGACACAACCGACATCATAATTCGTCCTGCTTTATCACTTATAAGTCCTTGGTAATGGAGATTATACACATTAGCCTTGGCGCTTTTTTCATCAATCGAAGTACCGATTGAATTTACAAGTGACATTATCGCATTTTCCTTAGTGGCTGCTCTGGTTATCATTATATAACCTCCACCACCACGCCTTGATTCTATCCTGTAACCCTGCTCAGGCGTGAACCTTGAGGTGATTACATAGTTTATCTGACTTGGAACACAACCGAGTTGCTGTGCCAAATCATTACGCTGAATTTGGATTGTCGGTGTATTCTCGTCAAACATATTAAGAATCATATCGGCTATCGCATCACTCAGTTTCATTTTCCAATCACTTCCTTATTTTTTAGGTCAAGTGTCTGACATTTGACACACTGTTAAATCTCACTAATCTGTGTTTGTCTTTGACTTTCTTTGACCTTCTATCGTGATAATAGCACAAAGGTCAGACAAAGTCAAGAGTTTTTTTAAAATTTTTTTGACTTTTTTTGACCTTTGTAAAAATCGGCGTAAAATCAGGGGTTTTGAGGTATAAAAAATAAGGCAAACACAGTTCGCCCATACGGTGGTCTTTTCATTAAAAAAATGTTCGGCAGGAGCAAGCCCCTGCCCTACGGTGGTCATATCATTTCAACACAATTATACAGGGACATTGAGGTAAAAAAACAAAGGCTAACAATGTTAGCC